>NZ_JBVGQI010000030.1:0-767 GCF_058189395.1 Psychrobacter sp. CoH-33_TS_01
GATTCGATGATAAATTGTACCAAGAACTCATGAGATTTATCATCAATCAAGATACAAGGCTGGGCATTTTGCCCAGCATATCCTTAACTTAATCATATAACACATCTATCATGATAGGCACTGTTTCAACTGCCCAATCATGAGGGTATAAGCCTTGAGCTATCAATTGATGTAAAGTTGAATAAGGCCAGGCCTGTGGGTTAACTACAAGACCATGTTTGACGGGATTATAATGGATATAGTCAAGTTGACTTCTATAATCATCTTCATCACGGATACGATGTTCCCAAAATCGGCGTTGCCAAATACCTCTTTCTCGCTTATTTTTTCGTGATAATGAAATAGGTTCTGTCTTTTTAATTTGTTTGGAAAATTGGCTCTTTAGACTGGCTATGATGACTGAATAATTATCGCTGTTTTCAGCAAGGGTCAACACCATATGAATATGGTCGGGCAATAGCACCATAGCGTCTAAGGTAAAATCATGATGATGTTTGACAGAGCGGAAGGCTTGCCGGAAAGCATTGATATGCTCGGTAAGCAGCGTTGATTGCCTATCGTGTAGAGTGAGGGTAATAAAGTAAGTGCCACCTGCGGTTTTATCCCTAATATATAGGCGCATATTCATTCTTTATGATGAAGTCGTCTTTAGTTTAGAGGTGTTTTATAGTTATAGATAGTGCTGGGCAGAATGCCCAGCCTTGTATCTTGATTGATGATAAATCTCATGAGTTCTTGGTACAATTTATCATCGAATCACGAGCATT
>NZ_JBVGQI010000031.1:0-620 GCF_058189395.1 Psychrobacter sp. CoH-33_TS_01
CCTGCCTTCGTCAGAAGCTACGCCGATAGTCTTGGCAGCCGTCATAAGACGGATAAGAAAGACAGTATTCTATTGGCACGCTATGCCTATACTGCTAAACCTGACTTATGGACACCACCGCCTGCAGAGGCCCGTCATCTCAAGTCGTTATTATCACGCTTAGATGCTCTGCAAGAAGATCTGCAGCGTGAGCTGAATCGTCAGGAGAAAGCAGACGCTACTGACACCGCACCTATCGTTAAAGAGTCTATTCAGCAGATGATAAACGCTCTAAAGTCTGCCATTGCCAAGCTTAATGACGATATCAACAATCATATCGACAAGCATCCAAACCTAAAGCAAGACCAGCAATTGCTTGAAAGCATCAAAGGCGTCGGTCCTGTAGTGTCAAAGCAAATGGTGTCGCTGATGCACAATAAACAATTTACTAAAGCCTCACAGGTAGCGGCCTTCTTAGGACTGGTACCTAAGCAAGTTGAGTCCGGACAGTTTAAGGGCAAATCACGATTGGCTAAAAACGGCTCTAGTGATATCCGCGCCAAACTGTACATGGCCGCTGTCGTGTCAACGCGATGGAACCCTGATATTAAAGCTCAATACGAGCGCCTACTGGCTCGAGG
>NZ_JBVGQI010000032.1:0-535 GCF_058189395.1 Psychrobacter sp. CoH-33_TS_01
TTATTAATCACCGTATTGCCGGTAGTGACACTATTTAATTGCAAGTCTTTGCTTAAAGCAAACGCAACATTGTTGCCTGTCTTAGTAGCCGTCAAGTTCGTATCGGTTGGCTCAGCCACTCCAATATCAACTGTATCACCCGCTTTGATTGCAGCGCCGTTTTGACCATTGGTCTGTAAGCTAAAGCCACCTTTTAAGGTCGTGATATCAGTGGTGTTGCCCGTAATGTTATTGCTGTTGGTTGTGATGTTTTGGCTATTTTGTTCCACGTTCTGATTGGTTGTGAACAGCTGACCGCCATTCACAGCATCCATTGAGGTAGCAGAAATATCACCAGCCTTAACATTGCTAAGGGTTGTACCTGTAGCGCCGCCACCTAAAGTTACTTTGTCTTTAGTCGTTGCGTCGTCGTATTTAACCGCTGCATTGTCTGTTGCGGTCTGTTGCCCTGCCAAAGCGTCTAATTGACCTTTGTTTACGACATCTTTTGCATCAGTACCTGCTTCTACACCACTGATCTTGTTTGTGGTTTTAT
>NZ_JBVGQI010000033.1:0-469 GCF_058189395.1 Psychrobacter sp. CoH-33_TS_01
ATGGCAGGGGTAGCTGGACTCGAACCAACGGATGTCAGGATCAAAACCTGATGCCTTACCAACTTGGCTATACCCCTGTAAGTAGAGAAGCTTGCATGCTATCTCCTCAAAGACTGCCGAGGACGATAACAACAATCACAGTACTATAAGCTAACATGGTCTGGTAGAGAAAATCTCATAATCAGACAATGCGGCGTTCGTTGCGAACTATACCGAAATACTAACTGTGTTGTCAATTAAGATAGGTCAATGCCGACTAAATTAATAATAATTATTAAAATAAATGCCAATTAAGGATATTAATTGGCATTAATCGAAGTTATAAATAAGCTAAAAAATAGCGGTATATTATAACTATCACTGTACTTATCAGCGCCGCGATGACGCAATATATGGCAGGGGTAGCTGGACTCGAACCAACGGATGTCAGGATCAAAACCTGATGCCTTACCAACTTGGCTATACCCCT
>NZ_JBVGQI010000034.1:0-461 GCF_058189395.1 Psychrobacter sp. CoH-33_TS_01
GATGCTGATGCTGATGCTGATGCTGATGCTGATGCTGATGCTGATGCTGATGCTGATGCTGACGCCGATGCTGACGCTGATGCTGATGCTGATGCTGATGCTGATGCTGATGCTGATGCTGATGCTGATGCTGACGCTGATGCTGATGCTGATGCTGATGCCGACGCCGACGCCGATGCTGACGCCGATGCAGACGCCGATGCAGACGCCGACGCGGATTGTGATGCTGATGCTGATGCTGATGCAGACGCTGATGCAGACGCCGATGCCGATGCCGATGCCGACGCCGATGCCGATGCCGACGCCGACGCCGATGCTGACGCCGATGCTGATGCTGATGCCGATGCCGATGCTGATGCTGATGCTGATGCTGATGCTGATGCCGATGCCGATGCTGATGCTGATGCTGATGCTGATGCTGATGCTGATGCTGATGCTGATGCTGATGCTGATGCTGATGC
>NZ_JBVGQI010000035.1:0-375 GCF_058189395.1 Psychrobacter sp. CoH-33_TS_01
TGCAATGAGTGACACTGAATGAACAAGGGAAGACGACAAGATGACTCACTATGTTGGAATCGATGTTAGTAAAGCTAAACTTGATGTGGCTTGGTTAAAAGACACCGACAAGATTAAAGTTAAAACCAAAGTCTTTGCTAATGAAGCCGCTGACTTCAATAAGTTAATCGATTGGCTAAAAGCCAATATCAATCCAGACTTAACCGATATTCACGTGACCCTAGAGGCCACTGGCATCTACCATGAGAACGTCGCCTATTACCTGCATGAGCAGGGCTTAAACGTTAGTATCGTTAATCCTGCCTTCGTCAGAAGCTACGCCGATAGTCTTGGCAGCCGTCATAAGACGGATAAGAAAGACAGTATTCTATTGGC
>NZ_JBVGQI010000036.1:0-342 GCF_058189395.1 Psychrobacter sp. CoH-33_TS_01
GAGCCCGACATCGACACCACGACCCCGATGGGCCGAGCCCTGTTCGGCATTGTTGCCGTGTTCGCGCAGCTCCGCGTCGACACGATCCGGGAGAACACCCGGCGCGGTCTGGCGCACGCCCGCGCTGAGGGTCGCCTGGGCGGCCGGCCTTCTGTGATGACCCCGGAGCGCACCGCGGCCGCGGCGCGGATGCGTGAGCAGGGCGACAGCATCGCACAGATCGCGGCCGTGCTCGGCGTCGGCAAGTCATCCGTCGCGCGCGCGCTTGCGAAGCACGACCAGAGCCAGCCGTCGGCCTGAAGGAGGTATGGACGATGAGTGAACACCAGGCGAGCGCCCCAT
>NZ_JBVGQI010000037.1:0-304 GCF_058189395.1 Psychrobacter sp. CoH-33_TS_01
GGTTGAACGTGAACACTATGAACCCGGGTTCTGGCACATTGCTCGCGTTGGGCACGGCTGGTGTTCCGGGGTCATGGAATCCACTACTAAATATCAGCAACTCGTCATCAGGCGGCACGAACCTTCAGCTCGTTACTAACGTCAACAGTCCGACGAGTTCCCCATACAACTTCAACATACAGTTGAACACGTACTACTGGGTTCAGCTTCAGTTCTCGTACTACAGTACGACGAGCACAGCTTCATCGGCAGTGATGAGCGCAACGTACACGATTAACGGGGCTACCGTTCAGCAAGATATTCC
>NZ_JBVGQI010000038.1:0-296 GCF_058189395.1 Psychrobacter sp. CoH-33_TS_01
GGCGTGCTCAAGCCGACATCCGATCATGGTGGCACCGGTGTGGTCGTCGGGCCGGGCGCCACGTAGGCCGACTGGACCGCAGCCACGGAAGCAGCAGGCCGAGACCTGACCGTGATCCAGGATTTCTATCCAACGGATGAGGCCCAGTTCGCGAACCGGTACCCGGATGGCACGACTGAAGTTTTCGCCGGCCCGGTCTCTTATGGCGCTTACTTCGTGGCCGGTCACATGGTGGGTGTGCTGGCCCGGGTCGGCAGCCCCCAGATGCGCAACACCGCGGTGAACGGCAACAACGG
>NZ_JBVGQI010000039.1:0-290 GCF_058189395.1 Psychrobacter sp. CoH-33_TS_01
GCCTATTACCTGCATGAGCAGGGCTTAAACGTTAGTATCGTTAACCCTGCCTTCGTCAGAAGCTACGCCGATAGTCTCGGCAGCCGTCATAAGACCGATAAGAAAGACAGTATTTTATTGGCACGCTATGCCTATACTGCTAAACCTGACTTATGGACACCGCCGCCTGCAGAAGCCCGTCATCTCAAGTCCTTATTATCACGCTTAGATGCCCTGCAAGAAGATCTGCAGCGTGAGCTGAATCGTCAGGAGAAAGCAGACGCTACTGACACCGCACCTATCGTTAAAGA
>NZ_JBVGQI010000003.1:0-458759 GCF_058189395.1 Psychrobacter sp. CoH-33_TS_01
CAAGGATGGATGGAGAATAATCTACCTAAACTGTTTCATGATATGGGCTGTATCGATTTTATAAAGACTTAACTATATATAGCTTTCTTAGACTCAGATGATAGTTGGCATCCAAGTAAGATAGCTATCCAATATTCTTGGATGAGTAAAAATCCTGATATTGCACTAACCGGTCATGCTTTTAAAGAGTTAACAACTGACGATAAAAAAGATTTAATTGAAAGTTCGGATTTTTATAATATTGGAAAGTATAAATTACTTATTAGTAATAGGTTTCCGACGCCTTCAGTTATGTTAAAAAGAAATTTAAAACAAAGGTTTCCTAGTGGTAGAAGATATTCAGAAGACTATAGTTTATGGTTAGACATTTGCTTTTCGGATGAAAAATGTGCTCGTTTAGATAAAGAATTAGTTTATATATACAAAGCTGCATATGGGCATTCAGGCTTAAGTTCGCATTTATTTGAGATGCAAAAAGGGCAAATTAAAAACTTTAAAAATTTATATAAGAGGAGGGATATAAATATAATATACTTCTTAGGTGTTTTTTTGTATTCTTATTTAAAATTTGCTAGGCGTTTGGCGAAGACTTATTTTAAATAGATAATATCTATATATTATTATATTTAGAATAACGGTTTTTAAATTTTATTGCGTTTAACTATACTGGTCTGTAAAGTAAAATAATAGATTTTATTTTATCTATAACTAATTTGTACTTCTGTGTAGCCAGTTTATAGGTTTTTAGCTTATATTTTTTATAACTGAAAACGATATAGCGAGATTGAGATTAGTTTTTTGCAGTCTCTGTCGACATAGGCATAGCAAGCTAGAAAAATCATCACAGTCTCATTTCATAAAGTGATGTGTCTATTCTAATTGATATCAACTATAGTAAGAATTCGATATCAAATTATTTTTTATAGCTTACTTGATACACGCAATAAATTATTGTTTATAGAGAGGATTTGATGATTTAATAGACGTTATAGTAATTGTAATACTAATTATAAATAATGACTTACTAGTACGTCATTAAGTTGCAGTCAGTTTTCATAATGTACAGATGTTTTTTTCGTTGCTACTATATTAATATAAATTATTTTAATAGGATATAGGTTGAATATTTTATACATAGTCAATGAGCCTTGGTTTTTTTTGTCTCATCGTTTACCTATTGCTTTAGCGGCTAAGCAGCAAGGTGACACTGTACATGTAGCGACTAGAGCTGGGATGGCAGTAGAAGAAATCAGTGATATGGGCTTTATTCATCATAAAATTCCACTAACACGTAGTGGCAGTAGTATACCTAGTGAGTTAAATAGCTTGTTTACTATCTGGAAGCTATTAAGGGAAGTTAAACCTGATGTAGTGCATTTAGTGACTATCAAGCCGGTGATATACGGTGGAATTGCGGCTCGATTTACACCTATAAAAAAAGTCGTTGCGGCTGTATCAGGTTTAGGGACTTTGTTTTTATCTGAAGGTGCTATAGCAGCGTCTAAGCGTAAAGTGGGTATTTCACTCTACCGCTTAGCATTGGGTTCTAAAAAGACTACCGTAATTCTTCAAAATCCTGACGATAAACAGCTGCTTGAAAATCTTAAAATAGTAAAGTCAGAGCAGACAGTGTTAATTCGCGGTTCGGGAGTGGATCTCTTGGATTTTAATTTTACTCCTGAAAATTTAAGCAACAAACCTGTGGTTACTTTTGCTGCCCGGTTATTATTTGATAAAGGCTTAGCTGAGTACATTGAAGCTATTAAAATTTTGAATAAAAAAGGCTTAGAAGCCAGCTATCAGATAGTCGGTGATATAGATTCAGGTAATCCTACTAGTGCCAAAGACAAAGATATTGAGCAATGGCAGTCTATTCCTAATTTAACTGTGGTGGGCTATCAAAAAGATATGGCTGCTGTCTTCAAACACTCTAACCTTGTGGTATTGCCTTCTTACCGTGAAGGACTACCTAAAGTGCTGATTGAAGCTGCAGCTTGCGGAAGAGCAGTTATCACAACTAACGTACCAGGCTGCCGGGATGCTATAGAAGCAAATAAAACCGGTCTATTAGTAGCAGCTAAAAATTCTACAGAGCTGGCATGCGCTATTGAAAGACTAATTATAGATGCTGACCTTCGAGTAAAAATGGGCACTGCAGGACGTCAACTTGCAGAAAAGGTTTTTTCTATTGAGCAAGTGGTTGATACACACTTGTCTATATATAAACAAATAGACTAATAGTTTTATTTTGGGATGTTTACTTGATGACTAATGCTCACAGATTACTTATTACTGGTGCTACTGGCTTTGTCGGTAGTGCTTTGCAGCAACGCATACTTGCTGATGGCAATTATGATTTAACTATCGCAGTACGACGTGTTGTCAATACGTCTAGCACTGTAAGGGTCGTACAAGTTGATGACTTGACTGCTACGACCGATTGGACAGATGCTCTACAAAGTGTAGACACTGTCATCCACTCGGCTGCTCGTGTACACTTGATGAATGATAAGTCTATTGACCCTCTGGCTGAGTTTCGAAAAGTAAATGTAGAGGGTACTTTGAATTTAGCACGTCAAGCCGCTGCTGCCGGGGTTAAACGGTTCATTTTTATTAGCTCTATCAAAGTTAATGGTGAGGGTACCGAGTTAGGTCATCCTTATACGGCCGACTCTCAATCGAATCCGGTTGACCCTTATGGTATTTCTAAATATGAGGCGGAACAAGGGTTACTTAAGCTAGCCGAGACTACGCCATTAGAAGTAGTGATTATTCGTCCGACCTTAGTGTATGGTAAAAACGTCAAGGGTAATTTCCAGTCTCTAATCAAGTGGACTCATAAAGGCTTACCTCTACCAATAGGCGGTATTAAACAAAACTTACGGAGTTTGGTGTCTGTAGATAATTTAGTTGATTTCATCATTACCTGTGTTGAACATAAAAATGCCAGAAATGAAGTGTTTTTGATATCTGATGATGATGATATTTCGACAGCTGGTTTGTTGCAAGAGATATCAAAAGGATTAGGCGTCAAAAATAAAGCATTACCAATACCGGCCAGTGTAATAGATAAAGCCGCAACTATCTTAGGTAAGCCCGGCATTGCTCAAAGGTTATCGGGCTCACTACAAGTAGATATTAGTAAATCAAAAAGCTTATTAGATTGGCAGCCTAAATACTCTACCAGCGAGTCAATTCAGAAAGCTGCCCAATTCTATAAGTTAAACTTAGCTGATCATACCCCTATGAGCTTACAGAGACCTTTAGATGTGGTTTTTTCAGCGACAGGCTTAGTAATGGCTTCACCATTACTAATCGGTACGACTATAATTGGCTATTTTGATACTGGCTCACCTTTGTTTATTCAAGAGCGTGTAGGTAAGGATAAAAAACCATTTAAGCTGGTTAAGTTCCGTACTATGAAAGTTGATACTGCCTCTGTAGCCAGTCACTTAGCAGATAACAGCTCTATTACTAAGCTGGGTAAGATATTACGCAAGACTAAGCTAGACGAGCTGCCTCAGTTAGTAAATGTATTAAAAGGTGAGATGAGCTTAGTAGGTCCAAGACCTAATTTATTTAACCAAGAGGATCTAATAGAGGCTCGGGATAGCCAAGGTGTGTATGATGTGCTACCTGGCGTGACTGGATTGGCTCAACTAAGTGGCATTGATATGTCCACACCTGAGCTGCTTGCTGAAACAGATAAGCGGATGATTGAAAGCCTTAATCTGAAAAAATATTTTAGCTATATTGTTCGTACAGCTTTAGGTAAAGGTAGTGGCGATGCTGTTAAGAGAGAGGTTTGAGGGAGGGTACTGTCTGTAGGTCAATAATATATATAAACAGTTAAGTATTATTTTGTCTGATATAGAGTTAATGACTATTGCAGGTTAGATATATAGCGCTAATAATGGAAATGAAAAACACAAGATATAATAAGCTATAGATGGCCTTCACATTTGCGCATATGGCTGCTGCCTTTCCTTTTAAACGCAGCACTCGTTGGCTAAATTTTGGAGCCTTACTCATTGGCACTATGCTGACAGATCTGCCATATTTCTTACCTCGTTTTTTTAATCCGACTTGTACCGCTGCTCAGCAGTCTCACCAATGGTTAGGAGTATTTAGCTATTGCCTACCTTGGGGACTGCTCGTATTTCTACTCTGGTTTTATCTCTTAAAGCCAGCGGCTAAGTCGCTATGGTAACCTTGGCTTAGCACACCATTATTTCAACCGTCTAGTGCTAGCTATCGCACCTTGCGTGACACTCAAAAGACATTGTCATTAGCTATATACAAGCCACTGCTGATTTTCTGGCTGACAGTAATAGCTGGTATAGTCTTAGGGGCTGCTACCCATCTACTTTGGGATGGTATCACTCACCCCAATGGATTTATTGCTCAGCAAGTTTGGTGGCTACAGTATCCAGTCAGTCTGCCCTTATTAGGCGATATGAAAGTCGCACGGTTGTTACAGTACCTAAGCTCGTTACTTGGCTTAGGATTATTGTTTAGATTTGCCTACTTTAGACTCATCACACTTCGTACAAGTAATCTCTCCTCCAATGAGCAATGCATATTGGCACTGAGCTTAAATCTCTCGCCCTTCGTTATTAAAAAAAATCATAGTTTACTTATTCTTGGTTTGATGTTAATCAGTGCGCTAGTAGGTAGTGTCTTGGCTGCTCTAAAGTGGCGTCATGTATTATCAACGCATAAATACTATTTTCTCGCCGAAGTCTCAGTCAGCTTCTTACAGGGTGCTAGTGGGGTATTCATAGTTTATGCAGTGGTACACTATTTGATAAAGCAGGTACGTCTGCGCTAGCTTTGCGGCCGTTATTTATCATTATGCCTATGCCATAGAGATATCACTGCTATGGTTATGCAACTGTTAATATAAGTATTTTCGATATATTTACTATCGTATTTGCAGTATATAATGGGCTAAAAGATGAGACTGAAATCTTTGGCCTCATTATCATGCAGCAAAAGAAAGGTGAGATATTATGTATGCAAGAGTGAATTATCAGCGACTGAGTTTATTACTAAGTTTAGGACTTATGTCGATGTTAAGTACCGCCCAAAGCTTGCAGATGAATGATATCCGCCTAAAGTCTGACTTAGATTGGCTAAATACGCAGGGAGTAACGCAGATTAGTACCAGTACTTGGCCGCTAACTACTAACGAGATTAGTCGCGGACTAGCATCAGCTAAAGCAACTACGCTAGCGCAGCAGCAGGTCTTGCAATCAGTACAACGGTCGCTAGATAGGATCTCTGCAGTAGGCGTGAATGCATCATTAGATGTCTATTTACAATCTGACCGTGAGCAACTGCCACAAACTTTTGCAGATAATCAATTAGCTCGCCAACAAGCAACAGTATCTTTGGGATATAGCCAGCCACAATGGGAAACTAATCTACAAGCTAACCTCAAGAATGACGACTTGATAGAGACTGCCTCTAATAATGATGACGGATCAGATATTAGCTTTGAGGGGAGTTATATCGCAGGTACAGCAATCAATCAGTGGTTGATTGCTGGGCAAGTCCCGACTTGGTGGGGACCTGGCGTGGATGGTAGCCTAATACGAGGGGATGCTAGTCGTCCTGTCGTGGGGGTGACTATGCAGCGCGACCAACAGACTGCTCCCACTTCTCCCTATTTATCTTGGGCGGGTCCTTGGCAGTACCAACTGTTTGCTGGTCAGTTGGATGACTATGAAGCTGTACCAGAAGCTAAACTGTTCGGCATGCGTTTATCGGCGACTCCCTTTCGATGGTTAGAGCTAGGAGCCTCTCGTACCTTTATGTGGGGTGGTGAAGGTAGGCCAGAAAGCGCCAGTTCATTTTTCGATGCTTTAACAGGTATTAGAGATAATAATGATACAAGTGAGGGTGACCCTGCCAATCAGCTGGCAGGTTTTGATTTGCGTATGAATCTAGCGCCTTTAGTAGAGGTGCCAGCTAGCGTCTATGCTCAGTTGGTAGGGGAGGATGAGGCAGGCGGCTTACCTTCCAAAAATATGTATTTACTTGGGGCGGATTATGCATCTTCAATAAATGGAATGCCTTATCAGCTATACACTGAATACGCGGATACTCGAACGGGTAGTGAAGTGCGTGGTATTTCGTATAATCATCACGTTTATCGCGACGGTTACTATCAGCAGGGCTATCCATTAGGTCATAGCTTAGGGGGCGATGCTGAAAGCATATCTTTAGGCAGTAAGGTATGGCTCAGTGAAGATAACTTCATCCGTGCTAAATTACAGTATGCTGAAGTGAACCAATCGGATAGAGTGACCAACCAAGCTTTTCCAACGACTGATAAATTAAAAGTTATTGACATTGCATGGGACCATCAACTTAACCCACAAGCACTGGTCTCAACGAGAGTTTGGGCTGTAGACTCTGACATACACTCTAGTGATATTGGCGCGGGCGTAGGTTTAGAGTGGCAGATATATTAAGTCAATTCATTTTCTATAATAGAAAATATAGTATAAAGATTGTAGTATGCTTTTATACTCAAAAATACCTTCATCAATTATAGGTATAGTAAGCTGCCGCTTGCTTTATTAATCTGTAAATTCATGAGTTTTAAATAGTAAAAATAATAGTAAGTGAGGTAATCCACCATGTGTGGTGTCAATGGTTTTTTTAATACGCACGCAAATATAGCTGCGCAAAATGTAATAGCTCAAATGAATTTGGCTATCCATCACCGAGGTCCAGATGCCGGTGATTTTTGGTTAGATGAAGCAGTAGGCTTGGCTCTCGGTCATCAGCGCTTGGCTGTACAAGACCTTTCGCCAGCTGGCGCGCAACCAATGCATTCTGTATGCGGTCGCTATGTTTTGGTCTTTAATGGTGAAATATATAATCATTTAGACTTGCGTGCTCGTTTACTATCCGAAGGCTACTCGTTAGCTTGGCGTGGCCATTCTGATACAGAGACGCTGTTGGCTTGCTTTATAGCTTGGGGTATAGAAAGAACGCTGAAAAGCATGGTGGGCATGTTTGCAGTGGTCTTATGGGATCGTGAGAATCAAGTGTTGACCCTAGCAAAAGACCGTATGGGTGAGAAACCTCTATATTGGGGGTGGCAAGGGTCAAGTCTATACTTTAGCTCAGAATTGAAGGGGATTAAAGCACACCCTACTTTCAAACCGGTGATTAATCGTGATGCCATAACTTTGTTATTAAAGCATAACTGCATTCCGGCACCCTATAGTATTTATCAGGATATCGAAAAGCTACGTCCCGGCCATTGGTTGCAATTACCTTTATCGAATTTAGAAAAGGCCAAAAGTGCACGCCCTCAAGCCTATTGGCGCTTTAATGACATCGTGGAAACAGGTTTGGCCAATCCATTTACAGGCACTCCAACGCAAGCTGTTGATACTTTAGAGACTGCATTGACAGAAAGTATTAGTGGTCAGATGCAATCTGATGTACCCCTTGGGGCTTTTTTGAGTGGTGGTATTGATAGCAGTACTGTCGTGGCGTTAATGCAAGCACAAAGTCAGCGGCCCGTTAAGACGTTCACCATAGGTTTTGATGATGCAGGCTATAATGAAGCCACTCATGCAAAAGCGGTGGCAAAACATATTGGGACTGAGCACACTGAGTTATATGTACGTCCTGAAGATGCGCTTTCCGTAATCCCTAACCTAGCTTCTATTTATTGCGAACCTTTTTCGGACAGCTCACAGATTCCCACTTTTTTAGTCAGTCAGTTAGCCCGTCAACATGTAACGGTTGCCTTAAGCGGTGATGGGGGTGATGAATTTTTCGGTGGCTACAATCGTTACCTTACGGCTCAACAGGTATGGAATAAATGTCGTAAATTGCCAAAACCTATTCGTCAACTAACAGCAGCGGGACTTACGGGGATAGCTCCAAAAACTTGGGATAGCTTGTTTGATAAACTCGATCCTATTCTGCCTGAAAAACTACGTTTACGTACACCGGGTGATAAGGCACATAAGTTAGCGGGAGTTCTTAATATAGATAGTGGGGAGGCGTTCTATCAGAAGCTCACTAGTCATTGGGACTATCCAGCTCAATTAGTGATTGGTGCACAAGAACCAAAGACGCTAATCAGTGACCTAAATTGCTGGCCTCAAACAGATAACTTTCAGCACGCTATGATGGCTATGGACGCGCAGACCTATATGGCTGATGACATATTAGTCAAGGTTGATCGAGCGGCTATGGCCAATAGTTTAGAGACACGAGTACCTATGCTGGATCATCGTATTGCTGAATTGGCATGGCGTATGCCGTTAGAGTATAAAATACATAAGGGTGAAGGTAAGTGGCTATTAAAACAAGTGCTATTTCGTCATGTACCTCGTGACTTTATTGAGCGACCTAAGATGGGTTTTGCTATACCTATTCATAACTGGTTAAGAGGGGCTTTACGGGATTGGGCTGAGGCATTATTAGAGGAAAGTTTATTGCAGAAACAAGGCTACTTTCACCCAGCACCTATACGTAGAATGTGGCAAGAGCATTTAAGTGGAGCCTATAATCATCAGCATCAGTTATGGAGTATTCTTATGTTCCAGGCTTGGCTAGAAACTCAGTAAAAAACATTAACATGTAGACTAGGCTTTAGTTAATTAAGATTTATATAGTTAATGAGCTTCTTACCGCTGCCAATAATCTAATTTAAAAACCACACTAATAAGTGTGGTTTTTTCTTTTTGTAGTGCTCTAACATACTTCTCTTATATCACTTCAATCGCTCAGCCAGATTTTTTATTTAAAGAAAAATTATTTATATTCGGCAGATTTTTTAATACTAGGGATAGAAAAAATATTAATGAATAGAGTTGCTTATGATTTTAAACAAAGTAAAAAATAGTAACTTGGTGCTTTGAAGAAATGGTTTTTTAAACTAATGAATAGCTAGCACAGAATAAAATGTTTATCATATGGTTTCTGAACCAATGCATGGCATAGGATGAATAATGAAATTTATCGTTGTGAATGATATACATGCAAATAGCGCTGCCTTAAAAGAATTCTCTAAGATATTATTAACCCTAGGCATTGATAAATTGGTCTTCTTAGGAGATCTTTTAAGTTATGGGGTCAATGTCAAAGAAACTATAGGTTTAATGCATAGGTTAGCAGAGAGATATGATTGTATTTTTATTAAAGGCAATCACGATCAGATTTATTTTGATTATCAAAATAGCCAAGACTATCAATATAAAAAGTTCCCAGATTTTATTTTAGAATGCGTATTAGACACAGTTAATAAATTAGATGGTCTTTTAATCAATGAGTTTGCTTGGGTTAATAGTTTTTGTTACAAAGATATTATTTTTTCGCATGCGAATCTATGTGAATATGGGAATTGGTCTTATTTAAATAGCGAAAAAGATTTTGCTTTAAATTATGATATTTTAATTAAAAATAATTGGCGTGGTGCTATATTTGGCCATACCCATAGAGCTAAATATAAAAAATATCAATGCGATGGTATAAGTACTGATATTAAAAAGTTACCCATCAATACCAATATTGATTTCTATCAGGCTGATAGATTTTTAGTGACAAATGGCAGTATAGGTCAGCCACGAGGTTCTGTTGCATCTTTCTTAGTTTGTGAGATTGACGATAATAAGGTTGCCTTGAGGTCTGTGCCTATGAATTATGATATTGCTGCGCATTGTCAGTCCATTATCGACTCTAACCTTACGACTAAGACTCAACAAAAACTATTAAGCTACTATAGCGAGGTTTTGTCATGATTAGAGTTTTGGTGACAGGAGCGGGGGGAGGGGTTGGCCAAGGGATTATTAAATCTTTAAAGCTAATCAAAGATTTAGAGATTTATATCGTCACGGCGGATATGAGCGAGCTGGCCTCCGGACTGTATGGGGGCGATTATAGTTACTTAGTCCCCGCGGCCAGCCATAGTCTTTACTTTGCTAAGATTAAGCAGATTTGCGTCGTTCATGCTATCGATTTTTATTTTCCCGGTACTGATGTTGAACTGATTAATTGTGCCAACCATGCCGATGAATTTAAGACCGACCTTGGTGTAAATATTATAATTTCACCCATTAGCGTGATTGAAATAGCCAACGATAAGCTAAAGACCGTCGAGTTTTTGCAAGAGCATCATTTAGGTTACCCAATTACGCTATTGCCGCATGAAGTAGAGTGGAGCCAGATTGAATTTCCATTAATTATCAAGCCTAGAGTCGGCTGCCGCTCTATTGGAGTGCATTTAGTTCATAATCTAAATCAAGCTAAAATGGCCATAGACTCGCTACAGGCGCCTATTGTGCAAGAGCATATCGAGGGCTACGAATATACGTGCACCATCGCTATCTGTCAGGGGGTGGTCTCAGATGTCTTATGTTTGCGTAGGGAGCTAAGGTCGGGCGATACTTTCAGAGCTTTTCCGGAACACTCTTTGGTGATAGAGGACTATGTCAGAGAGATTGCAGTAAAATTAGGGATTTCAGGGTCTTGTAACTTTCAGCTGAGAGTGAGTGAGGCCGGCATACCCAAACTGTTTGAGATTAACAGTCGCTTTTCGGGTACTACACCTTTTTGTGCGCATTTGGGGTTTAATCCTGTGGAATTCTGTCTTAAAGCTCAGTTAGGCTTGCCTTATCAAAGTCATATAGATTATGACAAAGTCATTTTGCGTCACTGGACAGAGATAGTCTTAAAAAAACAAACTTTAGATAATATTAAGCAAAATCTTCATGGTAAGGTTTCTGCCCTTAAAGTCTCCAATATGTAGTATTAATTTAGATTGCACAAATTTAAACGGCGTAGTAAGAACTGGAACTATGTAGCACGAACTAAAGCCGCAAAACCTACCATTCAAACCTTAAAAGCACGGAGTCGAATAAACCCTAGATGGCCTTTACCGTCGCCCACATGGCAGCCGCTTTACCTTTTTATCGTAGCCGTCGTTGGTTGAATTTTGACGCGCTATTGATCGGTACTATGTTGCCCGACTTGCCTTATTTTTTGGATTTAGCCTTTTTGCAGCGGCTGTTCATAGGGTCTGCCAGTACGGTAGTTCGTCATTCTCATGAGTGGTCGGGTCTATTTAGTTATTGTCTGCCCTGGGGGCTCTTGGTATTTGGAGTGTGGTTTTGGGGGTTGAAACCTGCGGCAATAGCCTTAGCGCAGCCTTGGCTGGAGAGATCAGCAGGAGAGCGCCTACCACCTGCAAATGTGCCAAATTCTTCTACATCCCATACACCTTACCTTTTAAAGAATCGCTTGCGATTTGCCTTAAAGCGTGGTGGCACCTTTTGGTCTAAGGTCGGGGTAGGCCTATTCTTAGGCTCAGTGACCCATTTGCTTTGGGATGGCACGACACATCCGAATGGCTTTATCGCTGAGCAAGTGAGTATGCTGCAGCAGACCGTCATTATATATGGGTTAGGGCAGATACCGGTCGCCCGTTTACTGCAATACCTAAGCTCCCTGCTAGGATTGCTAATGTTAGGCAGATTCGCTTATTTGACCTATTGGTTGCCTAGCTCGAGCTATCAGCCTCAAGATAGCGCTTATCCCAGTACAACATCGCAAAAGTATTCCTCTAGCTATACTGTGCTCCAACCGTTAACTCTACAAAACTCTCATAGTCTTGTTATCATTAGTCTTATTTTGGCTAGTACCTTAATTTTCAGTTTAAAGGCTGCTGCTAAATGGCATACCCTACTAGTGTCTGATAGTTATTTTTTTCTAGCGAAGATTACTGTGGGTTTTATGCAAGGAGGCGGGTTGTTATTAGTCGTCTACGCGCTGCTTTACCATCTGTATTTACAAGTTCGAAAAGCCTTACTATTACCGAATATTTACCGACAGTAGTCACGACACCGCAATATTTAAAGCAAACAACTATGATCTCCCAACTAAAATATAAAGGACTGAGCGTGTGACTAAGTATAGAGCTTGAGTGGTGACACCGAAATTACCTTAACAGGCAGTAAGCAGCAATTAGATGCAGATAACTTCGTACGTAATAAATTCCAATACGCCAAAGTGAACCAATCCGATAGAGTGACCAACCAAGCTTTTCCGACCACGGATAAACTCAAAGCGATTGATATTGCTTGGGATCATCAGCTTAAACCGCAAACCCTTATCTCAACCAGAGTTTGGGCGGTAGATTCAGAGGTCGACTCTAGTGATATAGGAGCAGGTGTCGGTTTAGAGTGGCAATTGTATTGACGAGTAGCATGGTCTGTTACTACTGCTGAACCCAATGATTTTTAGCAACCACACTGTGAAGTGTGGTTTTTTATTGACTGCACTTTTTAACTGATTTTAACCGTTCTTCGCAAACACCCTTCGCAATACGCTCCAATCCCAGCTTATCAATCCTCGCTTAGCTCAGTTACATTTATTTCGTTTATCAGAGATAAATAATTTATCTGCAACTTCATATTGTTAATTAAATTTAAATAATAAATGTGGTATTTATAACTATATATTTGTTTACTACTTTAAATTGTTATTGTAGTATTATTTAATAATAACATTAGATAGAGTTATTATTGTTAGATTTCAAGTAGTTTCAATAAATCAGTTTATTTGAGCGTAACTTATGGAATTTACAGCAATAATCTTGGAGAAGTCTGCTGCAGTGCTTAGCAAAGTATTGTTTTTTGGGCTATTTGGATTACTCGCAAGTTGTGCGGTTACTTCTGGATTTCATGCGGGTGATTTGCCTCAGTCAGGACGCTTTTTAGCGTCAAACGGCATGCAGTTCCATATCCAATCATTGAGCTTAGCGAGTTTACCGTCTGCTTCGTTACCGACTACTGACCATAATAACTCTCCTCTGACTAACCATGAAGCCTATACCAACCACTCCCTATCTTCGTTATTAAAGCCCTCCAACCAAGCTGATTACCGCATTACCGCAGGAGATATTCTGAGTATTGCGCTAATAGACTATCCCGAGATTATTCCAGCGGCCAATACTAGCTCTAGCAATCCTTATGCTTCGGGCTTTGCAGTGGATCAGCAAGGCTACATTCAGTTTCCTTTGATTGGTCGAGTCAAAGCCGGCGGACTTAGTGTCTCGCAGTTTACGGCTAAGTTACGCGCGCAATTAAAAACTTATCTCAAATATCCAGACCCGCAAGTTAAGGTCATCAATTATCGTGGCAAAAAGTACTTTGTAGATGGCGCGGTAAAGCAATCGGGTGAATTCAACATGGCCGATGCACCGGTTTCCTTAGTAGAAGCAATTTCTATGGCGGGCGGGGCACTGGCGAGCGGCGACTCTAACAGTATCGAGCTGACTCGCCAAGGGACCCGCTATCAGCTTGGATTACGCAATTTACAAAATCAAGGTGTCTCTCCCAATCAGATTTATCTGCAGGATGGCGATGCACTGCATATCAATAATCGCGATCGCAACAAAGTTTACGTGTTGGGGGAGTTTGGTGAGATAGAGCCGCTGGAGATCCCTGAACAGGGGCTGAGTTTGGCGCATGTTTTGGGAGAATCCAAAGGCTTAGATGCCGAGACCGCTGATGCGGCTAAGGTTTATGTGATTCGTGATCGTCCAGGATACCGGTATGCCGATATCTATTATGTGGATATGCGCTCAGTAACCAATCTTGCTTTGGCCAATCGCTTCAAGATGCAGACTGATGACATTATCTATGTTGATCCTACCGGTATCACTCGCTGGTCAAGATTTATAGAGTCTATCCTGCCTTCTGCATCAGCAATTTCTTTAATCACGGGGCTGTAACTCTAATAGAGGCGGCCATCATAATTGAGGCAATTGAAAGGTTTAAATAAAGAGCGCTGCTATAAATAGCAAAAAGCAGAGATTCGATTGGGAAAATAACAATAACAAGTGCTGGTTTACGAGTATAACTTATGAGTATAACGCCACCAAAATTACCGAGAGCGACGCCAAAAGTTGAGGATGATGAAATTGATCTACTGGCTTTATTAGGCGTATTACTACGCGGTTGGAAGATTGTACTGGCCTTTGCAGTGCTAGGCCTGTTATTCGGCGTGCTGTACAGCCGCTATGTTAATCCCACATACCGCGCCAACGCGCTGCTGCAGCTTGATGAAAAGTCGCTAGGTCTGTCCGCTTTAGGAGCCAATATTTCGGAGTTGGTCGCCCCTGAAGTCAGTTTGGCGCAAACCGAGCGCGAGCTCATCAAATCGCGCATGGTATTGGAGCCAGTGGTGGACTTGCTGCATCTCGATATCCAAATGGTAGATCCGCAGCAGAATGCTTTAGACAGACTTCTGCAGGCCCAAACGGCGACACCTATTCATCGCAATGATGGCGTGACGCTAGATACCGGAGATGGACCCGCTCGGGTGAGTGTGTTTGAAGTGCCGCAAGCTTATCTGAATCATACGTTTACTTTGCGAGCTACGCTATCGGGCTTTGTCCTTAGTGATGGTATTTATAACTTCCCTGGGCCGCTAGGAGAAAAGACTACCTTTAAGACTACCGCAGGGAATATCACCCTCACTGTACTGTCACTGCCTCAGGATGAGCATCCAATTCGTCTCACTAAGCAGTCGCTTCAGGCCAGCACTGATGCCTTAAACACAGCCTTATCAGTCACCGAGCGGGGCAAACAAACGGGCATTATCGAGCTAAAACTAACCGGTAGTGATCAAGAGCAAGTTCGGCGTATTCTGACCCAAATCGTCAACTCTTACGTCACGCAAAACCAAGAGCGCAGCTCTGAGCAGACGACCAACACTATTGAGTTTATGAAGTCGCAAATTCCTAAGTTAAAACAAAAGCTAGAAGCCGCAGAAGCCACTTTTAACGAATTTCGCGAAACTTACGGCACTATTGATGTCAGTAAAGAGGCCGAGCTGCTATTGACCGAGAGCTATCAGATCGAGTCACAATTAAATGAGCTCAATCTAAAGTTGGCCGAACTCAGTACTTACTATACCAATGAGCACCCGCTAGTCATTCAAATTAAGGATCAGCTCAAGGTTTTGCGCACACGGCGTAAAGAGGTCAAAAGGCTGATTGCCCGCTTACCCGAAATCCAACGCGAGTTTCTCCAGCTGTCAGAAGACATGGAGATCAATCGTGAGATTTATCTAACGATGCTCAAAAATCACGAGCAACTTAAAATTGTGCGGGCCGGCGAGATTGGTTATGTGCGCGCCATTGATTTGCCTATTAGTACTTTCAAACCAATTGCACCCAAGAAGTTACAGATTTATATTCTGTCGCTTTTGCTTGGCACCTTGCTAGGGGCGCTGCTCGTACTCTTGCGCAACTTGATGCGCAATACCGTGAAGGACCCCGAGCATCTGGAAGCTAAGACAGGGGTACCTGTGATTGCGACGGTGCCACGCTCAAGATCTTTACAGCGTCTCAGCAATAACAAGCGAGCGGGCAAGCGTTTATTGGCGCAAGTCGATCACGATGGCCTGACTTACGAAGCTATCAAGAGTCTGCGCACCTTCTTAATGTTTGGGATGCCGGCAGTACATAAGGCGGCGGGCAAAGGTAAAGTTATCTTAATTACGGGGGAGAGTCCCGGGGTAGGCAAATCTTTTATCACTGCCAATCTAGCCGAAGTGTTTGCCCATTTGGACAAAAAAGTCTTGGTGATGGATGGCGATATGCGTCTAGGTCATTTGCATAAGGTGTTTACTCTTACACCCGCGCAACAAGAGCAGGGTTTGGCGGAATACCTTGCGCCACCATCATCGCTTTCATCCACTCATTCTGATGAGCTACCACCGGATGGATTAGCCCTGACGCAGTGCATTCATCCGACCGCCTTTGACCATATAGACCTACTGCCTCGCGGTCGCCATCCCAAAAACCCGACTTCCTTACTAGCAAGTGATCGTTTTGCTGAGTTGATGGCTCAGTTAACTCCGCTGTATGACTATATTTTTATTGACTCTCCCCCAGTGTTGGTCGCGTCTGATGCCATGATTACTGCGCAGTATGCGGACAAAGTGCTGATGGTGACCCGATACAGCCATTCTATCGAAGGCCAGTTGGCTTATGTGGTCAAGCAGTTGCAAAAGGCTAATATCGAGGTTGATGGGATCATCCTCAATGACATCCGCCAAGGGGTGCTAGGCAGGTATAGCTACCACTATAGTTATGCCTATGCTCAAGAGGGCCTAAGGTAACTTGTGACTTTAAATAGAAGTTTGTAAGTACTAAGTTTAGTAACAGCTGTTAGCAACAGCAAGCAAAGAGGTTCTCTTTAATCAGCGTAAGCAGTGGTGCGATACCATGACTATGAATATAGACAGTAATGCTAATAAGCTCCACCGGCCTGAGGATAGTCTAGCTGTTTTAGAACCTCGTGCTGCCACCAGTTGGAGATACCGTGTGTCCGCTAGTTTGCTAGAGTTACCACGCTATGCTAAGCGGTGCATCTTATTAGTGAGCGATTACTTAATATCTTGTCTCTGCTTATTTCTGGCTTTATCGTTGCGCTTTGGTACGGTTGAGTCGCATATCAGTGGGATGTTGCTCAGTCTATGTGCACTGGCACCTGTACTTGGCCTTTATATGACTGGGTTTTATAAAGGCGTGACCCGCATATTCTTCGATGGAGAAATGCGCAGTGTTTTACAGCTGTTTGTCTTGCTACTAGTCGCCATTGGCGTGATTCACTATCTCGGTAGTTTGCGTGCTATTCCTCGCTCTGTGCCCGCTATGTATTTGTTCCTATTTTTCATTTGGTTATGGAGCAGTCGCTTAACCCTGCGCGAGTTGTTGGTGAATGGGCAGGAGCAACAGGAATTTCGTGGCAATAGATCGGAAAGGTGTGAAAAAGTCATCATTTATGGTGCAGGAGCAGCCGGCAAAGCTTTATACGAGGCGCTTAGGCACACCAGTCGCTACCAGGTCATAGCTTTTGTCGATGACGATTCGCGATTGACGGGCGCCCATTTGTTTAATAAGAAAATATATGCTCCCCTTGACCTGCCAGCGCTAGTAGTTAAATTCAATATAGAGCAAGTCTTCTTGGCTGTGCCTACTATGGGCCGCGCGCGCACACGCCAAATCATCGATACCCTCTCTAATATCTCTGTCAAAATCAAGAAACTACCCAGTCTAACCGAAATTGCCGATGGCAAAGTGACGGTCAGCACTTTAAGGCAAGTGGATATTTTAGACGTGCTGAATCGGCAGACAGCCGCACCAAATGCCGAGTTATTACGACAAAATATCAGCAATAAAGGGGTTTTAGTCACGGGGGCAGGCGGCTCTATTGGGAGCGAGCTGTGCCGCCAAATCCTCAAAAACCGCCCGCGCTGCTTGGTGCTATTTGAGCTATCGGAGTATGCCCTATATGCCATCCATCAGGAGCTACTAACACAGCAAGCAGCCTTACCATTAGAAGAGCGTAGCGAAATCGTAGCACTAATAGGTAATGTCACCAATGAGCACAAACTGCAAACGGTATTTGCGACGTATCACATTCAGACGGTTTATCATGCCGCCGCTTATAAACACGTGCCCATTGTGGAACAAAACCCCTTTGAAGGTGTCATCAATAATGCTAAAGGCACCTACCACTGCGCGCGCGCTGCTATTCGAGCACAAGTGACCACCTTTGTCCTAATCTCTACTGATAAAGCCGTGCGACCTACCAATATTATGGGGGCGTCCAAACGTTTGGCTGAGCTCGTCTGCCAAGCCCTAAGTTGGGAGGTTAACAAATCGGATAACGCGCTAGGTGACCACCGCACCCGTATTAGTATGGTGCGTTTCGGCAATGTATTGGGGTCGTCAGGCTCGGTAGTGCCCTTATTCACTCGGCAGATTGAGCATGGCGGGCCGATTACCGTCACGCATCCTGAGGTAACTCGGTATTTTATGACGATTCCGGAGGCTGCTAATTTGGTCATTCAAGCAGGTGCTATGGCAAAAGGGGGGGAGGTGTTCGTCTTAGATATGGGCCATTCGGTCAAGATAGTCGATTTGGCGCGGCGAATGGTGCACTTGAGTGGCTGTCAAATCAAAGATGAGGCCAACCCCCATGGTGATATCGAGATTGTCTTTAGTGGCCTACGACCAGGCGAAAAGTTGTATGAAGAGCTCATCATCGGCGAGGACAATATCGCTAGCACGCAACACCCGTTAATTAAGCAAGCTAGAGAGCACTGTTTTTCCTTGCCAGATATCGAGGAGACCTTAGAACAACTGGTACAACGGGCACAACAGGACGATATCAGCTGGCTCAAGCAGCAGTTTCGATACTTTGTGTCGGGCTATCAGCAGGCTACCGAGGTTAAGAAGCCATCTGCTGCAATAGCGACTACCGAATTGATTTAAGTGGGCGATAAATAATAACTATAAATCGATCAGCTAGAGGGATGCCATGGGAGGCATGAGAGAGATGAAACATATCAAAGAAAAAAAGGATATTAGCGATAGGCAGGATATCAATGGAAAAGATATCAATGACATCAAGATAGCCATTATCGGTCTAGGGTACGTTGGCCTGCCCTTAGCTGTCGAGTTTGGTAAGCAGCGGGCTGTACTCGGCTTTGATATTAATACCAAGCGCATCATCGAGCTGGCCTCAGGGATAGACCGCACCTTAGAGATAAGCGAGGCAGAGCTATTGTCCGCGGCACAATTACGTTTTACCTCAGATATTGAAGCACTTGCAGACTGTAATTTTTTTATCGTCACTGTGCCCACGCCCATCGATTCTTCAAAACAGCCCGATCTAAACCCACTGATTAAAGCTTCGGCAGTCATTGGCAGTGTCTTAAAAAAGGGTGACATTGTGGTCTATGAGTCGACAGTATATCCCGGCGCGACGGAGGAGGTATGTATTCCAGTATTAGAAGAGATATCTGGCTTCGTTTTTAATCAAGACTTTTATGCAGGTTATAGTCCTGAGCGGATCAACCCAGGCGATAAGGTGCATCGCGTGACCACCATTTTAAAAGTGACTGCAGGCTCTACTCCCGAAATAGCAGACCTAATCGACGATGTCTATAACTTGGTAATCACGGCAGGCACGCATAAAGCCCCGTGTATTAAGGTAGCCGAAGCTGCAAAAGTGATTGAGAACACGCAAAGAGACGTAAATATTGCTCTGATTAATGAGCTTGCGCTGATTTTTAATAAGATGAATATCGATACCGAGGCGGTATTAGCAGCAGCTGGCACCAAGTGGAATTTTTTGCCATTTCGCCCGGGGCTGGTCGGTGGCCATTGTATCGGAGTAGACCCCTATTATTTGACCCACAAAGCTCAAGCGATTGGTTATAACCCAGAGATTATATTGGCGGGTAGGCGTCTTAACGACGGCATGGGCGAGTATGTCACCACGCAATTAATTAAGACCATGATCAAAAAGCGCATTCAAGTAGAAGGCTCTAAGGTGCTGATATTGGGGCTTAGCTTTAAAGAAAACTGCCCCGATGTTCGTAATACCAAAGTTATAGATATCGTTCACGAGCTGCAGGACTATAACATTGCCGTCGATGTCTACGATCCGTGGGTGGATGGTAGCGCTGCTCAACGTGAGTATGGCATAACCCCTATTAAGGCACCGCAGCCCAATCAATATGACGGCATTATATTGGCCGTAGCCCATCAAGAGTTTGCGCAGATGCAGGTCGAAAACATCCGAGCCTTGGGAAAACAAGAGCATGTTCTGTATGACCTCAAATACTTATTTACCAAGGATAAAACGGATATTCGCTTATGACTTACGTGGCCATAAGCAGTGTTCGCAGTGATGGGTACTGTTCGTGGCTATAACTACTGGATGGCAGTAAAAAAATATCCTAAGCAACGCTTGTAATGCTAGATGCCTTATAACAATAACTTGCCCAAAAAACACAACAAAAAGGGCTATAAAAATGGAGAGTGCAGATGAGTCACTATGAGCAAGTGTGCCAGCGTCTAGTTAAAGAGCCGCAAACCTGGCTCATCACTGGGGTGGTTGGGTTTATTGGCTCTAATCTTTTAGAGACCTTATTGAAGCTTGAGCAAACCGTCATTGGCCTCGATAACTTTGCGACCGGCCAACCACAAAATTTGGAGGAAGTAGAGTCACTAGTCACTAGAGAGCAGTGGCAACGTTTTCACTTTATTGAAGGGGATATCCGCAATCTCGGTAGCTGTCGCCAAGCCTGCAAAGGAGTGGCTCATGTGGTGCATCAAGCGGCCTTAGGCTCAGTGCCCCGCTCTGTTAAAGACCCTGTCATGACGAATGCCGTCAACATCGATGGTTTTTTAAATATGCTAGTCGCCGCCCGCGATGCTGAGGTGACCAGCTTTACCTATGCGGCAAGCAGCTCAACCTATGGAGACCACCCTGCGTTACCCAAAATAGAGGCCATTATTGGGCAACCGTTATCTCCGTATGCCGTCACGAAATACGTCAATGAACTGTATGCCGAAGTCTTTGCTCGTAATTATGGCTTTGAGACTATCGGGCTCCGTTATTTTAATATCTTTGGGCAGCGTCAAGATCCGGACGGGGCTTATGCCGCAGTAATCCCTAAATGGACTGCCGCGATGATTGCTGATGAGGTGATTTATATCAATGGCGATGGGGAGACCAGCCGTGACTTTAACTTTATTGAGAATGCTGTGCAAGCCAATATCCTAGCAGCTACTACCGACAACCCGGAGGCCAAAAACCAAGTCTATAACGTGGCGGTCGGCGATAGGACCAGTCTCAATGAGCTGTTTTGTTATCTGCAATCTGCTTTGATGGAGCATGACATATCTTATGAGCTAGCGCCCATATATCGCGACTTTAGAGCGGGGGATGTGCGGCATTCGCAGGCTGATATTACGAAAGCTAATCGCTTATTGGGGTATAAGCCTCGCTATCCCATTCGTGAGGGAATTGCGCAGGCGATGAAATGGTATGTCAAGCAATATGCATGATTTTATAGCGTTATTGCATAAAGCGAAGTGGCTATTGGGCGGCAACGTACTTTTTGCTTTTTCGCAATGGCTCCTACTGATTTTATTCAGTAACTTTAGTAGCCCTGTGCAATTGGGGTATTACTCTTATGCTTTAGCTATTACCGCACCTATTTTTTTACTCAGTAATTTGCAACTTAGGCCGCTATTGATTGCAGATATCAACTTAGATAATAGGTTTCAGTTTTCACAATACTTTTCGCTCAGAGTAATCACTGTAGCACTGGCTATTATTTTATGTTTGCTGTTTATAGAGTGGCAAAACCGACTGGCTATGAGCATTTTTATGCTTGTCATTATCTTAAAGGCTTGTGAGGCGATGTCAGACATTATTTATGCCCATTACAACGCGAATAAAAAAACCGTCTTTATCAGCCAGTCGCTTACCCTGAAGTCGGCATTGCTGGTCAGCTTATCCTTTGTCGCTTTATATCTAACGCATAACCTGGTTTATTCGTTGGCCGCTACGCTAGCAGGTTATGTCTCAGTATTATTTTTGATGGATATCCGCAAGAGTAAATCCGCTTTAAAACCCCTAAAGATAGCGGATAAGCAGCTCAAGGCGTTAGCGATTATGGGCTTACCGCTAGGAGTATCTGTGATGATGATATCTTTACAAACTAATATTCCCCGATATTTTTTGGAGCGCTATTTTAGCGTTGAGTTGGTCGGAGCTTATACCATTCTTTATTATTTTTTATTGATAGGCAGCATCGTTATCGGCTCGGTTTGTCAGTATTTAAGCCCTTATTTCTCTGAATATTATCAACAGTCAAAAAAGGCTGAGCTAACGAAAGTAGTCAAACAGGCGTTAGTTATTGCCTTGGGTTTAGGGGTATCTGGCTTAGCTGTCTCGCTACCTTTACATCATTTCATTATCCAAATCATATATGGCAGTGACTATACGGAATACAGCTATTTACTGCCTTATATCATGGCAGCCGGAGTATTCACCTATTTATCGATAGTGTTTGGGTATCTGCTGACGAGCTTACAGCTGCTTAAAATACAACTGCCTATTTTTATGTTTTTAGCCGCTATGGCCCTAGTCTATAGCTATATTCTCATTCCTAAATATGGGGTGTTGGGCGCTGCTTATACGACCATCCTTTCCGCGCTGTCACAGCTGATCATTAGCGCAAGTTTAGTCGGGGTAAACATTCATAGGATGACCGCTCATGACTAAGACTGTGGTGCATGTTTTACAAGCAATGAATGTGGGAGGGGTAGAGGCTTGGCTGATGACCTTATTACGCACTACCGACCCGCAAGTCATCCAGCATGAGTTTATCGTGCATAACCAGCAGCCAGGGTTTTATGACAATGAAATCAGAAGGTTAGGAGGCAAGATACATTACTGTCCACGGCCAACTAACCCTTTGCGGCATGGGGTCAACTTATACAAGAATTTTAGGCGAATACAGCCGGATGTTGTGCACAGTCATTTGCATGCTTTTAGTGGCTGGGTGCTAGCGGTAGCCTATCTAAGCCGAGTCAAAATTAGGATAAGTCATTGCCATAGTAATGCCAATGCTCAAGACAGATCTAGGGTCTATCGCTTGTATTTTCGCTCAATGCAGGCCTTGTTAGCAATGTTTGCCACCCACCGTATAGCCGTTAGCGCGAGTGCTGCCAAAAACTTGTATGGGCGCACTTGGCAAGATAAACCAAACTGTAAGGTCTTATGTTGCGCCATAGATTTGCAGCAATACGATGTGCAGCATAAGGATGTCAGCCTAAGGCAACGCTTAGGGTTACCTGATAAAGCATTTGTCATGGGTCATGTAGGACGGTTTGAACTCCCTAAAAACCATCAGTTCCTCATTGAGGTATTTGAGGAAATTCATCAAAGAGACCCTAATGCTTATCTGGTCTTAGTAGGTGAAGGGTCGCTTAAAGCTCATATAGAGTCTCAGGTAGCCATGCTCAACTTGAGCCGTTATGTGAAGTTTTTGGGGTTACGTCAGGATGTACCCGTATTAATGTTAAGTGTATTCGACGTCTTCGTTTTTCCTTCTTTATGGGAAGGGTTGGGGTTGGTAGCAGTAGAGGCGCAAATGGCAGGTTTGCCCGTATTGGCCTCTGACCGAGTCCCTCAGGAAGCCGATTGTGGCCACCTGCAGTTTATGGCGCTAGAGAAGTCACAGTGGGTAAAAAGTCTACTGGATATCAAGGCTTACAAAGGAAAAAGATCTAATAAAAAACATCGAGTTCGATACGATTTCGCAAACTCCCCATTTGTTAAGGATAGCGCAGAGCTATATAAGATATATACCCAGTAAGACTTAATGGATGCCCTAAATCAGTACGCCAGTAATGGATAATTCATAATGAGCTTTAAGTTACAGCGTTCCGACTTGGTTATAGTTATCTACCTGCTATTTATTATGGTATTGGGTTTAAATCCGCACAATCAAGAATTTGTCATTAAAGGCTTACCCATATATCTAAAAGAAATAACCATTGTGGTCTTTTATAGCCTGTCTTTTATATTGTTGTTTTTACTGCGCCGAGTAAGAATTAAGAGAATAATAATATTACCCGTAATTTTATTTTTATATGCTTACCTTACTACTATATTTAGAGAGTATGACTTAGCGTTCTCTTATATTTTTTACCCTCTATTTTTATACTTAGTTTCCTTACTGGTGTCGTACCTTTATTTTATTAATATTGTAGATTATAAGCGGTTTTTATATTTACTCTCGCTATTGCTGGTATTGATTAGTTTGGTCTATGCTTTCTATTTCCCTCTAGGGGATAGTGGCTATAATCGCTTAAAAGGACCACTGGGCAATGCAGCCTCTATTCATGTCATGATTTTATTATGCATATCCGTATTTGCTGCTAATTTATGGAGTGGTTATGGCAGTAAGAATATTAATTTAATTTTTATCGTCATATCTATATTTTTAATTATATTGACAGGCTCTAGGTCAGCATTATTGGGGCTATTGCTTTTTGGGCTTATATTTCTAATTCGCGATATTACCTTTAAGAAGGTGTTTTTATTTGCTCTATTGTCTATAGCTACTGTCTTTATTTTCAATAATTTCTTCGCAGTTGAGCGGATTAGTATTGAGGATTATAGTCGGACCGAGAACCTGAGCACTTCGTTAAAGATATTCTCGCTAGACTGGGGCAATATAATTTTTGGTAGTGGTTATGGCACAGTATGGCAATGGTATATTCAAGACACTACCCATAGAAATATCGTGCAATACAGCTTGATACTTAATCAACAGGGTTACCTGCTCTATCATCCCCATTCCTTGATTTTATGGGCTTTGACAGAGTTGGGACTGATTGGCTTGACGATAGTGGCTTATATATTTTTACCCATTTTCCGTAATTTTATGCGAGTTAAAGACAGTTATATTCGCATCATAATTTTTGGCGTTATTAGTACTTTACCCAGTTTTCTATTTGATTTTTTTTGGTTGAAGAACTGGTCTATTAGCTTAATTTGGTGGCTGTTCTATTTTTATGGTACGCAAAAGTTTTTTGATGCTACTGGGAATACTAAAGTGCAAGATTTTTAAAAAATCATGAGTATTTGTTATTTGTTATTGGTTGTAATTTTAAGTGTTAATGATTAGCTTTCTAATCGATGGTTGTTAATTGGTGGTTATTGATGAGCATCTAGTAATTAAAAAATCTTAGTAAGGAGAAGGCTTTAAATAGTAATCATAAAGTAGATGAAGTGAGCTAAATAGTTTTATCGCAATAGAATATATCAGAAGTATTATTCCTTTATTAAGCCTTCGGGCTTGGGATATACGGATTATGAAGAGCTATTCTTTAAACTGTTTGTATGTGCACGATCATAAATTTAAAAAAAATGCCCAGCACTTCTATTCTGAAGGCAACATGAGCGACGCCGTATTTTCACGCTATGTTCCAGTGGATAGTAAGCTAACAATCATCAGTAGGATGAGTGAAGTGGCGGATTGGAGCAACTTATCGCAGCTCACTTTGCCCAACCTTAAATTTTTACCTGTGAAAGGCCTGTCTTTTTACAAAGCCTTTACGGCCTACCTATTGCCTAACACGCAACTGGTGATGGCTGAGGTGACGAACTCCGATTTTCTTGTGGTGCGGCTGCCCAGCTTTTTGGGCATTTATGTACTCTCTATCAATCTGTTATTTAGGAAGCGACACTTCATTGAAGTGGTGGGAGATGTACAGGAAGCTCTGTTAAGCGCTAAAGTAAAACCGGGGCTAACTTATCAGGCCTTTACCCAAGTTATGCAGTTTCTGAATGGCTATTTTATAAAACGAGCGGACGGGGTCATTTATGTGACCGAGCATGCGCTACAAGGAAAATATCCTACCCAAGGTCTCACCAGTTATGCTTCTAATGTCGAAGTATCTGTCAAAGACCGAGAGCTTAAGCCAACCGACTATGAGGTGAAAAATACCGTCTTTAAGATCGGTCTTATTGGTTCATTTAATAACCCTTATAAAGGCCTTCATGAGGCCATTACCGCAGTCAAAATTATTAGAGATAAAGGTTATGAAGCTCGCCTGCATATCTTAGGGTCGGGTTCGCTACAAAGCCACTATGAGACGGTCGCAGAAACGCTAGGCGTATCAGACTGTATTTATTTTGATGGGGTGCTTGAAGGTGGCGATGCGGTATTGTCTTGGTTGGGAACGCTAGATTTATACCTGCAACCTAGCTATAGCGAAGGGTTGCCGCGTGCGCTTATTGAAGCTATGAGTGTGGGCTTGCCGGCAGTGGCCACTCAAGTCGGCGGCGTGCCCGAATTAATGCCGCAACAGCACCTAATACCGCCACGCGATACGCCCGCACTAGCCGATCAGATTGCCGCTTTTATGCAGTCGGTGGCCTTACGTTATCAAGCCGGTCAGCAGAATTATCAAACGGCCCAGCACTATGATCAACAACTCTTAGCGGAGCGGCGTGCTGAGTTTTGGCAGCAAGCTCGTCAATTAGCCCTGCAGGATGCGCGCAAAAACTTCTTACTTTTTGCCAGTTATTTGCCCTCGGTCTTAAAATTTCGCCGCAATTTACTCGAGACTATCGCTGACAGCGGCTATAACATCCATATCTTTGCTCCCGATTTGGCCGACTATCCTGAAGATTATCAAGTCTTAAGCGACCTAGGCTATGACGTGCGGTCGATTCCTATGCAGCGTACCGGTACCAATCCTTTGGCCGATTTGCGCACCTTCCTAACGACGTATCGATTATTACGCAAGCTCCAGCCGGACCATATGCTGGCGTATACCATTAAACCGGTCATTTATGGCACGTTGGCCGCTTGGCTAGCACGGGTACCCAATCGCTATGTGCTGATTACGGGGGTAGGTTATGTGTTTATGTCGGCTGCGGGTTCGCGCCAACGTCGTCTTTTCAAACGTCTGGTTCACGGGTTGTACCGAAAGGCCTTAGCTTTAGCCGATAAGATATTTTTTCAAAATCCTGATGACCTAGCCCTATTTCAAGCGTTGCAATTAATCCAACCGGAGACCGCTACAGAGGTAGTCAATGGCTCAGGAATTGATGTGGCTGAATTTTCAGTTATGCCATTCCCGCGAGATGAGAACGGAGAGGTTAAACCCAAGTTTCTCTTGATTGCTCGTCTGCTGAAGGATAAAGGGGTGGCGGAGTATGTCGAGGCGGCCAAACGCATAAAATCGGAGCATCCAGAGGCTGAGTTTCATCTGGTGGGGTGGATAGATGAGAACCCCACAGCAATCAGTCCACAGCAACTAGAATCTTGGGTGGCGCAAGACCTCGTAACCTATTGGGGCAAGCTGAGTGATGTGCGCACTGCAATCTCGGCCTGCTCAGCTTATGTCCTGCCGTCCTATCGTGAAGGCACTCCGCATACAGTGCTTGAGGCGATGGCGATGGGCCGGCCTGTTATTACCACTGATGTGCCAGGGTGCCGAGAGACGGTAATTGATGGCGATAATGGCTATCTCGTGCCCGTGCGCGCGGTCGATGAATTGGTGGCGGCGATGCGTAAATTCATTCAACAACCTCATCTATATCAACGGATGGGCGCCGCATCGAGGCGACTGGCCTTGGCCAAATACGATGTGCATAAAGTCAATAACCGTCTGATTACTGCTATGAATTTGGAGTGAAGTTTCATGATGAAAAGATTGTTCAATTTGCCACTCATAAAATGTCGTCGGTCTCCCCATGATACCAGTAGGGAGCCCGCCTCTGAGATGCCACCAAAGCGGCTTAAACGCGGGTTAGATATCGCCGCGGCCAGTGCGGGGTTACTCGTTTTATCGCCACTATGTGTCGTGATTGCTTATAAAGTTAAACGCAATCTGGGATCGCCAGTCCTATTTTGGCAGGAGCGCCCAGGCTTACATGGCCAACCCTTCAAAATGGTGAAGTTTCGCTCGATGACCGATAGGGTCGATGAGCAAGGGGAGCTACTGCCCGATAGCGCGCGCCTTACCCCCTTTGGTCAATGGCTGCGCAGTACTAGCTTGGACGAGCTGCCCGAGTTGTGGAATGTCCTTAAAGGTGAGATGAGTTTGGTAGGTCCGCGTCCGCTACTGATGGAATATCTGCCGCGTTATAACGCAGTGCAGGCACGGCGGCATCTAGTGCGACCGGGGATTACAGGTCTAGCGCAGGTCAATGGTCGTAATGGCATCAGTTGGGACGAAAAGTTTGCCCTCGATACGTGGTATGTCGACCATCAGTCGCTGTGGTTAGATAGTAAAATATTGGCCAAGACGGTATGGCAAGTCCTTACTAAACAAAATATCAATGACAGTAACGGCAACATTATGGCCAAGTTTGGGCTGCCCGAGAAGGAGAACTCTCATGTCGTCACTTAGCGTCTGCTTTAAAGCGATTGATAGCGCTTGGGACCAAGAGGTCAAAAATTATCCCATTGATGTCTACCATCTGAGCGGTTGGTTGAGCGCTTCCTCCATTATCGATAAGGGCCAACCGCAGGGCATTATGGTCAGCTATAACCATAAAAAAATGTTTTATCCTATTATTATAAGAGAGATTGCTAGTGCTACTGGGGCAGGAGTTACGGGGTGGGATGCCACCTCTACTTATGGTTATGGTGGCCCTATAGTGGATGAATCGCTGAGCCAGACAGATATTAATATTATGATGCAAGCCGCCGCTGACTTTCTCTGTGAGCAAGGCTGTGTCTCTTGGTTTATCCGCTTGCACCCTATCCTCAATAAGGACTGGAATGTTGATGTGGGGCAAACCATCCAGCATGGTCCGACTTTAGTCTCTGATTTGACGAAATCAGCGGATGAGCATTGGCAGGAAACCCAGAATCGCCATCGCCGCGGTATCAAGAAAGCATTAAAGGCAGAAGTGGTCACCAAAATAGAAACGCTATCGCCAGATAATGTGCAAGTCTTTAGCGGGATTTATAACGAGACTATGACGAGTGTCGCGGCCAATGAGTACTACTTTTTTGATGAGTGCTATTTTCAGCAGCTGTGTCGACAACTGCCACAACGACTGCTACTGATTACGGCCAATAAAGACGATAGTGCGATTGCGTCGTCCATCTATACCACTTGTGAGCAGACAGGGATTATGCAATTTCATTTGGGTGGCACCTTGGAGGCAGGCAGGCAATGGCAACCTTCGAAATTGATTACCCATGTCGCGAGAGGCTGGGGGAGGGAGGCGGGATATCAGTTTTTACATCTGGGGGGCGGAGTCGGCACCAATCAAGACTCACTCTACGAGTATAAAAAAGGCTTCAGTTCAAACGAGCTGGTGTTTAAAACGCATAGGATTATTACCAATCCTAAAAAATATCAGGCTTTAATCAAGGCCGCTGAGCATATCGATGATGAGTCAGCATCTGATTTTTTTCCGCTATATAGAAAGCCCGCTTAACTCATAAGCGAGGTTTGAGCATTAAGAAGAGGTAACGTAACAGAGGTCCCAGAGGTCGATGCTGTAAGGGCAAGTATAATCGTCATGCCATTTTAGAGGTAACGTATTCTATGAGTGGCGGTTATAACCTTGCAGCTATGACTTATTCACCCTAGCTTTATAGAGCAGTAGGGAATTTATCATGCTAAATACTTCATTTCACCCTTGGCCTAGCTTTACTCGACAGGAAGCCGAAGCAGTCAGTCAAGTGCTGTTGTCTAACAAGGTCAATTATTGGACAGGACGGCAAGGTCGTCAGTTTGAACAAGAATTTGCGCGTTGGTCGGATAGTGACTATGCCATCGCTTTGGCTAATGGTACGGTCGCTCTCGATGTGGCACTCCATGCGTTGGACCTCAATATTGAGGATGAAGTGGTTGTGACACCGCGCACTTTTTTAGCCAGTGTCTCTAGTGTGGTCAATGCGGGCGCGACGCCTATTTTTGCCGATGTCGATGCCGATAGTGGCAATATCACTGCTGCGACTATCCGAGCGGTCTTAACGGAAAACACTCGCGCTATTATTTGTGTGCATTTAGCCGGCTGGCCCTGTGAGATGCAAGCCATTATGGCTTTAGCCGATGAGCATAATTTATACGTTATCGAAGACTGCGCACAAGCACATGGCGCGCGCTATAAAGGCTTAAGCGTTGGTAGTATTGGCCATATTGGTGCTTGGAGTTTTTGCCAAGATAAAATTATGACTACGGGTGGTGAAGGCGGCATGGTGACCACGAGCGATGAGCGGCTATGGCGTAAGATGTGGGCCTTTAAGGACCACGGTAAAAGTTATGCCGCAGTCTATGAAAAGCCCCACCCACCCGGCTACCGTTGGCTGCACGAGAGCTTTGGCACCAATGCGCGGCTTAGCGAGATGCAGTCCGCTATCGGACGGATTCAACTTAGAAGAATGCTAGACTGGACGACCAAACGTACGACTAATGCGCAGACCATTTTAGCCGCTTGTGAGCCATGGGCGGATAAAGGCTATCTGCGCGTACCTAAGATAGTGGTGGCAGAGCCCTTTGCAGATGCAGTACATGCTTACTATAAACTGTATGTGTATGTACAACCGGAAAACTTGCCGGCAGGCTGGTCGCGAGCTCGTATTATCCAAGCTATTACCGAGCAAGGGGTACCTTGCTATTCAGGTTCGGCATCGGAAGTATATTTGGAAAAGGCTTTTGAGGATACCGGCTTACGACCACAGCAAAGATTGCCAGTTGCTAAGCAATTGGGGGAGACCAGCTTGATGTTTTTGGTACATCCGACCCTGACACCTGCAGAGATTGCCCAAACAGTTGCAGCTATAAATGTGGTGTTCGAAGCCGTTGCAAGCTCCATCAAACCGCTCTACGAGAAAACTTCGCCTGATACTCCTTTGGTGTCAGCTCAGTCGCGCGTTTAAACAAACGTGTAAACGAAGACAAATCGCTATAACCGACCTGATCTGCTAAAGATTTGATTGAGACTTCGCCGGACTCTAATAGCCGCTTGGCCTGCTCAATCCGAACTGCCTGAATATATTCGATAGGGCGCATGGCTACGCAGGATTGAAAGCGCCGATTTAGGGTACGGGGGGTGACATTAATCATAGCAGCTAACTCATTAACCTGAATAGCATTTCGGAAGTGGCTTTCAATATAACTCTGCACTTGTTTAATGAGCGTATCGGAGTGCGGCTTATGCAGGGTGACGTTGGTGTAGCTGTTTTGATTACCCCGTTTGCTATCGATAATCTGTGTCTTGGCCACTTGGGTCGAGATTTCACGACCGCAATAGCGCTCAATTAATAATAGCGCTAGCTCGTAAAAGGCACTACCACCAGCGGCGCAAAAAATATTACCCGATTGGGTAACAAACTGATTGTCTTGCAACTCTACCAATGGGTAGTCTGCCTTAAATTTATTAGCATAGCCCCAGTGTGTCGTGGCGATCTTGCCATCGAGAAGACTGGCTTCAGCGAGTAAAAATGCCCCGCTACAGTTGCTAGCTATATCGGTTTGTGCCGCCGCCAAACGTTGTAGGTGCGGCAATAAGCTCTGGTTTTGCTGCAATACCTTATCAATAGAATCACCAATGGTGGGAATCAATAATAAATCACAGTCCTTCACCGCCTCTATTGCACAGTGCGCCTGCATAATCAGGCGATTGCTACAACGAATATCTGCACCGCCTAAGCTGGCAATTTGCACATTAAATTTGGGTGTTACTGCTTGCCCTAAAAATCGCTGCCAACTTACTCCCGTAAATGAAAACAAGTCTAAAGCGCCGGTTAGAGCGCTGCCTAGCACGCCATTAAACCCCAGTACGATCACCTTAAAAGGGTGTTGTTCTGTCATTAGTGCCAATTCCTTTAAAAAATTTCACTTGTTACTCACTAATAGGGAACCTGCGGTAAGGACCTTATTTGTGATAGGGATTACCTGATAACTTTAGCTTAATAAGTTTTAATCGAGTTAAACCATAAGAATTAAATGTCAGTTATGCCCTTAATTATGTCATAAATGACAATGGGATGTCGGTACGAACTAGACTACTATTACTAACACGCTGTGCTAAATAGCCTTTAATAAACGCCCATTGACCTGTAAGGATACTGCTATGGCTGTCGATACCCTGATAAATAACTTTGAACTGCCTTTTCAATTGTACGAGGTGCTCGATACCGAAGCGCTATGTCAGCATCCTAAGTTTGCCGAGCATAACCGCGCGACTTTTGATGCGAGCTTAGAGACCGCTAATAAGATAGCTACGGATTTGTTCTTACCGCACAATCATATTGCTGATAAAAACGAGCCGCAGTTTGACGGCAAAAAAGTCAGTATGATTGATGAGGTAAAGGTGGCCTTTGATGCCTTTAGAGATTCGGGATTTATTGCAGCGCGTTATTCCTTTGACGAAGGGGGTATGCAACTGCCCGAAACTGTTACTACCGCCTTAGCCGGTTATTTTATGGCGGCAAACCCTTCCACGACGGCCTATCCTTTTTTGACATCCGCTGCGATTAACGTGTTGGCGCACTTTGCCAGTGACGATATCAAGCAAGCCTTTATGCCGCGGATGCTGACCGGAGAATTTACCGGTACTATGGCATTGACCGAGCCACATGCTGGTTCATCATTAGCCGATATCACCACTACTGCCACTGAGCAACCGGACGGGTCTTATCGAATTAAGGGCAGTAAGATTTATATTTCCGGTGGTGATCATGAGCTGTCGGACAATATTATCCATTTAGTCTTGGCTAAAATCCCAGGCGGCCCCGGTGGGGTTAAGGGTATTTCCTTATTCGTCGTGCCAAAGTATCGTTTAACAGCAGACGGCGAAGTAGGTGAGCGCAATGATGTGCATCTAACGGGATTGCTGCATAAGCTTGGTTATAGAGGCACTACCTCGACCGCTTTAAGTTTTGGGGATAATAATGAGTGTCACGGCTATTTAATTGGTAAGCCTCACTTTGGCCTGCGCTATATGTTCAAAATGATGAACGAAGCCCGTATTGCGGTCGGTTTTGGCGCAGCTATGATTGGTTATCGCGGCTATCAGTACTCGTTAGCCTATGCCAAAGATCGCACCCAAGGACGTATTGCACCGAACAATAAACCCGAACATCCAGCGACTGCCATTATCCAACATGGCGATGTCAAACGCATGCTATTGGCACAAAAGGCTTATAGCGAAGGCGGTATTTCCCTATGTCTTTACGGCTCTAATCTGATTGACCGTATTAATACTACCGATGACGCTACCTTAAAAGCTGAGCTGACCGAATTGCTGGATTTATTAACTCCAGTGCTTAAAGCGTGGCCGTCAGAATATGGTCCGAAAGCCAATGACTTAGGTATTCAAGTACTCGGCGGGGCGGGATATACCCGTGAGTATTTCGCTGAACAGTTTTGGCGCGATAATCGGTTAAATCCGATTCATGAAGGCACAAATGGGGTGCAAGCACTGGATTTATCCTTCCGTAAGTTGTGGCAAAACCAAGGCTTAGGCATTCAGATTTTACAGCGGGAAATTATGCGAGATTTGAAGTCTATTAACACGCCAGAGAGCGCGCAATTAGCCGCTAAATTAAACCCTTATAGCGGTCAATTACAGAATATATTGCTGCATCTAAGTCAAATATTACCGACCGAGAAAGCTATAACGTTAACTGGTAATGCGCAAGCGTTGATGAATATTTTCGCCGCTATCGTAATGAGTTGGATTTGGATTCGGCAGGCGAGTAAAGCCGAACAGCAGTTAACTGCAACGCAAGACCGTGATAAACAAAATTTCTATCAAGGTAAGATGCAAGCGGCTAAATACTTTATCGATTGGGAACTGCCCACGATTAGCCGGGATATCGAGCTATTAATTAACGACAATTCAGTCTGCACGGATATGCAAGCCGAGTGGTTCTAAGGAGAGAACAATGACTAATGCACAGCAAGCAGCACTTCAACAAACTGAGCAACAAGCTACCAATAAACAATGGCGGTTAAAACAGCGACCTATAGGTGAGCCTAACGCAGACACTTGGGAGTATACAGAAACGGAGGTACCTGAAATTGCCGACGGTCAGGTGCTGATTAAAAACGAGTATATTTCTATCGATCCGGCAATGCGCGGCTGGCTCAACGATGCCAAATCTTATATCAAACCCGTGCAAATCGGGGATGTGATGCGTGCCGGCACAGTAGGTCAGGTCATTGCCAGTAAGCTTGATGGCTTCGCTGCCGGTGATTATGTCTGTGGTAACGAAGGCGTACAATCTTATGCGGTTAGCGAGGGTCAAGGTCTGTATAAAATCGATGCTGATTTAGCCCCTTTACCGCATTATTTAGGCGCACTAGGTATGTCAGGAATGACCGGCTATTTTGGTCTGTTGAATACGGGTATGCCCAAAGCCGGCGAGACCGTTGTAGTCTCTGGAGCAGCTGGCGCCGTTGGTAGTCTGGTCGGGCAAATCGCTAAGATTAAAGGTTGCCGCGTCGTAGGTATCGCTGGTGGTGGGGAAAAGTGTCAGTTTCTAGTAGATGAGCTAGGGTTTGATGCTGCGATCGACTATAAAAATGGCAATGTAAAAAAGGACTTACGGGAAGCCTGTCCAGAAGGCGTCGATGTGTTCTTTGATAATGTCGGTGGGGATATTCTAGACGATGTACTTACGCAGATTAATAGAAAAGCCCGCATCGTGATTTGTGGCGCTATCAGCCAATATAATAATACTACCCCGGTGAAAGGGCCGGCAAACTACTTGTCTCTGTTGGTTAATCGCGCGCGCATGGAAGGCATTGTGGTCTTTGATAATGTAAAAGAATACCCTATCGCTATGCAAGATATCGCCGGCTGGATTCAGTCGGGCGAGCTAAAAGTAAAAAATCATGTGGTCACGGGTATCGAAACTTTCCCTGAGACTTTAATGATGCTCTTTAATGGTGAAAATTTTGGCAAATTGGTCCTTAAGGTAGAGGAGTAGACTATGACACCTGTAGCAGATGTAGCGGGAAAACGGATTTTAATCACGGGTGGGGCTTCGGGTATCGGTGCCGCCAGTGCTTTGTTATTGGCATGTCGTGGCGCTAAGGTCGTAATTGGAGATTTGGCGGAAGAGTTAGGCGAGCAAGTTGCGCAACAAGGCCAAGATGCGGGTCACTTAGTCATGTTTAAAAAAGTCGATGTCACCAGTGGCGATGAAGTGCGAGAGCTGTTTGCTTTTGCCATGCAAGTGCTCGGTGGTTTGGATGTGGTCATCAATAATGCCGGCGTTGATCATATGCCAGCCCCTATGCACGAACTGCGCGATGAAGACTTTGATCGCAATATCGCGGTCAATCTAAAAGGCGTTTGGCATTGTATGCGCGCTGCGATTACTTGTATGGCACCCAATGGCGGTGGTCACGTGATTAATGTAGCGTCAATTGCGGGTTTGCGTTCAGCGCCCGTGCTCTCTGCCTATAGTGCGTCTAAACATGGCGTGATAGGGCTGACTAAAACCGCGGCTATTGAATATGCAAAAGCTAATATTCGCTTTAATGCGGTTTGCCCCAGTTTTATCGACACGCCTATGGTGCAGAATACTTTGGCGAAACTTGATGAGCGTGGGCAGCAGTCTATTGTCAAGGCAAGTCCCTTGCGTCGTCTAGGTCGAGTGGAAGAGGTGTCTAGCGCTATAGCTTGGCTAGCTAGCGATGAGAGCAGCTTTATGAATGGTCATGCCTTTACCTTAGATGGCGGGATGATGGCTTAATAGATCTCTATTTAAGCTATCAATTCGTTAGCCAATATATAGACCACTGATTTATTTAAAAAATATAAGGACTTATAACTATGAAAGATTTATTTGATTTAACCGGCAAGACCGCTTTAGTCACAGGCGCTAGCCGCGGTATTGGTGAAGCTATCGCACGTCTATTGGCCTCAAGAGGGGCGCATGTGATCGTCTCTAGCCGTAAGATTGACGCTTGCCAAGCGGTAGCAGACAGCATTGTAACGGATGGCGGTAAAGCTAGTGCTTTTGCTTGCCATGTGGGTGATATGGCACAAATTGACGCTATTTTTGCTCATATTCAAAGCGAGTTTGGTCGTCTGGATATTCTCGTGAATAATGCGGCTGCCAATCCTTACTATGGGCATATTTTAGATACGGATTTGGCCGCTTTTGAGAAGACCGTTGATGTGAATATTCGCGGTTATTTCTTCATGTCGACCGCTGCTGGCAAGATGATGCGCGAGCAGGGCGGTGGGGTGATTTTAAATACCGCCTCGGTCAATGCTATCGTACCGGGCGATATGCAAGGCATTTATTCTATTACCAAAGCTGCGGTGATTAGCATGACCAAAGCCTTCGCGAAAGAGTGCGGACCGCTAAATATCCGGGTGAATGCATTATTACCGGGCTTAACCGACACCAAATTTGCTTCCGCTTTAACCAGCAACGATAAAGTCTTGAAGATGGCGCTGCATTCGATTCCGTTAGGGCGAGTGGCACAGCCTGAAGAAATGGCGGGTACGGTACTGTATTTGGTCTCAGATGCTTCGAGTTATACCACGGGCGCTTGCGTCACTGTAGATGGTGGTATGTTGGCCTAGGGGATAGGGTAGGTATGGCACAGCCTAATATGATGTCCTCAATAGATTTAGAAATAGTTTTATAATTATAAAAAAAAGACCGCAAATCATATTTGAGGTCTTTTTTAGTTTAGGGCATAGAGTTAATACTAATTGCGAAAGTAAGTCCTTTTACAAGTCCAAACCACACTTAAGCCCAATAACGCCAAAATCATAACTGCCCAAGGTAAGGACATCGCGCCTATATTTTGTAGTAATACTGCGCCAAATACACCCGCCGCAGCAATAGCCAGATTAAAGATGGTCACAAACATCGACTGCGCCACATCGGCATTGTCACCCGCAGCACCAGCTAAAGCGGTCAGCAGTAGTGTGGGTGCGCCGCCAAAGGTCAGTCCCCAAATAGCGATACCAATGATGACGCTAATAGTAGAGCCGCCCGCTATACCCAGTAGTAAAGCCGCTATAGCAAACAGACTTAAACTTGCTAGCATCAGCACCTGCAAAAAGCGATCTATTAGCAAACCAGTGAGCCAAATACCGGCAATGGCAGACACGCCAAACAGCAGCAGCAATGCATCGACACGATGCGCCAGTCCGACCGAGCTTAAGAAAGGCTCAATATAGGTATATAAAGTATTGTGTGCCAGAATCCAAATAAATAGCGTCACTAGCGCAGGGCGAATACCGGGAATCACAAAGATACGCCAAACGGAAATACGCTGCTCCTCGGACTGGCCTTTAAAGTCAGGGATGGTCAAGACAATCCAGACGAGCAGCAATAGGGTCAGCGCCGACATAATCCAAAAAACACCGCGCCAATCAAATAAAATACCTAGCCAAGTCCCTAGGGGTACGCCAATCGCCAGCGCAATAGGCTGACCGACCCCGGCGACTGCTAAAGCCCGTCCGCGCAAATGATCGGGTACTAAGCGTAAGACATAACCGGGGAATAGCCCCCAGATTACCCCTGCAGCCATACCCGCGGCAAAGCGTGCGCCAATAATAACCCCGTAGTGACTGGCTAACGACGTGATGATATTAAACAGTAATAGGCTACCAACAGCGGTCAAAAATAAGGTGCGGCGGTGCCAACTGCGGGTAGCTGCAATGATGGGAATGGCCGCTAATACCGAGCCAAGTGCATAAAAAGTTACCAACTGACCGGCCAAGGCTTTAGACACGCCTAAAGACTCACTGATTTGCGGTAGCAGTCCGGCGGGGATGGTCTCGGTCATGATGGTTAAGAAACCGGCGAGGGTAAAGACGAGCAGTTTCCAGATGGGCAGGCCTGCATTAGGGTCAGGCGTAAATTCGGTAGGGTCTAGCGAGGGGGTTGAGGTAGTCATAATAATAGCTTTTAAAAACAAGCGCGGATTGTATAGCATCTGGCCTTTGCATTCCGTTACTGATGGTTAACTTTGGAACTATTTTCAGAGATTTTTGACGACTTGTATAAATCTATAATTCTCTTCAATTTCCTATATTTAGTGATACAATTGTTCAGTTATATATAGAAAAATTTTTTTAAATATACTGAATTTATAATTTTTATTGAATTAACTTAAATAATAGTCAATTTGAACTCTATTACTTATATTACTGACTATTAAAACGATCATATTTACCTATTTGTTAAGCCGGAAAAACTTCATTATGAGTATGCAAAAAGACAGATTATCTGCACTAATAAAATTTACGCAACAAACCTTAATAATGGGTAAAAACCCAATTACTAATATTTCTCAGCATACTTATTTTACGAAGTTAGAGGAGCAAGTGCAGGGTCTACCAGGGGTGAGATTTAACCAAGGTGTGGACACAGATGATGAAACTTGGCTGTATATCGAACGTTTACATGAACGCTCAGCGCCACTGCCAGAAAATAAGGTTTTACAACTATGGATAGCCTTTAGTCATAAATTTAATCAGGCGCCTACGCTTAAAGAGCGAGTATTGAAGTCTAGCCTATTAGATTTAGGGGTAGTATTCCCACATGAAAATCCTAATTTATTAACTATAAGAACTAATGATGACTCGTCTAGCCAGAATGATGAGATGCTTGAGGCTGAAGAAGCGCTCGAATATGTAGAATTAATAGAATTTTTTGATAAAAAGTCTATTGAAGAAGCGCTGACTAGCTATGTTAAAACTAAATGGCAACCGTGGTTAGAAGAAGAGAAACAAAGACGAAAAACTATTAAGCTTTATTCTGATTTATTTATGCTTTCTAAAGAGTTGCAAGGAAATTTAGCCGACGCAAAGCTAGAGCTAGTATGGGGCGTAGGGATGTCCTTATGGAAGAAATCAGAGACAGACATCATTCAATATCCGTTACTCACTCAAGCAGTAGAGATATTCTTAGACAAAGACACTATGGCTTTATCAGTGAAACCGAGCTTGTCACCAGTAAAGTTAGAAACCGAACCATTTTCTGACATGGACTTGCCAAATCTAGTCGATGTAGTAGAGACCAGCAAGTTGTTCTTTAAAAATGAAGAGTCATCTTTTAGTCCTTTTAAAGTAAGTAGTTATGCGCCAATTCTAAATTCAGCTGCTTCACTAATAGACCCCTCAGGAATGTACTGGCCTAATCAACCAGACTATGAAACTACGGAAGACAGAAAGCTACCTAAGGTTACTGATAATCTAATCGTTACTGATACTTGGGTGTTGATGGCACGTCCAAGAAGTGATGGATTTTTACTACAGGATTTAGAAAAATTTATAGATAAATTACAAGATATGTCCTCTGAAAATATATCTGGGGTATTAGCTGCTATTTTGACTGAGCCCGATACTTTCAATAGAGAGGTAGTGTTACCGGCTTATCGTGGTATTTCTGCAGTAACAGGTAGTGATAATAGCCATAGTAGGACGAATGATTTATATTTTCCTAAGACTTATAATGATGAACAGGTTCGAATCATTCAGATGCTACAAGCCTATGATGGCGTAGTCGTTCAGGGACCGCCAGGTACAGGCAAAACCCATACTATTGCTAACGTTATTTGTCACTACCTAGCTCTTGGTAAGCGTGTGCTAGTAACTTCTATGAAAGACCCGGCATTATCAGTACTACAAGAGAAGCTACCTGAAAAAATACAACCTCTTGCAGTTAGTTTACTGAGTAGTGAAACTGATTCGATAAAGCAATTTGAATCCTCTATAAGAAAAATATCGAGCGAAGTCTCTAGTATAGATCGTAAAAAATACCAAACCATCATTAATCAAGTGGAAGAAGAGATTGATAAAACTCACGCAAATTTAGCGGTTACAGATACAGCTATAAAGCAATGGGGTAGGCTAAATCTTGAAGATGTTATTATTGATAATGAGCATTTAACCCCACTTGAAGCCGCAAAAGAAGTCGTCTCTGAACAGGTGAATATCAGTTGGTTTCCTGATAGCTTAGGAATAGATGATAAGTTCAAACCACAATTTGCAAATGCTGATATTGTCAGCCTACAGAAGGCTAGAGGTAGTATCAAAGATAAATTGAACTACTTAAACCAACCTATTCCTTATCTTGATGACTTTCCAGTTGTAACTCAAATTATGGAGCTGCACGCTAACCTGATGCAACTTGCTGATTTACAGCAGGCTGAGAGTGAAGGTGTGCTACCGCCATTAGCTAACAATGATATAACCACTATTCAGTCTATCGAAAACACGCTTCCTGATATTCATCAGATAGAATCTCTATTGAATGCAATCAATACAGCCGAACAACCTTGGTTACAATCATTAAAACAGTGTTTTTATGATAAAAATAAGACAGAGGTTATTCAGTATTTCTTTGGTTTAAAAGCAGAGATTGATGAATTATTAGCCAAAAGAACAAGCTTTATTACTAAGCCGGTTAGCCTTCCTCAAGATTTTGATAACAATGCTGAGTTAGTACAAGCTGTGAAAGATTTATCTGAGGATAAGAAGCCATTTGGTTTAGCAGGTTGGTTTGGTAAAAAAGCTGAAAAACAGCTATTAGATAAAATTGAAGTGCTAGGTGCTAAAGCCGTCACTATTGAAGATTGGCAACATGTTTACGCTTTTATTGAATTTAGGCTAGCAGCAAAAGTACTTATTACTCGATGGAATGCCTTAACTGATGAGATATCACTACCTGTATTTGACCCTAAAGCTGAAAGCTTGTCATCCTTAAAGTCGTCAATTGAGCTCATCGAGACACTTTATTCAAGTTACCAGTTGGAGCAGAAAATACAAGCAGTTCTACAATCGATTTTGCCAAGCTGGTCATTAAGCAAAGAGGATAATTACTCTTTACAGGCTATAGCTACTATTGAAAAAACGCTGCAACAACACCTAACCAAGCACTCTTTATCGAAAATACAGTTATTGCAGGAAAACCTAAGCAACGTTTTACTAGGAAAAACGGGCGCTATCACTAGTAAGTTTGACGCTTTTATTAACTATGAAATTGGCAATGATAAGGTGTCAGAGGAAAGTATTAAAAAGGAGTGGTTGGGTTTAATAGGCGAGCTACAACATATTCATGATTTAGCCGATGACTTCCAAGTTATTAACGAAGTGACCAAAGCCATTGAAAATTCAGGAGCGATAAAGTGGGCGGATAAACTTCGTACTGAGCCAGTCTTAGCCACTGAAGACAAGTTATTACCTGATAACTGGCGACAAGTATGGCGATTGAATCGTTTAGTTAGCTTTGTTAATCATATTGATGCTCGCCATGAGTTGGTAGAGCTGGCTAGTAAACGTAAAGAGCTGGAAAGTACGTTAGCTCGACTTTATCAAGAGGTTATTACTAAGAGAACTTGGTTGCACTTGGCGGAGAATGCTACTCCGGATGTGAGAGCAGCTCTAGAAAAATATCGTGCGGCTATCGTCCGGATTGGTAAAGGAACGGGTAAACGCGCTCCACGTTATCGCAGAGAAGCGCAAGAAGCATCCGAGCGGGCAAGCGCCGCTATCCCTTGTTGGATTATGCCCCATTATCGTATTAGTGAATCTTTACCGGCTGAATTCGGTAGTTTTGATTTGGTGATTATTGATGAGGCCTCACAGTCTGATTTAACCGCTTTACCAGCGCTTATGCGGGCGAAAAAGGTATTAGTAGTAGGGGATGATAAACAGGTTTCTCCTGATGCTGTAGGTTTAAAGGAAGAAAAGATTCAAGATTTGATGAATCAATTTTTGACAGATCAAGTCGATCTTTATCGCTCGCAGATGACCCCAGAGAGATCTATATACGATTTATTTAAAGTGGTCTTTGCTGGAAGTGCGGTAATGCTTAAAGAGCATTTCCGCTGTGCACCGCCAATTATTGAATTCTCTAAACGTGAATTTTATGACCATGAGCTCAAGCCACTACGCAAACCTAAAGTTTCAGAAAGACTAGATCCGCCTTTGATTGATGTGCATGTGACGGATGGCTATAGAAATAATAGGAAAATTAATCCACCTGAAGCTCGATTTATCGTTGATGAGATTCGTACTATAGTAGAAGATCCTATTTATAAAGGAAGAACTATCGGGGTGGTTTCTTTATTAGGCAACGAACAAGCTCGTGAAATTATGGAAATGTTAAGTCGCGAGTTGGGCGAAAAAACAATTACTGAATTTGATATAGCTTGTGGAGACGCTAGAACCTTTCAAGGTAAAGAGCGAGATATTATGTTTCTGTCGCTAATAGTGTCGCCAGGTGACGCCTTTGCACAAACGAAAGAGTCCTTTGCTCAACGTATTAATGTCGCCGCTTCGAGAGCAAGAGATAGAATGTATTTGGTGCGTAGTATCGAATTAGATGAGTTAAGTTCGGCAGATGTGTATCGTGCTAAATTGATTAGACATTTTCAGCAGCCCTATTTGCACGATGAAGAGCAAGTGGAGAGCCTGCGTAGTAAATGCGAGTCCCCTTTTGAAGAAGAGGTTTTTGATATATTGACGGAGCATGGATATCGCGTTATTCCTCAGGTAGAGGTTGGACAGTATCGCATTGATATGGTGGTTGAGGGTGAAGATGATAATAGTTTGGCTATCGAGTGTGATGGCGATCGTTATCATGGTCCTGATAAGTGGGAAAGCGATATCAATAGGCAACGGATTTTAGAGAGAGCTGGTTGGAGATTTTGGCGTTGCTTTGCCTCGACTTTCGTAATGCATAAAGAAGCCATCATAGAAGAGTTAGTAGGTGAATTGACTAAGCTTAATATTCATCCGATATCTTCAGCTCAACCGGTGAGCAACTTATATACTATGACTCGCACCGTAACAGCAATCGCAGACGAAATAGACTCGGTAGCTGATAGTGGGAATGAAGTTATGCCAATGCTTTAATAGGATAGTAACTGTTAATTTGATAATAATTTTTTAATATAGGGCATTTAACTTAAACGGTTAGGTGCCCTTTTTATTGAATAAGAAACGTCATTCTCAGGCTGTCGCTAGCCCAAAAATATATAACTGCTATACTATAAAAACACCCCAGATTTCACTAACCCTCGTTAAGGATGACGAATGACCACGCCTAACTCTAATACCACAGCTGCTACAAATTCCACGCCCGTATCTACACCGACATCAATTGATAATGCCGATCAACCTTTGGTCATCAGAGAGCATAACTACCAAGTCGTGACCCTCACGTTAAACCAACCCAAACAGTTTAATGCGCTGTCTGTCGAGGTCTTAGCCGCCTTGCAAACTGAGCTCGACACTATCGCTGCTGATAGCGGTATTCGAGTGGTCGTGATTCAAGCCAATGGCAAAGCTTTTTGTGCCGGGCATAATCTTAAAGAGATGCGTGCGACCCCCGACCGAGCTTTTCAGGATGCCTTATTTAATCAATGCAGCCAAATGATGCTCACCATTAACCGCATGCCGCAAGTGGTCATAGCCAAAGTGCAAGGTATTGCCACTGCTGCCGGTTGTCAGTTGGTCGCGGCTTGTGATTTAGCAGTAGCTGCCGATACAGCTAAGTTTGCCACTTCTGGTATTAACGTTGGGCTGTTTTGCTCTACGCCAGCCGTCGCGGTCAGTCGCAATTTATCGCGCAAAAAAGCCTTTGAGATGCTCATCACAGGTGAGTTCATCGATGCGCAAGAAGCTATGCAGCAGGGACTAATCAATCGCGTAGCCCCCGCTGAGCAGTTGGACGCTACGCTACAGAATTTAGTCGATGCTATAGTCTCGAAATCGCCTGTAGCGGTAACCACGGGCAAGCAGATGTTCTATCAACAATTAGATATGAGCCTGCCAGATGCTTATGACTTCGCTAGAGAAGTAATGGTAGAGAATATGATGGCAGACGATGTGGCTGAGGGTATTGATGCTTTTATTGCTAAGCGACCTGCGGTTTGGACGGGGCGTTAATAGCATAAGTCTACCCCTGATAGTTAAGGATATAGAGTATGAATACACCCGCTAGTCCCAGCCGAAATGTCCCGCAAGCGGTCATTGCCAGTTTAGCCTATAAGACCACGTGGTTATTTGTCCCCGCCACTAATATGCCGTTGGTAACTAAAGCTTTTGACCGTGACGCTGACTCAGTGATTGTCGATTTAGAAGATACAGTGACACTCGCAGATAAGCCCCAAGCGCGTCTCGACTTACAGAGCTATCATGATAGTAGTGACTATCAACCGGTATGGGTACGTATTAATAGAGCCAGCAGTCCAGAGTTCACAGAGGACATCAAGCTATGTGAGCGGCTGCCTAAGCTAGCAGGGATTCTATTAGCCAAAGCTGAGCGCGCAGAGGATATTGAGCATATTTATCAGGCGACTGGCCTGCCTGTAATAGCGCAAATAGAAAGCGTCATAGGCTTATATCATATTGACGCTATGGCCAAAGCTGCAGGCATTGTGGCCTTTAGCTATGGCTTTTTAGATATATGCAACGATATGCAGGTACAAGTAGGCACGCCGGCAGCCGATATTATCGCTAATCAGATTCGCTATCAGATGATTCTCACTTCCAAAGTCCATAACTTGCTAGCCCCTATCGATAGCGTCTATCCTGACTTTAGTGACAGTGAAGGGCTAGCGCAAAGAGCACAATTGTGGTCGCAGATGGGTATGTCCGGCATGCTATGTATTCATCCCAAACAAGTCGTTACTGTCCAAACTGCCTTACGCCCATCCGATAATGAAATCGACTTTGCTAAGCGGGTAGTGGCAGAATATGAGCGCACCGGGCAAGCCGTGTTTAAAATAGACGGCAATATGGTCGATGCGCCAGTGATTGAGCGTTGTCAGCGCTTACTTAGTAAAATCAATGACTAGCAAGCGCATAAGCCCACACTGTTATTGAGTCTAGTAAATGAGCAGCAAGTAAGTTGTGACTTTACTTGTCAGCCTCATCATTAGCCATTTGCGCCAACTGGTTTAGGATAAGGGTAAAGTTTTCCACCCCTTGCGCACCGCTAACCAAATGACGGTTATTAAAGACAACGGCAGGGACACTTTGAATACCTTGCTGCTGCCAATGTCGTTCTTCTTCGCGTACCTCTTGAGCAAAGCGTCGCTCGGTTAATACGGCCAATGCCTCCTCACGATTTAAGCCTATCTCTGCTGCGATATCTGCTAAGACTTCATTGTCAGATAGATTACGCTGCTCGGTAAAGTGCGCGCTAAATAAAGCCATTTTTAAATCATGCATACGCCCTTGTTGCTCTGCCCAATGCAGCAGTTGATGCAAGTTAAAGGTATTGTGCATGCGCATATCAGGCGTAAAGCGGAAATCAAAACCGAGCTCTTTACCGATGGCCGTCATCTTGTCGCGACTGGCTTCTGATTCTTGGACGCTACTGCCATACTTTTCAACAATGTGCTCACGCATGTTTTGCCCTTCAGCAGGCATGTTTGGGTTGAGCTCAAACGGGTGCCAATGAATCTCATGCGGCGTATTGGTCTGCTTTAAAGCTAAAGCCAACTGGCGATAACCGATGATGCACCAAGGGCACATAACATCTGAGACGATGTCTATTCTTAGTGGGGGTTGGGAGGTGGTCATAATGGTGATTCCCTGTTGTTGGGTATAGAAAGTTTTGGGGCAAAAATTTTCAATGTAAAAGTGTGGTTTGCTCGCTGGCTAGAGTAGCTTAGTAGTGGCAATTATTAAGCATCTGGCTGTTTAATCGCGCCCCATAAAATAGTGAATAGCTCATCAAAGCGGTCATTTAAGGGATCGGGGTTTCTGCGGATAATATGCATCAGACCTATACGGGTGATAAAGCCTATATACACATCAAATAACGTGTACAACGGCACTGTATTATTCAAAATGCCTTCGCGTTGGCCGTCTCCTAATACCTGCATAAAACCATCGACCAATTCTTTATTATCATAAATATCAATCTCACGATAGCGCGAGGCCGGAACCGCCGTCGATAACAGCATCATGGCATCCGGACTCTTATCAATGAAGTCAAAGAACACCCAAAGCGTTTTCCGCAAACGGTCGCGAACGCTATCAATACCCTGCAAATGATCAATCATCCGCACCGCTAAGCGACCCAACACTCGATTCAAAATCGTATAGATAATGGTCTGTTTGTCACCGAAGTATTTATATAGTGTTTTCAGTGACATATTCGCCGTAGTGGCTATTTGAATCATACTGACTTCAGTGGGGTCATGGTTTGAGAATAACAACAACACGGCTTTCTCAAGTTTATTTAAAGTAGCAGGTCGCATAGCCGAAAGGGGCTTTAACGCTTGCTTTGCCTTTTTTTCCTGCAATTCTTTATCTATGGTCATCTTCATCCCTTTGTCGTTGTTTATCTTAATAGTATTTAAGGATAATAATAATTATCTTTAATTGGTTGTCCATTGCTATTTCCAATAGAACTGCCTAATATAATTCGCAGGGATACTATTAAAGCAAGGTTTTATGAAGTATAGCATAGGATAATTTGAATTATCCTTATTTTATAAATAAAACTTTATATCTATAGAAGCCTGTATTAATAAGGTTTCTGAGCAGACGCAATTAGGAAAGGACGCCATGAGTTTATTAATGACAGAAGAACAGAAACTGGCCACTGAGGGCTTGCGTAAATTTTTAGACAACGAGATTGAACCAAAGCTGCGAGCTCACGGGGAAGGCTTTATTCCTAAAGAGATGTTAAAGGGAGTTATCAAGACTTTGACAGACTACGGCTTAATTAGAGCGCCCTTTGCGGAGAAGTGGGGTGGCTTAGGCTTGGACTGGGTAACGCATTTATTACTTTGGGAAGAGGTCGGTGTCAGCTCGATAGATTTGGCCTTGCCCATCCTAATTAATGTCTCTGGTGCCGATATGTTAATTAGAAATGCGCCAGAGCATATCAAAGAGAAGTATGTGCCTGGTTTGCTGTCAGGAGATTTATTCATAGGTATTGGCGTGTCTGAACCCGATGCTGGCTCGGATGTGGCTGGCGCGAAAACCCGGGCAGTACGTGATGGCGACGATTGGATTATCAATGGCGAAAAAACCTGGATCTCTAACGGCGAGCATATGGATATTTTTATCTGTACTTGCAAGACGGGAGAAGGGGAGTTAACCCATATTTTAGTCGATATGACCACGCCAGGCATTGAGGTGCGCGGTATCAAAAAAATGGCGCTAAACGGTCAGTCAACGGCGCAAATATTCTTTGGTGATGTGCGGGTCCCTGTGAGTAACACTATGGGCGAGTTGGGCTCTGGCTTGAAAAATACCCTAGTAACCTTTGAGCGGGCGCGCTGCCATATGGCGGCATGGGGCTACTCTATTGCGCGTCGCTCGATGGAAGAGTCGATTAAGTACAGCCAAGAGCGTTTTCAACACGGTAAGCTGATCGCGGGTCATCAATTGATAGCCGTTAAAATTGCGGATATGGCCACCAAAATAGATGCGGCCAGATTATTGACCTTGAGAGCGGCTGCCATGATTGATCAGGGCATTCGCTGTGATAAAGAGTGTGCCATGGCCAAATGGTATAGCACCGAAATGGCGGTTACAGTTTGCCGTGATGCCGTGCAGATTCATGGCGGTAATGGCGTAACCAAAGAGTATATCGTGGAGCGCTTAGCTCGTGAGGCCATCATCGGCACCATCCCAGACGGTACTACCGAAATCCAAAAATTATTGATAGCGCGTTCGCTGACAGGCATTCAAGCTTTTAGATAAGCGGGTCCGATAAAATTATTAATAGATAACGGTGCTAACGCTTACTCAAGGGCAGAGTACCTTAAAAAATACCGTCAATAGGAGCATACCCAATGGACACTAATATAGAAAAAGACATGGAAAACAACACGGTAGAATTTAAACAAGTAGGGCCAGTCGCTTGGCTAACCCTTAATAGACCAGCCGCTATGAATGCTATTAACTTGGCGATGTTGGATAAGTATGAAGCCTTATTACCAAAAATCGCTGCAGATGACAGCGTCAAAGTTTTAGTAATTACTGGCAATGGTAGAGCTTTTTGTGCTGGGGCTGACCTGAAAGAAATCTTAGCTTCAAACAATACGCCTGCCGGTGAAGCAGACTTTATTGATCGCTTAACGGTCAATGTGCTCGATGTCTTGCGCAACTTTTCGAAGCCCGTTATTGCTGCGATTAATGGTATTACTATGGCAGGTGGCTTAGAGACGGCTATGTGTGCTGATATCGTGATAGCTGCGGATACTGCGCGAATCGGCGATGCGCATGCGAATTTTGGCGTCTATCCTGGGGCGGGTGGTGCGGCGGTATTGCCGAGATTAATCCCACTAAATGTCGCTAAATATCTATTGTTCACTGGCGAGACGCTATCTGCAACAGAGATGATGGGCTATGGGTTTGTGAATAAAGTCGTCAGTCCAGATAGCTTACAGGAAGAGGTGCAGAAGTTGGCAGAATTAATCGCAGATAAAAGCCCGATAGTACTGCAAAGAATGAAAGTGGTCGCTAATGCCACTGCGGATAAATCTCGAGATGATGCGTTACAACAAGAGCAAGTATTATTCCGTCAACATATGCGCTCATACGATATGCAGGAAGGTTTAAAAGCGTTTAGTGAAAAACGTAAACCAGAGTTTCGTGGGTATTAGTCTATTGCTTCGCGGTTATTAATTTTTAACCGTCTTATGATTAATTACTAAATATATAAACATAGACAGTCAGATAAACAGATACAAAGGAATGAATCATGGATTTAACCAATAAAGTCGTCGTTATCAGTGGGGGTGCCTCAGGATTGGGCTTAGCTACTGCGAAATATATGGTGCGTACTAAAGGCGCTAAAGTCGCACTATTAGATATGAATCAAGAAGCGGGTGACGCTGCTGTTGCTGAGTTGGGCGATGATAAGGCGATGTTCTGCCGGACAGACGTAACTATAGAGGCAGACGTTGATAACGCTATGGCGGCTATCATGGCCGAGTTTGGGGCTATCCATGCGGATATTAATGCGGCAGGTATTGTTGCGCCGGCAAAGATTCTAGATAGAGAAGGCAAAGCTTCGGCGTTAGCGAATTTTAAAGCCGTGATTAACGTAAATTTGATTGGTCTTTATACCGTCATGTCAAAATGTGCAGAAAAGATGGCATTGAATGAGCCGGATGAAAAAGGCGAGCGCGGCGTCATCGTCAACGTCTCTTCTGGTGCGGCTTGGGAAGGGCAAATTGGGCAGAGCGCTTATGGCGCATCAAAATCTGGGGTCAATGGTCTTAACATGCCTGCTGCGCGTGAGTTTGGCAAATTGGGGATTCGCGTTAACTCTATTGCTCCGGGTATGTTTGCCACCCCTATGGTTGAATCGCTCGATCCTAAAGTTAGCGAAGCCTTGATTGCTATGTGTGAAGCACCTAAGCGTATGGGCAATATGGAAGAATTTGCCTCTACTTGCGCTTTTCTTATCGAAAATAGCTATATGAATGGCCGTTATATTCGTCTGGATGCGGCAACTATTTTGCAGGCTAGATAAGTCAAGCTGTAAGCAAAAGGAATAGGTTAGTCAATACAAGGTAAGCGTATGAACAAGCAGCAAGGAAGCTATATGAAAGCACCAGGGTTTGGTGAGGTGTTGGCCGTCAGTGATGGGGTGCTATGGACTCGCTTTAAAATCCCTAGCAAGCTCGATCATATCAATATCTATCTCATTAGGGATGTGGACGGCTGGTTTGTCATTGATACTGGACCGGCCTCCGATGAAAATCGTGAGCTGTGGCGAAATTTGCTCGCAAACCTACCTGAAACTTCTACCATTACCGGCATCTTAGTCACCCATTCTCACCCAGATCATATTGGGCTGGCAGGGTGGTTGCAGGATTACTGTCAAGCGCCGCTATATATCTCTGCCCAAGAAATGGCGCAAGCAAAGTTAGAAAATCAATATCGCAGTGCCAAGAATTACAGTGGCTTGCCTGCCTTTTATAGCCAGTTGGCAGCGTCAGCAGAAGATATGCAAAGTCTAGAGTCCGTCTGGGAGTATGTCGATAAGATGTTTGGTCCATTACCTACTGACGTCACTATCGTGCAGTCTGGCGATACGCTAGAAATCGGTGGTGAAGACTGGCAGCTGTGGTCCAGTTCAGGCCATTCTATTGAGCACTTGTGTCTCCAAAAAGCTTCCGGAGAAGTCTTAATTGCCGGGGATCAAATTATCGCGCATATCACCCCCTATGTCGGTATCAATTATCTAAGTCAAGAGGCAGACCCATTAGCAGGGTGGCTAGCAGGGCTTACCGATATGTTGGCCTGGATTAATCCTAAAGCCCAGATTTTACCGGCGCATAATAAGCCTTTTTATCACGGCGAAAACCGCGTTCGTGAAGTGTTGCAACACCATCAAACCTCGTTAGAAAAATTACGGGGCAGTCTCGAGCAATGGCGTACGGTCAATGAATTGGCTTCGGTATTAGGGTGGGCGAAAAAACAAGGGTTTGCCCGGTGTATGGCACTGGAAGAGACCTTTGCCCACATTACTTATTTAGTGAATACCGGAGAGGTTATTTGTAAGACGGACGAGCCCTCTGGGGTTTTATACTATCAATTGGCTTAATTAGTAAGACAGAACGATTTATAGCAAGAGCTTTTTATAGCAGGGTTTTTTATAGTAGACCCAAGGCACTTATCAAGGAAGATAACCATGATTATCAATTTCAGCAATCATATGGCCGCATTGGCACAGCGTTATGGCGAGCGTGAGGCCATAGTCAATATAGAGCGCAATCGCAGATATACTTTCTCTGAATTTCACCTATTAACCAACCAAATCGTCAATATGATGGTCAATTTGGGGCTAGGGGTTGGCGATTGCTTTATCAATATTCTCGATAATGACAACCTATCTCTCATTCATGCCCCCACTATTTTTAAGGGCGGCGCTACGGGTGCCTTTACCAACTTCAGAGACTCGCTAGAAGAGCACACTTGGCAAGTGGCCGCCGCTAATGCCAAAGTTGCCTTTATAGAAACGGCTCTCTTGACCACCCACTATGACATGCTAAGAGCGCAGGGCGTCACTATCGTTGTGATGGACAAGCCAGAAGAGATGCTCGACGGGGTGCATTATTTTTGGGAATTGGTAGCGCAAGCCTCTGATAATAATCCTGATATTGAACTAGACGATCGTGAGCATTGTGCGTTGATTCGCTTTACTGGCGGCACGACGGGTAAGGGTAAACCAGCCATGTATAGTATGGACAATTGGTTTAGCTGCCGTGATACGGCTTTTGCTTTTGATGATAAGGCGATGTGGGCCGACTCTCCAAGGTGTATTCATGTCGCCCCTATTAGTCATGGTAGTGGTATGTTGGTATTACCGACTTTATATTCGGGCGGCTGTACTATCACGCAGAATAGCCCAGATTTAAATGCTTACTGCGATAATATTGCCCAAGAAAAAGCCACGCTAACTTTCCTAGTACCGACCATCCTATATCGTCTGCTAGAGATTGAGTCTGATCTCAGCACACTTAAATATGTGTTGTATGGCGCTGCACCTATGAGCCCTGGCAAGCTCAAATTGCTGCAGGCAAAGTTGGGTAATATCTTTATCCAAGGCTATGGCTCTACCGAGCATTTTGGCTTTGCCTTTAATATGAGTACCGAGCAACATATCATCAGAACAGAAGCGGATGAAGTAAGATTGGGCTCTGCCGGTCAGCCCACTCCAGGGGTCGAGTGTATTATCGTGGATAGCGAAGGCAATAAGTTGCCGCAGGGTGAGACGGGCGAACTGTGGGTACGCTCGCGCAGTGTCTGCCAAGGCTATCTCAATTTGCCTGAGCTGACGGCTGAAGAATTTCACAATGGTTTTTGGAAGTCGGGCGACTTGGGTTATATGGACAATAAGGGTTTTATCTACCTCGTAGATCGTAAAAAAGACATGATTATCTCAGGTGGCTTTAATATTTATGCCAATGAAGTCGAGTCTGCGCTCAATAGCCATGCCGATGTGTTACTGGCTGCAGTGGTCGGTATCCCTCATGAAGAATGGGGGGAGGCTGTCCATGCTGAAGTTATCCTTAGAGAGGGCGTGAGCCTGACAGAGTTTGAGCTGATTACTCATGTGAAAAGTCTGATTGGCAAGTATAAGGCACCCAAAACTATTCTTATCGTTGAGCACATTCCTACTAGTGTGGTGGGCAAAGTGCTACGTAGAAAAGTGCGGGAAAAATACTGGAATGCGAGCCGTAAAATTGCTTAATGACAGCGCTGTTATGCAGGTGGTAGTAGTTAAAACCTACTACTCAAAATAAAATACTCACAACCCTATAGTAATCAATAAACCATTACGCCCTACAATTAGTCTAAGGAATGACTTATGAATGACATTTATATCGCAGGCGTCGGCATGACCAAGTTTGGCCGTCATATAGAGCGCAGTTATAAAGATTTGGCGCGTGAAGCGGTAGAGCAAGCGTTGACCGATGCCGGTGCGGAATTAGACCAAGTCAAGCAAGCTTACTTTGCCTCTTGTGTCATCGGTTTTATGCAGGGTCAACACATGATTCCTGGTCAGGTGGCGTTACGCTCGATGGGCTTTCAAAGTATCCCTATCTTTAATATCGAAGGGGCTTGCGCGTCTTCAAGCACCGCCTTGCATCTGGCGGCGATGGCTATTAAAAGTGGCTCGTGTGATATCGCCATCGCGGTAGGCGCTGAGAAGATGATTAATGAGGATAAAGCGAAAATGTTTGCCGCTTTTGACTCGGCTTGGGATGTCAGTACCGTAGAGGATAACCGCGATACTTTATTGGCTATGGGTGCAGGTTTCGAATGCCCTGAAGGCTCGCAATCTCCTAAACCATACTCTATGTTTATGGATGTCTATGCTGCTTTTAGCCGCCAACATATGACTACCTTTGGCACCACGCAAAGGCAAATCGCGGCGGTCTGTGCGAAGAACCATACCCATTCGGTACACAACCCGCTAGCACAATATCAACGCCCTTATACGATAGAAGAAGTGTTGGCAGCGCCGCCGATTACCTATCCCTTAACCCTACCGATGTGTGCGCCAATCTCTGATGGGGCATCGGCTACCGTCTTATGTAATGCCGAAGGCTTAAAGCGCCTGAAAGGTGAGGCCAGCCGTGCTGTTAAACTATTAAGCAGTGTGGTGCGCTCAAGCTCAGACCGTAGTTTTGAGGATTATAAAAACCACCTTACTGCGCTTGCCGCTACTGAAGCTTATGAGAAGGCAGGCGTTTCTCCTCAAGATATCGACGTAGCTGAAGTGCATGATGCCACGGCTATGGGCGAAATTATCCAAGTGGAAAATCTCCAACTGACAGCTTATGGCGAGGCGGGTAGAGCGGCTGAAGCTGGCGAGCTGACGATTGGTGGCCGCATCCCTGTCAATCCTTCAGGAGGTCTAGAATCTAAAGGCCATCCGATTGGCGCGACAGGTTTGGGTCAGGTCTATGAGCTCGTGACCCAACTGCGTGGTGAGGCGGGCAAGCGTCAAGTAGAGGGAGCACGTATCGCTATTCAAGAAAATGGCGGCGGGATTTATGGGGTGGAAGAGGCTACTGCGGTTATTAATATCTTGGCTAGACAGTAGGTTATTGGTTAAGCCCTAGTTTATTTATTAAATAACAGCAAAGTTAAACTTAAAAAAAGTAATTCTACGCGTATCTAACCTATCATCTACTTTTATAAATTACGGCTAAGTTATTGAAAATATTAATTTTCAGTAACTTGGTCGGTATTTGTGCGTTTAAAATTTATAAGCCTTCAAGTTTTATTTATTTTATTAGCTACATCAGGTAAGCCGCAGTAAGCATTAGGAAATTTTAGATAAATTTATACCGTCATACACTATACATGGAAGAGTGTAAGCGCCTACCAAGGAAGGGAGTACAGCCACATGTTACGCAAAATCTCACAAAGTTTTAATGTTGGGGTCGAAAACTATTTACCCAATGCTTTTATCTTTGCCATTCTACTAACTTTTATTACTATGATTCTTGGGGTAACGGTGACTAACCAAACCGTAACTGAGATGACGACCCATTGGTATGGCGGGTTTTGGAACTTTTTAGCCTTTACCACGCAAATGATTTTAATATTAATCACGGGTTATGCCTTGGTTAAAGCCCCACCTGTACAAAAATTGATGCTACGTATGGCCTCAATACCGAAAACACAGAAGTCCGCATTAATCATGACCATTCTGGTCGCTGCTGTTGCTGGCTATCTTAGTTGGGGGCTTGGTCTAGTACTAGGGACGCTATTCGCTATTGAAGTCGCAAAAAATGTCAAAACTGCTGACTTTCGTATTCTAATAGCCGCCTCTTATACCGGTACTATTGCCGTATTACCGGCCAGTATTACGGTCACTGCGCCGCTACTCGTGAATACTCCTGGTCACTCGCTTGAAGCGGAAATCGGCCTCATTCCATTGTCGCAAACCATCTTCAGTCCAACCCTAATGCTCACTGCCCTTATTGGACTGGCTGTAGTGTTGTTTATTTATATCAAGATGATGCCAAAGCCAGAGGAAGTGATTCCTTTTGAAGCAGACGTAGATGTTTTCGTCGTAGAAGAATTTGCAGAAGCTAAAACTTTTGCTGAAAAACTCGACCGTAGCAAAATTATTAATTATATCCTCGTGGCACTAGGCATGCTGTGGCTGGGTCAATATGTGGTGTTAAATGGCTTTAACCTAGAGCTTAACATTTTAAATTTCTTTTTCATTATTTTGGGTCTCGCCCTTCATGGCACTCCTGTAAGTTATGTGAATGCTATTACCGCTGGTATGCCTTCAGCGTCCGGTATTCTTTTACAGTTCCCTTTTTATGCCGGCATTATGGGTATGATGGTCGGCTCAGGATTGATCACTGTCATCTCTCAATCTTTCGTTTCTATTTCAAACGAATATACCTTTCCCTTGCTGTCCATGTTATCAGCAGCCCTTGTGAACGTCTTTGTGCCCTCAGCGGGTGGCCAGTGGCAAATTCAGGGACCAATTATGCTAGAGGCATCGCGCGCCTATGGTATTCCTATTGCTACGGTCGTCAACACTGTAACCATTGGTGATTTAGTAACCAACTTGATGCAGCCTTTCTTTGTGCTCCCTGCACTGGGCCTATCAGGACTCGGGTTAAAAGACATTTGGGGATATTGTCTGGTTTCGATGGTTTTATTAATGATTGTAAGTGGCGTTATTGTCACTGTCATTCCGTTAATTTCTTAATAAAAAGGAGTTTTATTTATGCTAACGCATGGCCACCACACGACTTATACGATGCTAAAAAAGCAAACCATAAAGCATCCTGAAAAAGATTTTGTCATTTTTGGCGACTGTCACCGCACCTACACTTCGATGTTGCAACGCGTGAATCAACTGGCACGTTGGTTGACACAACAAGGCATTAACAAAGGAGATGTCGTAGCGGTTTTCTTAGGTAATTCACCATTATTTTATGAAGCTTGGTTGGCTTGCGGAGCGATAGGGGCTGTACTGCTGCCTATTAACACAGCCTCTACAGCTTCTGAATTAGATTATTTTTTAGAGCATTCTGAAAGCAAAGGTTTTATTTACGAAAAAGAACTGGTTGATGCCCGCCATATCGAAACGGCAGGTCAAAGAAACTTGGCTTTTTGTCAAGATAGCGATTTGACTTGGTCAGAGGAACTGTCGCTATTATCTGACGATAGCATCGATTGTGCGGTTACACCGGATGATGTCGCCGCCATCATGTATACCTCAGGCACTACGGCTAAGCCAAAAGGGGTACTGATTACCCATGAGAATTACTTATTTGCGGGTCACTCATCTGTTCTATATCAGCAATTAACCCCAGCAGACCGCTATTTTATCTTTTTACCTTTGTTTCATGTTAACTCGCAATACTATACCTCTATGGCCATGCTCGTTTGTGGCGGTACTATAGTTTTAGAAAGACGCTTTAGCTCCTCAACGTTTTGGGACACGGTAGCAAAACACCAACCGACGGTGAGCAGCTTAACAGCCACTATTATTAAGATGCTGCTAGAGTCCCCTGCGCAAGCTAATGAAAAGCCTAACAGCATTCGTCAAGCCGCTTATGGTTTACAAGTCACAGTAGATGACCTTGATAAATTTCAACAACGTTTTGGCATTAAGTTGTTCCAGTGGTATGGCTTAACTGAATCTATCACTTCCAATATTGTCACGCCGCTATACGAAGAGATGCCTACTGACCCAAAGACGGGTATCTACGCCATTGGCAAAGCTGCACTCGGTCATCAGGTGAAAATCTTGGATGAAGACGGACAAGAGCTGCCCCCTTTGGCTGTAGGGGAGATTGTATTGACTGGTCCTTCGCTGATGAAAGGCTATTATAAAAACCCAGAAGCTACGGCAAAAACGCTGCAAAATGGCTGGCTGTTTACGGGAGATAATGGCTATATCAATAGCGACGGTTTTATTTGGTTTGTCGATCGCAATAAAGATATGATTAAACGAGCAGGCGAAAACATCTCGTCAATGGAGATTGAAAATATTCTATCGGGACATCCAGCTGTACAAGCTTGCGCTGTGGTCGGTGAGCCCGATCACCTGCGTGAAGAGGCCGTTATAGCCTATATTAAAATATACGAGGGGCAGCAAGTTACAGATGATGAGTTAAGGCAGTTTTGTGAGCAGTATTTGTCCTATTTTAAGGTGCCGCAAGAGTTTCGCATCATCGATGATTTTCCTAGAACTTCTATTGGGAAAATTCAGAAAAATTTATTGCGTAACAAGTGATTCAAATATCTCAACAGTAATTTTTAGAGCACATCCGTTTCCTGTATCAATGCTATGATGCAGGAGACGGCTTAAAGGCCATTACAGCTATTTTAAGCTTTAAAAAAACCAACCAGCTAGCGTGCTGATTTTAAATTTAAACGACATAAGGATGTGGATAAATGATTGTTATTCCAAAAGAAAGAATCGAAAACTATAAAGAGAAAGGCTGGTGGCAAGAAGTCACGCTAGATGATATCTTCAAAAAGCATACCGCTGACCATCCTGATAATATGGCTCTCGTTGATGCGCCCAATACGATGGATCTTTATGGCCGCGAGCCTACTAGACTCACTTGGCAGCAGTCTGAAGAGCGGGTCATGCGCTATGCCGCTATGTTTACGAGACATGGTCTAAAAAAAGATGATGTTTTAATCGTACAGCTGCCCAATATCGTTGATCTGTCTATTGTTTATTTAACTTGTGCTCGCTTAGGTATCATTGTCAGCCCTGTGCCGACGCTGTACCGTGATAATGAGCTTAAAGACATTGCTCAGCAAGTAGATGCCAAAGCTATTATTACCGCCGCTTGTATTGGCAACTGTGATCACGCTGCGCTAGCTCTACGTTTGCAGGCCGCTAGTCCCATGCTGGAAAAAGTATTTTGCCTGGGTGATGTGGATGACAGCATCGATGTGGTAGTGGTAGAAGCCGAGCTGCTAAATTATACAGATGACGATGCTGCTGCGGTGGCAGACGCCGTTAATACTGCTAATGTCTGCGCAGACGATGTCTTTACCATTTGCTGGACTTCAGGCACAGAATCTTCTCCTAAAGGCGTGCCCAGAAGTTATAACGAATGGCTGTCTATAGCACGATTGATTAGTGAGGCGAATGAAGTACAGAGCAACGCTAATTTCCTAAATCCTTTCCCTATGGTCAACATGGCCGGTATTGGCACCTGCTTCTTTGCTTGGGCAATCAACGGTGGGACATTAGTACAGCATCATCCTTTTGATTTAGGCTTGTTTATTCAGCAAATTCGCGATGAAGATATTACCAATACTTCAGCGCCACCAACATTGCTGAATCTATTACTGCAAAACGATGACATGCTAAAAGGCATCAACTTTGACCGCTTAAGAACTATTGGCTCTGGGTCTGCACCATTGTCCGAATGGATGGTCACCGGCTATCAAGAAAAATATGATGTACACATCACTAACCTTTTTGGCTCCAATGAAGGCTCTGCTTTGATGAGCTCGTACGGGGTTATCTCTGACCCTGTGCTTAGAGCTCGCTATTTCCCTAGATTTTTTGCGCAAAGTAAAGATGGTTCATTAACCACAGATGGCTTTGAAGCGCGTATTGTTGATCCTGATACCGAAGAGGAAATCTTAGAAGTTGGGGTTATCGGGGAGCTACGGGTTAAAGGACCGGCAGTATTCTCAGGGTACTGGCGTGCGCCTGAGGTCACCGCCCGCTCTTTTGATGCGGATGGCTGGTTTAAAACGGGTGATTTATTCCGAATTGCCGGCGAGGACAAAGAGTTTTTAGAGTACTTTGGTCGCTTAAAAGATGTGGTGATTCGTGGAGGGATGAATATCTCGCCCGTAGAAATTGAAACCTTATTAATGGCTTATCCAGCTATTGCCGATGTAGCGATTGTTGGCGCCCCTGATAAGATTATGGGGGAGCGTGTTTGTGCTTTTGTCGTCCCTAAAAAGGATCAGGTGGTAGAATTAGAGGCTATTAACAATTATCTGCGTGACGATAAAGGCGTGGCCATCTTTAAACAAGTAGAGCGCTTAGAAATCGTAGACTCGTTACCACGGAACGCTATCGGTAAAGTGCTTAAAACAGCGCTGCGTGAGCAATTAACGGAATAAATTTTAGTGGGCTGATAAGTTGGTATGGTCTATCTTTAAGACTAGCAGCTAAATAACCAGTACCTAAATAAAACGTACAAAACAAAAAAGGCTATCAATTCTATTTCTAAATAGCATTGGTGGCCTTTTTCTATGAGTGTTGAAATTAGAGTAGGTTTGAATTATCTTAGTTTGCTAAAAGTATTTCTTAAGTAGGATTTTATGAGGATTTTTAAATATAGCTAGGATGAATTGCTCTGTTCTAACTTTACCAAAAATGCCGCAAAGCCTTCGCTTGTCCGTGCTTGCAAGCGACTGCTAGTAATCACCCGCACCCGATTGCTCCAAGTAATCGCATAGCCTGCATTCTCAAACTGCTCAACTAAAACCACATCTTCATGACAAGGTAAGGGCGCAAAGCCACCGACAGCGACATAAGCCGCACTACTAAAGCTTAAATTAGCGCCATGAATATGATGATGGCCCATCTTATCTTGATAATGCGCGAGATATTCTTTGCGCGTCTGCGGCGAGAGATGCGCCCAACTGTCAATACTCACCACGCCACAAATCATATCGGTAGGCTGACTGTTAATATGGGCGATTTGCTGCAGCAACCAATCGTCTGTCACTACTGTATCGGCATCGGTGCAGGCGAGCCAAGTCGCGCTATAGTTATCGATAGCATGACGAATGCCTACATCGCGTGCTTGCCCAACACAGCGATAATTACCAGCTATATAATCGACTTCCGCCGCTTTTACCAACGCCAGTGTGTCATCACTACAGCTGTCCAAGACTACCAACGGATACGCCGTAATGTTTGCAGGCAATTGCTCGATAGCACTCTTTATCGAGGTTAAGCACTGAGTAATGGTCAGCTCCTCGTTATGAGCGGGAATCACAATGGCTATCTTTGTCTGTGGCCTTATATCTGCGGTGATTTTATCGACTTTCATACCCCTTTATACCAAGCTTTCTTGCATTGCAACTGACTTTGACGAATTTTGCCAGACATCCAGTAGAAAGTCTCTATCTACTGTCTGACTTTGCTGGGTAAAAGTCATTGGTTTAGAGTTGGCAGTATTGGCATCATTAGCTCCATTAAAGGCTTTATAAAAACGTTGATGTACCGTTTCACCAGTCATCGCAAAGCCTTCAATAGGGTAACGCCAGTGACAGCACAATAGAGTACCGCCTTCAGCTAGATTTTGTCCGATCCAAGTAATAACCTCATCAATATCATCGGCTGATAAATAATATAAAATTTCACTAATGACGATTAAATCAAAGAGTGGAGTAGTAGTGAGCGAGCTTTTTGGTAATTCTGACGAAGGATAAGTTTGCTCGAGCACCTCTGTTAGATTTAATAAGACACTAGGAATAATTCCTTGAATGACCTTAACGTGCGGCGTGTCTATCAGACGCTGCCTAGCCAGTTGCACCGCTTTATTATTGCCATCAATACTAAGCAAAGCCTGACACCGTTGCGCCAGTAATTCACTAAATACGCCATTGCCACAACCCAACTCAATAGCATTACTATAATGAGCTTGCGGCAATACGGCTAAGCACATATCGCGTTTGCGCTGTTCATACCAGCGGGTCTGATACTGCCAAGGGTCACTATTACCGCTGTATAACGTATCAAAATAGCTTTCTGAATAGATATTAGATTGGTCGTCTGTGCGAGTATCACTCATATAAATAAACTTCCCAAGGCTGGCTAATTCTAGCGATAGTTTGCGGGGATAGTATGGGCGGGTTACCGGTACTTTCATCCACGGTAATTTGGCTTTTAAAACAAGTAATAGCTTGAGCTTTACGCTCGGCTTGTTCCGTGGTCAAATCGACTCTTGTAGCACAGTGCCAAGGAATACGATGATCAGCAGGCTTTGCCCAATGCCACGCCCAAATCAACACTTGATAACATGCTAGCTGATGCTGCTTAGCAAAGGCGGCAACGACTTGACCGGTGGCCTCATGATCAGGATGGCCGTCATGGGCGAAAGGCGCCACTAAAATATCGTTAGGCTGAATGATAGCGGTTAACTGCTCATTAAATTGCGCTTGCTCATTAAAGACGTTGCCATCCGTCAAACCTAGCCCAATAGTTGTGACTTGCTGTGCAATACCCAAGGCCTGTAGCGCTGACTGGCTCTCTTGTGGTCGGATGCTATCCAACTGTTCCGGTGGATAAATCTGCGAGTCAGGATGGCTTTGCGTTCCATTGGTCACATGGATTAGTACGATAGGATTGCCGTTCGCCGCTACTTGCTGTAGCAAACCGCCACAGCCTAGTATCTCATCATCAGGGTGCGGTGAAAAAATACATACGCGTCGCTGCGGAGCAAAAGTATCAGCTGTATTGAATCGTGGTAACGCTTGCAAACCTTGCCAATTTTGCCATGTCTCTGAACTGGTACCATTACCTTCTATGACTCGGTCACCAACAATAGGGTGGAGGTTCTCAGATGTTTCTAACGGCTTAACAGCTATAGTTGCCATATATTGTCCCGTGTTGCAGTCAAGCTGTCCGCTGAATCACTAGCGTCTTGGCTGGCTAGCTGGCTGGTTAACTCGCCAATTTTTTGACTATCGAAAGCCCCATGACTTTGGCGAATAAATACGGCTAAATCTGCCGATAATCGGGCGAAATGAGCATTACGACAAAATGGTGCTGCCCCTAACGCCTGACCGACAGTGTCTATTACGAGCCGAGCCGTCTGTTCAACTTGGGCTCTTAATTGGCGGATGGTGAGCTCATGGCTATCCTGTGGTTGAGTATCTATTAACTCTGCCATATGACGAAAATACTGCTGGGTTATAGTCAATGCAGTGCTAATCTGCCCCAAATACATGGCTTTATAATCATTAGGTTTGTGCTGGTAAGCTTCGATTAAATAAGCGGCTAGTTCAGCTGCAGAGCCATACCAACAAGCGGCAACACCTGCTGCGCCATGCCAAAACCCAACCCGGTCCAGATAGGCATTCGGCGCGCCCACCTTGCTAGCCGCTACCTGATTAAACTTCACTGTGGCCGTATCGGTAGCTTGCATCCCCACCGCTTGCCATTCGCTATTATCAATTGCAATCCCAGGCTGCTGCATAGCTACGATAAGTAATTGCGACTGACCATCATCATCTCGGTAGGTCAGCAGCCCATGATCCACCATATTAGCTCCTGAGCACCACCCTTTGGTGCCGCTAACTTTGCCTTGCTCATAACGAATAGGGTCGGGATGACCTTCAGCCGCCCAAATCGCCCACAGTGCTGCAGTCGATTGCTCATAGCCCAGCTCATGGAGGATACTTAAAGCATCTAAGTGCGATTCAAACCATTTGGCAATCGTTAAATCAATACCCGCAACATAGGCCAAAATTTGCCAGCGGTATAAGGTGCTCGGACTATCTGCGCTACCATGGGCAGGATGAGGGATTTTGGGGCTATAAGTCACTAAAACGGCTAATATCTCATGGCGTAATTTGTCACTCATAACCAGCGACTGCAAGGTTTGACCATCACTGGCTATAAGCGCCGTTATAGCGGCTTGAATGTTGAGTAATAAAGAATTTTTGCTAGCTAACATCGGACGGTTCCTACTTATTCTTATGAGCCTAGTTGTTTATATGAGCTTACTTGTGCTTATAAGATAGGGGCGGCAAGTCAGTTAATGACTCTGTGGCAAAGCGTTGGCTACGCATTATTGGCTGTTTTTGCCCGTACAAATCTTCTAAAAAACGCTGCTGCCAGCTGTGTAAATCATCTTGTTGCAACCCCTGTAATAACAGTTGATAGCGAGTTTTGCGCTCTGCTAAAGGCATCGTTAAAGCCGTTCTTAAACCATCAATGATATTTTCAGGCTCTTGTGGATCGATAATGACTGCGGCTTGCATTTGCTCAGATGCCCCAGCATAGCGTGACAACAACAATACCCCAGGATTATCAGGATTTTGCGCCGCAATATATTCTTTGGCAACCAGATTCATACCATCTTTTAGCGAATTCACCCAACCAACATCACTCTGCCAAAACACCGTCATTAAGGCCGCATGGCTTAACACACTTTCATTATAAGTGATCGGTTGCCAAGAATTACCAGTGTGGTTGGTCTCTACATGGCTTGCCTCTACAGTATTGGCTTTTAAAGCAGTGGCCATAAAGCTAGCTGTTGCACACTCGCTAGGTATAAATTGCTGATTAACCTCATTAACCGTTTGTCTCACTTCATCATAAAGCCGTTGGTATACAGGTAAGCTTAACCGACTTGGACAGGCAATCTGTAATAATTTAAGTTGATTTTGATAGAGGGGATACTGCTGCAAAAAAGACTGATACGCCGAAAAGCGCTTTAATAGACCCTTAGAATAATCAATCCTATCCACCGCAATAATCTGTTGAGCAGCAGATTTTATAGCGTTATTTTTCTGGATAGGGTTTGAAGAGTGACAGAGTGTTTGTGAGGGTAAATGACTGACTTGCTGTTGGATTTTCGCTACATTAACCCCGATGGGATAGGCGTTAATGGCTAGCAGGTGCGGGGCAGCAGACTTGGAGTCTACCTTAAGGAGTAATGAGAGCGGCGCTGACCGGCTAGTCTTAGCAGAATTTGCTTGGGTGGTCACAGCCTGTGGTTGTGAGTCTTTTAAACGATTAATCACTTTATAGTCAATTGCTCCCTTTTCTTGCCGGTAATCATCGCTTATTAGGTAGTTTTTTAAATAGTGTGCGAAGACTACGCTGCTATTGGCTTTATCGCGGTACGTTTGCACGCCAAGCATATCATAGTGAGCAAGATGGTGAATCAGCTCAGCACTTTGCGCAAGCGGTTGCCAAAACGCTAAAGGGGCAAACGGGATATGCAAAAAAAACCCAATGCGATTGCGCATCCCCAACTGCCGGCAATGATAGGCCACGCTTAAAAAATGATAGTCATGCACCCAAATCACATCATCGGGTTGCATAACTTGCTTTAATTGTCTCGCAAACAGCAGGTTGACCGCCTGATAGCCCACATAATCTTGCGGGGCTTGGCAAATTAAATCACTACGCTCGTGCAATAAAGGCCACAGGACATTATTGGCGAACCCGCAGTAAAATTGCTGATATTGCGAGGTCGTTAGAGCCGTGGTCAGATAAGTGATTTTACTATCAGCAGCTTGGCCCGCTGTGCTGGCTGAGGACTTGCTGTAAGTGCTATCAAAGTCATTGTTAGCAAACTCTAAGTCGCTATTATTCGTGCTATCTTTGCCACCTTTCGTGTCGAGGATGGTGCCATCCCAGCCCATCCAGATCCCCGAGCTGCAGAGCAATAAATTGTGCAAGGCTACCGCAAGCCCTCCAGCCATAGGATCATGGCACGGCAGCTTTACTCGATTGGATAAAACGATCAAACGGCTCATAGCACATATCTCGTTATTTTTTTGACGGTGGCGAGGCAGTGTTTACTCAGTCAAGCGATGAAGCGCCACATTGTTTTATAAATATTAAAAAACTCTTAAGTAAAGAATGTACCTCATAAATAGTATACACATAATAATGGGCACAAGTTGGCTCGATACCAACTTTTATACCTAGGCCCGTTATTGGGTTTTGTGATACCGGTATAGCACGATTTAGTGTTGATACTCCATTGGTTTTATTAGAGCTGTTATCTCCCTGTACTGCCGCAAACCCTGCCTCATCCGTAATATCATCCCCAATAAAAATAGGGCAAAGCCCATAGCCTAGCTTAGTATTGGTGTGCATTTTATTCAGCAAGGTCAAAATAGCGCTGCCTTTATTAACCCCTTTGGGAGCTACCTCCCACACGTATTTGCCTGGTTTTAATGCCCAATTGGGATAGTCCTTTAAGGATTGGGCCATTATGTCAGCAGCCACCTCAGCTAACGCAGGATTCTTCCGATAATGTAAGGCAACGGAATGCGGTTTATCTTCTATGGTAAAGCCATCATGGGATAGACAGGCTTGGCGAATGGTCTGCTTGATGGCAGTAAGTTCGCAGGTATCGACCTGCACAGTGCTATCGACATGCACGGTGCTATCAACTGGCCCGGTACTAATTTTATCGCTGTCGCTGTTATTGTAATAATCATGGTCATAGTCGGCATCATCCGCAAAGTCTATCTCTAACCCGTGAGTGGCAGCAATCGGCAGTTGCAGAGGCGATAGCATTGCCTTTGCTTCAGCAAGACTACGACCGGTCACAATAGCGATTTGAACGCCACGATTTTGAATCTCCTGTAAAAGCGCTAAGGTACTCTCTGGGATAAAGCTGTCTTTTGGATTTAGGGTAAAGTCGGCCAGTGTGCCATCGATATCTAAGAACAAAGCATAGTTCTGCTGCGGGGATAAATAGTCTGCAAGATGATTGGGTTGCAGATATTTAGGAGATTTATCTAAACGGGCGCCTATTACTTGAGTCATAGTTATGCCTCTTTAGTTTTTATTCTTAATTGATTTTATATCTTCGGCAAGCGGCTACAGCGAGATACTAAATATTGAAACACTAAACAAAAGTAACTTGCTACCTTTTTTAGTAAATCCATTACTAGTGACACCGCTGTGAGGGTGTAACTAAAAGTATTTTAAGTTCAATAACCCTATAGTTTTAATCAATTCCAACTACTATTCCAACGACTAAATATTCCTTTAAAACTCAGCTATAGACTTATAGTTTAGATAGCTATAAGCTTATAGCTGAAATTATTTTGTCCAGTAAATCATCTTATTGCATAAAGGCAGACACATAGTGCAGGAATCTATTAACTCAACCCTTATTAAGCAGCATACCCCAGCAGCGACCGTCTCGAAGCGAGAGTTGGCCAAAGCTAAGACCCGTCGTGACCTCTTAAAAAGTGCCCTAAGGTTTTACAAGTTGGAAGGCTCTTGTGGTATGAGTATGAATAAAGTGACACAAGGGGCAGGAATTGCGCAGCCTAGTTTTTATAATCATTTTGCGAGCTTAGAGGCGCTGCAACAAGAGCTAGGGCAGCTATTAACAGAGAGTTATTTATTGCCGATGCGCAGCGCTTGGGTCGATATGCTGCAGGATTATCCTACATTGAGCAAAGAGCAATTTCATCAGCGTTGTCAGCATTGTTTGTCGCTGATATTTACCGTGGCCTTGCAGAATATTGATCTATTTCAGCGCCTACTTGAAGACCGTATGTGCTGTAGTCCCAAGGTAGACCAACGAGATTTGCCCTCTAAGTCTTTGAGCAAACCACGCTCAACAAACCAAGGTTTGGGCCACTTAATGAATGATATCCAGTACGAGTGGACAGAGATATTCATCCAAGGGCTCACGGCAGCAGGGGCGTCTTTTCGCCGTACCGAGGTGCATCTATGTGTCGATATGGCGGCCGCTCAAGTGCACGAGCTCATACTGGGCTGCTATCAACAGCGTTATGAGCAGTCGCAAGCGATCCATAGATTGAGCCTAAATTTTGATACCTTATTCGCTTCTTTTTTTAGCGCCAGCAAAGCATAAGCACCCCGTCAATAAAAAGGAATTTCTATAGACAAAGCTATAGAAAAAACAGACAAGGAAGCCCGACCATGCAGCAACAGCCTACCGCTACTGAAGCACAAACCCATTTTAGAACCTGCAATTTATGCGAAGCGATGTGTGGCATCGTTATCAAGCACGATGGTAAAAAAGTGCTGTCAATCAAAGGGGATAAAGAAGACCCTTTCTCGCAGGGCTATATCTGCCCTAAGGCGACCGCTTTAGAAGATGTGCATGAAGATCCGGACCGTCTGCGCCAGCCGGTAGAGAGAACGGCTGAGGGCTGGAAAAAAATCAGCTGGTCTGAGGCTTTGGATAAAGTCGCAGCGGGCATCAAATCTGTACAAAAAAAGCATGGCCAAAACGCTGTGGGTATCTATCTGGGCAACCCCAACGTACATAATTTAGGCGGCATGCTGACGGTGCGGCATTTGCTTGGCAGCATCAACACCAGAAGCCGCTTTACCGCCACGTCCATCGACCAGCTGCCGCATCATATCGTGTGTATGCACTTATTCGGTCATATGTTGCGGATCCCTGTACCTGACGTCAACCGCACGCAACATATGCTGATTATCGGTGGCAATCCATTGGCCTCTAACGGCAGCATTATGTCGGCGCCGAATATGCGGCAAAAGCTAAAAGACATCCAAGCCCGCGGTGGTAAGGTGGTGGTCATTGACCCTAGGCGCACAGAGACCGCTGAAATGGCCAGCGAGCATCACTTTATTCGGCCAGCGACCGATGTTTTATTATTATTGGCCATGCTCAACGAAATCTATGCTCAAGGTTATGCCAAAAGGGCACAAGCGCGTAATAGAGCAGGGGCTCTGGCACCAGAGATTGATCAAATTGAGACTTTTGCTACCGGCTATAGCGCCGAGTCAGTCGCCGATATTACCGGTATTCCTGCTGCTGAGATTAAGCGTCTGGTGCAAGAGTTCTGTGAGGCCGACAGCGCTGTTTGTTATGGCCGCATGGGGGTATCGGTACAGGCCTTCGGTCTATTAAGTCAGTACCTGATCATGGTGATAAACCTAGTCACAGGTCGCTTGGATGAGGTCGGTGGGGTCATGTTTCCCCAGCCTGCCGTCGATGTGGTCGGCAATACCGGTCCTGGATACTTAGGCAAGCGCCACAGCCGAGTGAGTAATCTGCCTGATTTCAATGGCGAGTATCCGGTCGTCGCTATGGCCGATGAAATGCTGGTACCCGGCGAAGGGCAGCTCAAGGGCTTTATCACGGTCGCGGGCAACCCAGTATTGAGCACGCCTAATGGTGAAAAATTAGACGAGGCGCTAGCCAAGCTAGACTTTATGGTCTCCTTTGACTATTTCTTGACAGAGACTAGCCGTCATGCCCACATCATTTTACCGCCCGTATCGCCGCTAGAGCGTGACCATTACGACCTCACCTTTAATGGTTTTGCCGTACACAATGTGGCTAAGTATTCTCCCGCTTTGTTTGCTAAACCAGAAAAGGCGATGCACGATTGGCAAATCTACCTAGAGCTGGCGCAACGCTTGGACAAAAAAGCGCCTATCGCCACTAAGATCGAGCGACGACTGATCAAGACATTGGGACCCAAGTTCTTACTGGATCAAGGGTTAAGGCGTGGCCCTTACCAAAAGATGAGCCTTAATAAACTCAAAAAACACCCGCACGGTATCGATTTGGGACCACTAGAAAGCAGCTTGCCGCAAGCCTTGACGCACAAAGACAGACTGATCCATCTCAACGTAGATTTTTATCGGGCGGATCTGGCACGGGTAGAGACGATGAGGCAACAGTATGATGCCGAGCAGATCCTGTTGATCGGTCGCCGGCATGTACGCAGTAATAACTCGTGGCTCCATAACAGTCAGCGTCTGGTCAAAGGCAAGCCGCGCTGCACGCTAATGTTGCACCCTGACACGGCCAAAAGCCACGCTATTACAGACGGGCAAAATGTCAAAGTGACCTCAAGGGTGGGCAGTGTGACCATCGTGGCTGAGATCACCGAGCAACTGATGCCAGGGGTAGTGAGTATTCCGCACGGCTGGGGCCATGGGCGTAAAGGGGTGCAGCAAAAAATCGCTCAAGCGCATGCGGGGGTCAGCGTCAATGATCTAACGGACGATACAGCAATCGATGCATTGTGTGGCAATGCGGCGGTAAATGGGGTACCGGTGCGGCTAGAGGCGCTAAAGGTGGCGGCTGATGCTAATTTGCGGTCTGAGCTTGAGGACTCGACTGCTGGAGCTTTAGGATAAGGGTAAGTAGGCTTATTAATATATGGGCTAGATGGCAAGTAAAGCCTATTTAGTTGCAAGACAATACGCAAAAGTAAAACTACTAAACCATTGATTAATCGATATTAGTTGAATAATATAATGAATGCCATTCCAACTAAAATTTAGGACAAAAATATGCCCTCTAATAATAAAAAACCACTTCTGATGTTAGCGCTAAGCCTAGGAGCATTATTAGCTTCAGGTTCGGCACTAGCGGGACTGCAAGCCTTCCAAGACGAATCAAGCGATAACTATAGCTGTGGCTATAAAAATGACAAAGGTCAAATCGTAGTTGCGGCCAAATACGAAGGGTGTGGCGACTTTTCTGAAGGGCTGGCGCGGGTATCGATTATGAAACCGATAATGAAAGATGGTTATGAAGATGGCATCTATTTGCAAGGCTATATCAATGAAACCGGTAAGCTCGTCATACCTATTAAGTACGAAGCGCCACTATTCGATGGTGTGATAATAGATTATCGAGACTTTCATCAAGGTCTATTAGCGGTCTATAAAAATGGTAAGTATGGCTATATGAATAAATCGGAGAAGCTGACGATTCCTTATCAATATGATACCGCAGGCGACTTTAATGATGGTTTAGCCGTAGTGAGTCGCAATGAAAAATATGGTGTTATCGATAAAAATGGCAAAACTGTCGTGCCGTTTAAATTTGATTGGTTAGACAATTATTCAGAAGGCTTAGCAAAATATAGAGTGGGCGATTGGGGAGAAGAGGGTAAGTTTGGTTTTATTGACCAGTCGGGTAAGGTAGCTATTCCGCCAAAATGGGATGGGGCAATGGAGTTCTCTGAAGGTCTCGCTGTGGTCAAAGTAGGGGATTATGATACGGGTAAATGGGGCGTCATTGATAAGTCTGGCAAGCAGATAGTCGCCCCTAAATATGACATGGCCTATATTGAGCCGATGGGCGACGCTATCGATGTGGATGGGGGTCGTTATGAAGACGGCAAGCTTGAGGTATATAACTTAAATAAAGCGGGGGCGGGCTCCTATATGGATTATGGCAGTATCACTCGCTATATCTTAAATAGACAAGGCAAAATTATTGAGCAAAAGACCTTTGCGGATTGGAATGAGATCGAGAAAGTGCGTCATCCTGAATATTATGAATAAATAGCTGAGACTGATAGTTAAGGCCATTTATCCGCGCCAATACTGGCTGTAACTAATAACACCTTAGTGATTAAAGTACATAAGATTGACTATATACTTACCAACATATAGAAATTCCTCTTAAAAAAATATATCCTTAATTTACTGATTTTTATTAACTAATTACTGAGATTGGCTGCATCGTAAGCCAGTCTCGCTGATAACTCCCTGTGAAAGAGCGTCACGAGCTATGTTTGAATTTGACTTAAGCCTCAGCCTGTTAAGGTATCATTTTTTACAACTGGGCATTGCTTTCGTACTCTCGCTACCGATTGCGCTTAATCGTGAGATGAAAGATAAAGGGGCAGGGCTAAGAACCTTTCCGCTAGTGAGTATTGCCTCGTGCGCTTTCATGCTAGTTGCTGTCGATATCTACCATGGATCAGAGCCTGAGGCGAGAATTATGTACGCTATTATTACGGGTATGGGTTTTATCGGTGGTGGGGCCATCTTTAAAGGCAATGATACGGTCAAAGGTACCGCGACTGCAGCGAGCTTATGGAATACCGCTGCTATTGGGATTTCTGTGGCTTATGGGCGTTACGAGATTGCAATTATATTGGCGGTAGTCAATTTCCTCATTTTGCAGTTCTCAGAACCGTTCAAAGCAAAACCAAAAGGTGAGCAATAAGCATACTTGTGCCAAACGGCAATTCTAAAGATAAAACATCCTGCTGCTGTTAAAGATGGTGGCAGGAGCAAGTAGCGGCTTCTCTGGCGTGTAACTTCCTGAAAAGCTCTGACTACGCCATCCCAATTTATACCATTTTGCGTATATCTCTAGGCTCTGCCCATCTCTCCTGAAACGAGCGCTGAATTTCCTATATAATGTAAGCCATTTCATTGTCTATTATTCATTCAATTTAAGCTTTTTTTTAGCAAGAAAGGCTTTTTATTAGGTAAAAACGGTACTCTATGTTTAACGCTTCCTCGACTCGTTTAAATAAATACATCAGCGCCAGCGGTATTTGCTCTCGCAGAGACGCTGACCGCTTTATTGAACAAGGTAATGTGTACATCAATGGCAAGCGTGCTTCGATCGGTGATCAGGTGGGTGCTGGCGATACGGTTAGAGTAAACGGGCAGGTCATTGAACCACAAGGCGAAAACAACTTTGTTTTTATTGTCTTGAATAAGCCCGTGGGCATTGTGAGCACCACAGAAAGCTCTGAAAAAGATAATATCGTTGATTTTGTTAAACATGGCGTCCGTATTTTCCCCATTGGCCGTTTGGATAAAGACTCTCAAGGTCTAATCTTTTTGACCAATAACGGTGATCTAGTCAATAAGGTATTGCGTGCGGGTAATAATCACGAGAAAGAGTATTTGGTAACAGTAAATAAGCCGATAACGGATAGTTTCATTAAGGGATTATCGGGTGGCGTGCCTATGTTGGGCAAGATGACAAAGAAATGTAAGGTTACTAAAGTGTCGCCTAATGTCTTTAACATCACGCTAGTGCAGGGTTTGAACCGTCAAATTCGGCGTATGTGTGAGCATTTTGGCTATGACGTGGTCAAGCTTGAACGTACGCGGATCATGAATGTGAATATTAAGGGTCTTGCCCTTGGTGAATGGCGAGATTTAACCCAAAAAGAGTTGGCAGTGCTGCTTAAGTCTATAGAAGGCTCCTCTTCAGATGGCAGTACTAAGCCCAAGAAATCTCATAAGACGCCGCCAAAAAAACCGCGTGCCGATAACTCACCCAAGTCCAAAGCGTCTGCAGAAGCAGCGGATGGCGCAAAGGGGAATGCTAGACATTCTAAAGACGGTCCTAAAAAACCAACGGGCTCTAGAGGAAAAGACAGACGTCCATTTGGAGATAGCAAAAAGACTGGACGCAATGGCAAACCGGCCTCTAATGGTAGAGGTCCTGCAAAAAGTCGCGGTCCGCGTCGGTCTTCGCGAAAATAGATTAGGGCGAATGGTTTACCTAATTAGAGCAGTTTATAAGAGATAGACTTGTAATACATAAACCCAGACTACCTAAGTGGTCTGGGTTTTTTGATGTTTAATAGCTGTTTATTTTCTTTATCTATGCGTCATAAACCATAGTCACAGATAACTTTCTCTAAGCTGCCTTTTTCTCTAAGTCACCTCATTTCTAGGTTGCTTGACCGCCAAACCTATCCAAAAACTGACTGACAGTGTCTGAGATATCTGAGAGAGGATTTTCGCTAACATCGAGTTGTTCCAATGCTTTTAGGTTGGTGATACTGGCGGGCAGATTTTGTAGCCCATTGTGATAGAGCCCCAGGCTTTTTAGTTGATTCAGATTACCTATAGAGCTTGGCAAAGTTTTTAAATCAGAACCACGTATGTCTAATTTTTCAAGGTTTGTTAAGTTCCCGAGACTATCAGGCAAGTCCTTCAAATCTCTATTGGCAGACAGTTGAATACTGGTGAGCTTGGTTAGATTGCCAATAGAGTCGGGTAGATGCTGTACCTTAGATCCTCTCATATCGAAACTGGTAAGCTCCGATAGATTGCCAAGCTCATCAGGAAGTTTTTCTAAGGCTTTTGAAAAGATATTAAGCGACTTAAGAGTCTTTAATTGGCACAATACCTTTGAAAATTCAGTACAAGCGCTATGCATATAAACCAGCTTCTCCAATTTATCTAGCTGCGCAATCTCTTCCGGTAGCTCTGCAAAGCCTATCAATCTAAGATATTTTAGATTTTTTAAATTGCCGATAGCGCTTGGCAATGGCTTAGTGGACTCACTTTCGCTTTGTAATACTGATTTATTATCAATATAGTTATAATGCGTTAATTTTCCATATCCTAAATCAAGTCGCTCTAACTGAAGTAATGCTTCAGGCTCACGAGGGACAATGCTATCAGGGCTACCATACATATTATGGTTATCCATCCAGTCCCATATCTCTAACATCCAGTCTTCAACTCCCGCATCTTGCTTGTGATTAGTATGGTTGTCTTGGTTGGTTTTACCGCTATGTGCTGTCATAATTTTGCCTTTTAATATTCGTTAAATGAGGTGAGTGCATTCAAATTTTTAGCTGGTTTTCTTGCTATGTGACAAGATTAAAAGTAATTAGGCGCAGTAATACCATCAAGGCAGAACCTATGCTTAGTGTGGCTTAGCATTAAAAGGAATGATAAAGAGTTGTGAAGCTTACCGGATGGCCTGTTGAAAAAATGAGGACGGCAAAAAGTACTCGTAGGACCCATTGACTGAGTATGAGAAAGGTTTTTAGAAAATATAAAGATAGAAATAAATTGACTAGAAATAGTCATCAAGAAATCTCCTGTTGCTCTGTCTGTGCCAAATTGAAACGACACAGTCACCTTACAGAGCGAAAAGGAGGTGTGCGTTTTACCAGTCTTTGTTTTTCATCGCGCTGGAAGTAGCCTTAAACCCACGATGTTTTTTTATCATAGCAAGCGGTCTTTATTTTGTCAAAATTGCAATTTCAAGAAATTGAAGACATTTAAATTGTGAATAACTATGGCATCAAGCTGACCCGCTATATGGCAGGTAAGCTGATGGCTCAGCTAGGCCTTAAAAGCAGTCAATTGAACCTGACAGTGTGCTGACCGCTAAAGCGCTGCAGATGGCGTACCATAACCGCCTGAAACCAATTGATGTGCTGATTCACTTCGATTAGGGAACCCATTACACCAGCAATAATTTTGCTGAATCAGTCGTTGGTTGCGTGGGTATGATGCAAAGCATGAGCCGTCGTGGAAATTATTATGATAATGTCCCAACTGAAAGGTTGTGCAGGAGCTTTAAAGCAGAGTAGATGCCAAAAGGTGGTTACGAGGATACTGATACAGCATCGGCTGCCATTATAGGGGTCTATTCTGAGTAACCTATTAATTGCTAAATTGGTCCTATTAGGAAGTTTAAGCTATATGCTTATAAAGGTTTACTATGGTATTTAGTAAGTCTTCTATTTAAATTGGAGTTGAAAGGTGAAGAAGTTCGAAGAAATATGTCTATTGGTCATTGATGATATCAAGTCTGGTAGAAAAAAAGTTGGGGATAAAATACCTTCGATTCGAGCGATGGCAGAAAAACACAAGGTATCTAAGAACACAATAGTAAATGCTTATAATATCTTACTCGAGCAACATTGGATCAAGGCGCTACCGAAATCAGGATTTTATGTCGGTGAAGATTTATCCAATACACCGATGCTGAATTCAACCCCTTTTTATACTGGCATTGATTTATTAGAACAACAGATGATAAACGAGTCTCACCATAAACCTGGTGCGGGACGCTACCCTAAAGAGTATATGGATAGGCTTAATCTGGAAAGCTACTTGGGGCAGGTAAGTGAAAGCGATGAAGTATTACACTTCGACCGTGGCAATGGTGACCCATCGGGCAATGTCTTACTTCGAGGACTAATTGTGGATATCCTGAGTAGGCGTGAGTTGAATGTTGAGCCTCAGAATTTATTGATGACCTATGGTACTAATCACAGTTTGGACTTGATCATTAGGCACTTTTTGACCAAAGAAGATCATGTCATCGTAGAGTCTCCTGGATACTATCCATTATTTAGTAAGTTGGACTTACATCAAGTCCATATAAATGCTATCAGGCGAACTAAGTTTGGTTTAGATTTAAACAATTTAGAGTCCATCATCCAAAAAACCCACCCTAAGATTTTATTTTTACAGCCTTTTGCCCACAATCCGACAGGGACAGACTTGACTGTCGACAATATGGTAGCTATTCAGGCATTATGCATGAATTATAATGTGCTCATAGTTGAAAATGACCCATTTTTATTGACAAGAAATAACGCTGCAAGTTACTTTTTTAATAAAGATTGTCCAGTTATTTATGTGAGTAGTTTTTCAAAAACAGTGTCGGCTTCACTCAGGTGCGGTTTTATAGCTGCTTCTAAACCTGTGATCAAATCACTAACACGATTAAAAATGATTACAGTTATTAACACCTCATCAATTACTGAAAATATTCTTAATCATCTCATCACCAGCGGTGCTTTAGCCAATCATCTACAAGCACTTAAAAGTATATCTTATGAGAAATCAGACGCTGCCATCACCGCGCTGAGCAAAATTGACGGACTCACGCTTTATCCTCACAATTTCAGCGGTAATTTTTTATGGTTTCGTATTCCGATGGATGACAAAAAAGCGGTTAATAATGCAAAAAGTAATAATATTTTTATTGCTCCAGGCAACCTGTTTTTCCCATCTGTCCCCGCTTATTTTGCTTTAAGAGTTAATAAATTCTATATAGATAAAACCACGGTTAAATTCATTAAAACAATCATATTTAATAATCACTAAAACCTTGTCATTCTCAGTATTTACCAGCACTAGCTCTATTTTCAATGTCTTTAGAAAATATTCAGAGTGTACTTTCAAAAAGCCAATGCAGTAAAAATACTCTAAGAATATAGTGATATTTGATGATATTGCTGTACCTCTCCACACCTCACTTTTCCCCATTAACTGCCTGTCTTAAAGCATGAATTTCCACTAAAAATGGGTACAGTTTTATATGAAAAATCATCTCTGTACCCTTGGAAGCGTATTCCTTCCGTGGTATTTCTATTAGCACCTAACGCAAGTCATCAGCTTATGCCAAGGTGGAATTGTAAAGGTATTACAAGGAAGAAGTTAACTTTTAAAAGGAGAGTAAATTTGTTGGCTTTATTGGGATTTTTGACGATTGCTGTATTTTTGGGATTGATACTGACTAAGAAAGTATCCGTAATTGTTTCGCTAATTTTAGTACCGATTATTTTTGCTTTAATTGGTGGTTTTGGCAGTGAGCTGGGAACCTTTATGTTGGACGGTATTGTCAGCGTCGCACCCACAGGCATCATGTTAGGATTTGCTATTTTGTTTTTTGGCGTGATGAATAATGCAGGTTTATTTGATCCGATGATTTCGAGGATTTTAAAACTGGTTAAAGGAGATCCAGTAAAAATTACCATTGGAACGGTCATTATTGCGATGGTTGCTCACTTAGATGGGTCGGGAGCTTCCACTTTTTTGATTACCATCCCTGCGCTGCTACCTCTATACAATAAGTTAGGAATGAGCAGAATTGTACTGGCGGGTATGGTGGCTCTTGGCGCAGGCACTATGAACTTAACGCCTTGGGGCGGGCCGACCGCGAGAGCTGCCGCCGCACTAGATGTCAGTACGGCACAATTATTTAATCCTATCATCCCAGCCTTTATAGCGGGTATCGTCTGGATTATTTTTGTAGCATATCTGGTGGGCAAAAAAGAGCGTAAGCGCTTAGGTGTTAAAGATATGGAGCATAGTTTACATGATGAGATGACGGAAGAAGAGCGCAGTATGCGCCGTCCGAAACTGTTTTGGTTCAACTTGATTTTAACCATTCTAACCATTGTGGCCTTGGTTCAAGTTTGGTTGCCTTTACCAATTGTCTTTATGGTGGCATTCGCAGTCGCTGTCCTTATAAATTACCCTAAACCAAATGATCAGATGGAGCAAATAAGAACCCAATCAGTAGGCATGATTACCGTGGTTTCTATTATTTTTGCAGCAGGTATTTTTACAGGTATTCTTTCAGGCACGGGTATGATCACTGCTATGGCTACTTCATTGGTCAATATCATTCCAGAGACCGTGGGTGGCTCTATGGGCGTTATTGTCGCCGTAATAGGTATGCCATTAAGTTTAATTTTCACGCCAGATGCTTATTATTTTGGTGTCATGCCAATTCTCGCGCAAACAGCCAGTGCCTACGGACTTGATCCAGTACAAATTGGTCAAGCATCGATGTTGGGACAAATGACAACGGGATTTCCATTGAGCCCACTGACCGCATCAACCTTCTTATTAATTGGTTTGGCAGGGGTAGAGCTGGCTGACCATCAAAAATTCGTATTCAAATGGGCGTTTGGTACCACAATCGTTATGACTATAGTGGCCGTGATTACCGGTGTAATTATATAAATAGAAAAAATGGAGTAGGCTATGAAATCCATCAAAATTGGTTCGGGCGCAGGTTATTCAGATGACCGGCTACAACCTGCACTTGATATCATGCAGTACGGAGAAGTCGATTACATTGTTTTTGAATGTCTTGCAGAACGTACGATTGCTATTGCACAGCAACTGAAAATGCAAAATCCAAAGCAAGGGTATGATAGCTTGCTTGAATATCGCATGGAACAGGTGTTACCGCTTTGTGTGAAGAATAAAGTAAAAATAATCAGCAATATGGGTGCTGCTAATCCAGAAGCGGCTGCCGAAATGATCAAAAATATTGCACAAAAGCAAGGGTTACATAATTTAAAAATAGCAGCAGTCACAGGCGATGATGTATTTTCAAGAATTAATTATTATCAGAATAAAAAGCTATTAGAAAACAACAAACAGATTAAAGAACTTGGCTCGTCAATTGTATCTGCTAACGCGTATATTGGCGCAAAAGGAATTGTTCAAGCGCTTGAATCGGGGGCTGATATCGTGATTACTGGTCGAGCAGCTGATCCGTCACTATTTCTTGGGCCTATGATGTATGAGTTTGGCTGGTCTTTTGAAGATACTGAACTGCTAGGTAAAGGAAGTATAGGTGGCCATCTTATGGAGTGCGGTGCTCAAATCACGGGTGGCTATTTTGCAGATCCTGGATATAAAGAGGTGCCAGAACTTTGGAACGTAGGGTTCCCGATTATGACAGTGGACGAAAAAGGTGACTATAACATTACTAAACTGGATGACGCTGGCGGTTTGGTTTCTCTGGCAACTGTGAAAGAACAATTGCTGTATGAAATTCATGATCCAGCCAACTACCTGACTCCCGATGTTATTGCTGACTTTTCTAAGATTCAAGTCGAAGAGGTAGAGAGCAATGTCATTAGAGTATTTGGGGGGACTGGTAAGCCAAAAACAGGATTGCTAAAAACCAGTATAGGATATAAAGAGGGCTACATTGCTGAGGCAGAAATCAGCTATGGGGGTTCAGGCTCAGTGCAAAGAGCCAATTTAGCAAAAGAAATTATTCAAAAAAGGCTAGCTGCTCAAAACATAGAGTTCACTGAAATTCGTTATGATTTTATCGGGCTGAACTCATTATACGGAAAAAAAATACTGAGCACGCAGGAAGCGTATGAGGTGAGACTTCGTATTGCTACAAGAGTCGAAAATAATGTAATGGCTGAAGCTATTATTCGAGAAGTGGAGTCACTTTATACAAATGGTCCTGCAGGTGGTGGTGGGGTACGCTCGAACATTAAAGAGATCGTTTCAATAGGCTCAATTTTGATTCCAGAAGAAGATACAAATATTAAAATTTCATATTTTGAGGTAATATAAATGAAATTGCGCGAAATAGCTCATTCTCGAACCGGTGATAAAGGTGATATATCAAATATTTCGCTTATAGCATTCAAAAGCGAAGACTATCAGTTAATTAAAGAGAAAGTTACTGAGAGGGTAGTAAAAGAATGGTTCAAAGACATTGTTCAAGGACAGGTCGTCCGCTATGAACTGCCAAACCTTCATGCATTCAACTTTGTTATGTATGGAGCCTTAGGTGGTGGTGTTACAAAATCCTTAGCACAGGATATGCATGGGAAAAGTTTAAGTTCTAAATTATTGGATTTAGACATATAAATGAGAAAAACTCTTCAATAGAGTGTTGTGTTCGATAGAGTAAAAGTGTATATCAGTTAAATTGATAAGCCCCAAAAACCAGACAAAAAAAAGCCTCAAAACTCAACAAAGAGTAATGAGGCTTTTTTCGGTTGCTTATGTTTCAAAGCGTATTTGGAGCGGGATAAGAGATTCGAACTCTCGACCCCAACCTTGGCAAGGTTATGCTCTACCACTGAGCTAATCCCGCTAATTACAACGATTGCTGTATCGCTGTGGGGTCGTATTATACGTGATTTCATTTGGCTGTCAACACCCTTTTTAAAATAAAGGCAAAATTTTGCATAATATTTACCTTATCAATTTATGGAATACATGTTATAACTATTTGTTTGATTATTCACTAGGCGCAGACCTCATTTAAGCCATGAAATAGCTTAGTGAATATCGATAAAAAACCTTTAACCATAACAACATAAGAGAGAAGGATTTTCATAATGACCGTTGCAAAGATGACCACGGATCAAAACTATACGATCGCTGATTACCTATTTGACCGAGTAGCAGAAGCTGGCGCTAGCGAAGTATTTGGCGTACCAGGCGATTTCAACCTATCTTTTTTAGACAATATTATCGCCTCAGATAAGTTGCGCTGGGTAGGTAATGCCAATGAGCTTAACGCCGGTTATGCCGCGGATGGTTATGCACGAGAGCGAGGTTTTGGGGCGTTGGTGACGACGTTTGGGGTGGGCGAGCTGTCAGCGATTAATGCCACAGCGGGTTCGTTTGCCGAGTATGTGCCTGTTTTGCATATTGTTGGCGCGCCATCCACTGCGTTACAAGACGCCAAGCGTCGTATCCACCATACTTTGGGCGATGGTGGTTTTGATCACTTTATGCGTATGGTAGAGCCGGTTACGGTTGCGTGTGGCCGTATCACCCCAGAAAATGCGGCTTCAGAGATTGACCGCGTGATTCGTATGATTCAAAAGACCCATCGTCCGGGTTATCTCATGTTATCCCCAGATGTGGCGAAGTTGCCGATTTATCCACCGACTACCAAACTGGCTGATAGCGAAGAGAATATCACCAGTCAAGTAGCACTGGCCGACTTTAAGCAAGCGCTAACTGACTTTATTCCGGGTAAGACCACCACATTATTAGCCGATTTAATTGTGCATCGTTTTGGCCTACAGCCGCAATTAAGAGCGCTGATAGCCGATACCCAGATTCCTTATTCGACGTTATCTTGGGGCAAGAGCTTGCTCGATGAGTGCAGTGAGCGTTGGGCTGGGGTCTATGCCGGAGTAGCTTCACGCCCTGTGGTCAAAGATGCGGTTGAGAACTGCGAGTGTTTGATTAAAGTCGGCGTAAACTATACCGATACCACGACGGCAGGCTTTAGCCAAAATATTGATGACACCTGCGTGATTGATATTCGTTATGAGCGCGCTACAGTAGGCGATAAGTCTTTTGCCCCGCTAGGATTAAAGGATGCGCTTCAGGCCTTGCACGAAGTATTGACCTCAGGTATTGACGTCAAGCCTATGCCGCTGAATAATCCTGATGGCGTCCATGAGCAAGAGGGGGCAGAGGACGGCCCTATTCTGCAAGCCGACCTATGGCATATCATCGCTGAAGAATTGGATGAGCGTAACCTGGTCTTTGCCGAGCAGGGTACGTCGTATTTTGGCATTAGCGATGTGCGTCTGCCCGCTGGCGTGACGATTTATGGTCAGCCTATGTGGGGCTCTATCGGTTACACTTTACCGGCCAGTCTGGGGGCAGGGATTGCCTCTCCTAATAAACGCACTGTGCTGCTGATTGGTGATGGTTCCGCACTCCTGACCATTCAAGACCTAAGCGTGATGATTCGTGAAAAGCTCAATCCAGTGCTGATCGTGATTAATAATGACGGCTATACGGTTGAACGCGCCATTCATGGGGAGTTACAGCCTTACAATGATATTCCCCAATGTAATTGGCAGATGATGCCTTACGCCTTTGGCGGTACTGAGGACAATTGCCTAACGCTCAAAGTCAGCACCCCAAGTGAGCTAAAAGCGGCACTAGAGCATATCCATGGCACCCGTGATAAGTTAGTGCTATTAGAAATAATGACGGATAAGCAGGACATTCCGCCCTTGTTAAAGCATATTACGGCTGCGCTTAAGCCTAAAGCGAATTAATCCATAACTTCATAACGCGGCATAGATTTTCAGCCCTGCTGTTGCTATTTATATAAATTGGGCTCATACAAATAGGGCTCTTGCAAATAGTGCTTAGGGAGTAAGCCTTAAGTGCTATAGCGCTGGCCTGCTACTCACTAGAGGGGTTATTTGACTTCGTGCCGGCAAAGCGTAGTATGGTTGGTAGCGATAAGATAATAGCAAACAGAGTTAATATAATCTGACATAATAAGGAGTTACCATGAGTCATTTAGTCATTCCTAGCCATTGGCGAGTCAAACGCTCTACGCCTTTTTTTACCAAGGATAATGTACCGCCAGCGCTATTGACCCATCATAATACGGCAGAAGGCGTGTTTGGCCAGATTTGTGTGATGCAAGGTACGGTTACTTTTTATGGCTTCCCAGATGAGGCCGCTACTGAGCCTGAGCAGACCGTAGTGATTCAAGCGGGCAGCTTTGCGACCAGTCCGCCGCAATATTGGCACCGGGTAGAGTTAAGTGATGATGCCCAGTTTAATATCAATTTCTGGACGGAAGGTGATGTTGAGGGCAAAGCGATGTTTAGCAGCTCGAAGATTCATAGTAAACCTATTGAGAAGTTGTTTGATGGTGCTACTGAGTGATTCAAAACTGTTGGATTAACAAACCATTAGACTAAAAAAGCCCCATTCCAAGAGTGAGTGGGGCTTTTTTATGGGGCCTAGTATAAGCAACAGGGCTGCATAACGTTTAATACACGTCAATAATACGACCTAAAAATGGAATTTTACTAAGGCACTCGGCGTACTTTGATTTACACCGTCGATGCCATACTTATTTTTCCAATAACTGTATTCCATACCGACTTCTAAACGGTTATCAATGCCCAATACCTGTTGCAGATTGTATTTAATTTGCGGATTAATATGCAGGTTGTCTTCGATATCATCGTTATTAAAAGAGTAATCGATATAGCCATCAATCACGATATTATTGCGCTCCCACCCGTAGGTTAGGGTGATTTGTTGGTCATCAGCCGTGTTGTCATTAAAGGCATGGTAGAGCGTGGCAGAGGCATATTTCATCCCCGGGATAGGGACGTTTAAATCTGCGCCAACCCCCACTAGGTAATTGTCTTGGCTAAAGCCATTGCTGTTGGAGCCAAACTCGTAGGTCCCCGCTAGGTTTACCTGCTTAATAAAACCACTGTTATCGAATTGTGCCAGTTTGAGCTTAGGGGACAGCTCGCCGTACGTTTCTTTAAATTGTTTGCCAGCAGCATCGTCTTCGCCTTGATGGCGATCCACGAAGAAAAATACGCCGCCCCAGTCATGGCTAGACGCATGCTCTAAAGTGATGGTTTTTAGAGTACCATCCGGTACTAATTCATAATCTGTGCCATAAAGGCCAGAGATGCTGGTGTCAGTAAACAAGGTTTTCGCTTGGACGCTGGTGAGCGCCCCTAACGTACATAGGGCAACAGTGAGTTGAGTGAGGGCTTTAACTTTGTTTGAGGGGGTGGAGCTAGCAGAATGATAGGGTGCAGATACGACAGTAGATAGGTCTAAACTCACAGTGGGGCTCCATAATAGGTAATTAGTCCTTCAAAACTTATAAGCAATAACCAGATAATAAGCAAAATCAGATTTTCTTATCGCTAGTATTACTATAAGCCTAGATTTGAGAGCCCCATTAATAAAATTATTAACAAGGCTTTAACCAGTTAACCATATTTCATGCCCAGTAACAATAAATTTTAAAAGAAAAATAAAGACTATTTACGTAAATTTATATTAATAAAGTAAGCTAAAGTTATGGTTTGTATTTATTAACTTACCATATTATTTTCTAGGATTAATTGCCTATTAATTTTAAAAATTATAGGTATAGAGAAAAAACCACGTTATTTTAGGCAATAAAAAACCCCAATAAACATAAAGTTCATTGGGGTTGAATGTGGTGGGCCCAGACAGACTTGAACTGTCGACCTGCCGATTATGAGTCGGACGCTCTAACCAACTGAGCTATGGGCCCTAGCAATAGACGCATAATGATACCTGAATCTATAAAATATTCAAGTAAAAGTTATGGGCTAAGGTTGCCGGCTAACGTTAGGCTACGGCCGCCATCGATAGCGATGATTTGTCCTGTGATATAAGCCGCTTGTGCCAAATACAATACGCAGTCAGCGATATCGGCAGGGGTGCCAATACGTTGTAGGGGAATGGCCTTGATAACGGCCAGCTGCACCGGTGGATCGATAGCCTGATCACTGCTAGGGTCGGGTAATATGTTTACGCCTGGGGCAATACCATTGACGCGAATAGCGGGGGCAAGCTCTAACGCTAAAGACTGTACCATCGAGCGGTGCGCGGCTTTGGCCATGTTATAGACGGTATAGTTGGGAAAGGGCTTATCGTGAGCATGGATGTCCAATAGGCTAATGACACACCCTTGCTGCGTTGCTAAATAAGGTGTCAGGGCTTGCGTAAGGAGCAAAGGCGCTTTGGCATTGGTAAGAAACAACTCTTGCCATTGTAATGAGGTGATGGCGCCCATAGCGGTGGGATAAAAGCGTGAGGCGTTATGCACCAGCACATCCAACTGCCCAAACTGGTCGATAATCTGTTGGGTAAATTGGCTTAACGCCTCAGGATTATTCACTATACTCAAATCGGCTTGTAGCAGGGCAGCACTCTGCGCTCGTATAGCGTTTAATTCATCAGCCAGCGCTGTAGCGGCCTGCTCACTGCGATGGTAATGGATAAGCACACGATAGCCTGCTGCATGCGCTGTACGCACGATAGCCGCACCAATACGTTTGGCACTGCCCGTGACTAACATTACGGGCATGACTGGAGCCGCTGTCTGGTCTAAAGTTGCTGCAGGAATGGCCAATTTGACGGTCTCCTAACTACCAATTTTACGATAACTTACTCTTACTCTTACTCTTACTCTTACTTAGGCGTGACCTGGGTCATCATTGGCTAGCACTTGCTCTAAATGTTGCGTGCGTGCGTGATGCAAAGCTACGCCAATCGCAGCCCCCTTTAGATTAGCGTCAATAGCGTCCATACCGACGGCATGATAGCTGCTGAGTGCGAGCATCATCTCGCGGTGCTGGCGGGCGAGAGCGAGAACTTGTTGCGTGACTAGTAACTGTGCCAGTTTTTCCGGCTGCTTATGTGCGCCACTGGCCTGTACTAGCGCTAATTTGTCTGCGGCAGACAACTGCTCAATCGTGGCCAGCTGCGCTACTTGTTGTAAGAAAGCTGTGGCAAATTGCGACGGCTCTTTGGGGACTTTCGCGGTATGACTCATAGTAGCGATGGCGGGTAGCGCTTCGGCTAATTGATCCGCTGCTATCTCACTAGCCACTGCCTCACTAACCATTGCCTCACCGTAGAACAGACTAGGCTGCAGACTGCTCATTAGTAAGGCCCAACGCTGCGATAAATTCAGCTGCATTTGTCCTGCGAAATATAGGGAAGTCTGTACGGTCTCACGAATTTTAGTATCTTGCCAAGCCTCGTGCAGAGGCGCAAAGTTAGCTGCTAAGGCGCCAATGGCAAACAGCTGCTGCCAATAGACCTGTGGCGAAGTCTGCATGGTGGCGCGGCTAGACTCCGTCCAAATCCGCTCCGCACTCAGATGCGTCAACTCACCGGAGCTGACCAACTGCTGCATCAAAGCTAAGGTCTCATCGGCAATGGTAAAGCCTAAATCGTAATAGCGACCGTAAAAACGCGCTACCCTGAGGACTCGCAATGGGTCTTCACTAAAGGCGGCCGAGATATGGCGCAATTGCTTAGTCTCGATATCGGCTAGGCCCCCGTAATAATCGATGACTTCCCCGGTAAGTGGGGTGTCGTCAAATAAGCTAGTGACTTCTAACGCCATCGCATTAATCGTTAAATCACGGCGCTGTAAGTCCTCTTCTAAGGTGACTTCAGGGCTGGCATGAATGCTAAAGCCTTGATAGCCATGCCCAGATTTACGCTCAGTACGCGCCAGAGCATACTCTTCTTTGGTCTTTGGGTGCAAAAATACGGGAAAGTCAGCGCCCACTTGCAAAAATCCAGCGGCTAGCATCTCCTCCGGCGTGGCACCAACGACCATAAAGTCTTTGTCCTTTAACGGTCTATTTAACAATTGATCCCGAACGGCACCGCCGACCAAATAAATACGCATGGCAACTTCCTTAAAATGACGCTAATTACTAGAGTGTGTATTATTTAAATTCGAATTTTTTAGGCTTAGTAAGTAAAGTTAGCCAGTAAAGCCCGCTTACTAAAAAACCCGCCACTCTAAGATAGAATGGTCGGGTTTTAGTATAGCAGAGGCTTACGGCTAGTTTAGATAACCGTAAAGACTCATGGCTCAGGCTGGCTTATTTAGCAGCGCCTTCCGCGATTAAGTCTTGCGCTTCGGTCACGGCTAGCGCAGTCATATTGACCACACGGCGAGCAGTAGCGGATGGCGTCAAGATATGGACGGGTTTGCTAGCGCCCAATAGGATAGGACCAATAGAAGCGCTGTTGGTTGCTGTTTTCAATAAGTTGAAAGCGATATTAGCAGCATCTAATGTTGGCAAAATCAGCAGATTAGCTGAGCCTTGCAGCGTGCTAGAGGGCAAGTCTTCATTACGAATATTTTCGCTAAGCGCTGCATCACCATGCATCTCACCATCAAATTCAAAGTCCACGTCCATATTGGATAATAGCTCGTGTACCTTACGCATTTTCACAGCACTGGCTTTGTCAGAAGTACCAAAGTTAGAGTGCGAAACTAGGGCAACGCGAGGCGTAATACCGAAACGGCGCAATTGTGAAGCGGCCAACACGGTCATTTCTGCCAATTGCTCAGCGGTTGGGTCTTCATGAATATACGTATCTGCGATGAAGATATTACGGTCTTGCATCAAGATAGCGTTCATTGCATAAAAGTCATTCACGCCTTCTTTTTTGCCAATGACGTTTTGGACGTATTTCAAGTGCAAGCTGTAGTAGCTGAAAGTACCGCAAATCATGCCGTCAGCATCGCCTTTTTCGACCAATAGTGAGCCGATAAGGGTGGTCTTACGACGCACATCACGACGGGCGAGCTCAACGCTCACACCATGGCGCTTGTTACGCTCGTAGTAGAACTGCCAGTAGTCTTTGTAGCGTGGGTCATCGTCTTGATTCACAATATCAATGTTTTCACCGCTGACTAGACGTAGGCCTAATGATTTGATATTGGCTTCAATGACAGCAGGGCGGCCTACTAAGATAGGATAAGCCAGACCTTCATCAACGACGACCTGCACGGCCAATAGGATGTTTTGGTCTTCGCCTTCGCAGAACACGATACGTTTCGGGTCTTGCTTGGCTTTAGCAAAGATAGGTTTCATGACGAATGCTGAGTTATAAACAAACTCAGACAATTGCTGACGATAAGCCTTCATATCTTCGATAGGTAAAGTCGCGACGCCAGATTCCATCGCAGCCTGAGCTACCGCAGAAGCGATTTCAATGATTAGGTTTGGCTCTAGTGGACCAGGGATAAGGTAATCAGCGCCAAAGCTCTTCATGCTCTCTAAGCTACGCACGTTTTTAGTCGGTTGCTGCTCAACATGAGCCATGGCCGCAATAGCTTTCACACAAGCGACTTTCATCTCTTCATTGACCGTAGTGGCACCCACATCTAAAGCACCGCGGAAAATATAAGGGAAGCAAAGCGCGTTATTCACTTGGTTTGGATAGTCTGAACGACCGGTAGCCATAATCACGTCAGGACGGGCTGAATGCGCAAGTTCAGGCATGATTTCAGGCGTTGGGTTGGCTAAAGCAAAGATGATAGGGTCTTTGGCCATGCTCTTAACCATGTCCACACTTAACACGCCCGGCATAGACAAGCCTAGGAACATATCTGCCCCTGCGATGACGTCTTCAAGGGTTTTGGCATCGGTATCACGAGCATACTGTAGCTTGGATTCATCCAAGTTTTCACGGCTAGTAGAGATGATACCGCGTGAGTCAGAGACAAAGATATTGGCTGAGTTGACGCCTAGGGCACAGATTAGGTTTAAGCAAGAGATGGCAGCGGCACCGGCACCTGAACAAACCACTTTGATTTCTTCGATTTTCTTACCGGTGAGCAGTAGCGCGTTTAATAGGGCGGCACCAACGATAATAGAAGTACCATGTTGGTCATCGTGGAAGACCGGGATATTCATGCGCTCGCGCAATTCGCGCTCAATTTTAAAGCATTCTGGGGCTTTAATATCTTCTAGGTTAATACCACCGAAGGTAGGCTCTAGGGCGGCTACGGCTTCGATAAATTTATCAGGGTCGTTTTGGGCAAGCTCAAGATCGAAAACATCGATACCAGCAAACTTCTTAAATAAGACGCCTTTACCTTCCATGACCGGCTTTGACGCTAAAGGACCAATATCTCCCAAGCCCAATACTGCAGTACCGTTAGTGATAACGCCCACTAAGTTATTACGGGCCGTATATTTAGCGGCCAGTTTCGGGTCTCTTTGAATTTCTAAGCAAGGCACTGCAACGCCAGGCGAGTAGGCAAGCGCCAGATCACGCTGGTTGGCTAATTGCTTGGTAGGCGTGACTGAGATTTTACCTGGGCGTGGGTGCTCATGGTAATGAAGGGCGGCTTGCTCGAACTGTTGTTGATCCATTTCTTTTATGTCCTTTAAGGCGGAGGAAGTGCTGGTTTCATTCATAAGATAGTAAAAGCGGTTGGTCGGGATTGGAGGAATAAATCACACACCTAGACGACAGGCCGAGCCCCTAAGCCTATGACCTAGGGTACAGTGTCGGATGGTGGCGAAATTTATTCGCGTTAGCAACGGAATGCTTACTCGCTTATTATGGGTTTACTAGGGCCTATGGAGATGAGCCCTTTTCAAAACACGTAGTGCGAGCCGCTTTAATGTCAAGCAGCTGCACTTACTAAAAAGCGATTAAGCATATAATGGTAATGGTATTCTAGCATCAATGATATTTCACTGACCAGTCACAGCTAGGGAAAAGCGCTAAATTAAGGTCTTTATTTAGTTTCAGGTTACATTTGTACCAATTGCGCCACGCTGAGTTAGGACGAGCAGCTGATGGGTAACATGGGCGCATTTGGTGCTGGCGGTTGCGTGTCCGCAGACGTCGCTAAAGGATGCACTTGATAAGGGGCAGCCAATAGCTGGTATAAGCGATCGACTTCAGCAAAGTCGCCTAGCGTGGCTTGCTCGATAGCGGTCTGCGCCATACTATTGCGTAAGATATAGACAGGATTGTTCATAGCCATGACGGTTAAGAGGTCGGCTAAAGACTTAGAGTTAGAGGCGTCATTGCTAGCGTCATCTGCAGCCACACTAGCGGCTTGCATCGCATTTAGATAGCGCGTGCGCCAGCCTTGCCATTCCGTGAAGGCCTCAGTACCAGCGTCGTTAAGCTCAGCTTCCAAGGTCTGCAATAAGTGCTGCTCATGCTCGTAGTCAGGCGCCGCCGTTGTGTCGGGTAGCAACTCGCTACGCAGCAACCCAAGCAGCGCACGGAAGCTATTGGTGTAGTCCAGTTCATGGTCTTCCATCAAGGTGAGCCATTCGAAAGCTAACGCCATACTATCGCGTGAGAACGGCAGACCCAGCTTACGACAGAGCCCTTGCTGATAGCGGGTCATAAAGGCCGTCTCGTACGGCTCCAAGCAGTCTGCTAAAGTACTGCGGTCGATATTGGGCAAGCGCATAAAGTGGGGCAGCCACACATTCATATTCCAATGGCCTATAGCGGGCTGATTCTGATAGCTATAGCGTCCTGTATGGTCAGAGTGGTTATTGATCCAACCGGGATTGAAGCGCTCCATAAAGCCAAATGGACCAAAGTCGAGCGTGCTGCCGGTAATCGATAGATTGTCCGTATTCATCACCCCATGGGCAAAACCAATCAGCTGCCAATCAGCAATCATATGCGCAGTACGAATCACTACTTCACTTAAAAAAGCGGCCACAGGGTTATCGGCTTGGCGACACTCAGGATAATAAGTGTCGATCATATAGTCGGTAAATTCTGCTAGTAAATCGGGGGCAAAGCTCGCTATCCATTCGATATGGCCTAAGCGGATGTGGCAGTCTGCCACACGCATTAACGCGGCGCCTTGTTCCATACGCTCACGGCGAACTGGGGTTTCTGATACCACAAAACCTAACGCATCCGACGAAGCAATACCCACATTATTGAGCGCATGACCGCATAAATACTCACGAATGGTACTGCGTAATACAGCACGACCATCGCCCATCCGCGAATACGGGGTAAGCCCACAGCCTTTTAGGTGTAAATCCTGCAGCTTGCCGGTGTTATCGACGACTTGTGCCATCAATAACCCGCGACCGTCGCCCAACTGTCCAGCCCACTGGCCGAATTGATGACCTGCATAAGCCATGGATAAGGGAGCAAATGCTTCAGGCACATAATGACCCCCCAAGATCTCGACCCAACGCGCCATCAAGGTCTCGTCTTGGTCCCATTCAAGGTGCTGCGCGACCTGCGGATTAAAGTGACCGGCTTGAGGGTTGGTCAGCGGTGTCGGTGACTGACGGTGATAAAGGCGAGGGTCAAGACGGGCGTAGCTGTTTTGATAATTCATAAGAGGCATCGCTAGGGAGCTGGGTAGAAGGGGTTAGGTCGGGCAGGGTCGTAGCAGGCCTTATCTAATAAAGACTGGGTGAATAAAGGTTAAATCTATAAAGGCTAGGTCCATAAAAAGAACCTTATAAGCTCTAGTGTAGCCCATTTCTCCCCTTAGGTTAAGCCAGCTGAGTGTATTTATGACGGTTGTATGTTACTAGGCGCTGACCGTTGTCCCTTCCTAGCTTATCTATAGCACTGCTATTTTCTGCAAAGTTCTAACGCATAAAAAAACCCTCTATTCTTAGAATAAAGGGCAGGAGAAAACAGGACATTAATAGGGTAAACCAACAGTCGCTCAAATTAAGCTACTGCGGTGAATAGCGCTTAAGAAGGACGGTAGCCTACGCTGCGGAAAGCTTGACGCAAGTTATCATTATGCGTAAAGATTTTCTTCTCGATTTTGCTGTATTCACCTTTTAGGACTTCGTCAACTTCATGGAGACGATCCGCAAATTCGGTCTTTTTCAATTCGATAGCTTTAGCTTTCAACTCTTGCCACTCTGCAACCGTCTGGGTAAAGGCATCGTATTCAAACTTAATACGATCTCTAAACTGATGCATTTTTTCGCCCATATCAAGCTGACCGTTAGTAGCCTTTTCAATTTGCGCTTCAGCATTCTTAAACTGCATCTGTACTTCAGCATGCTTAATCGTCAAATCATCAACGGTACGTAAGTCACTGGTTAAGCCCAGTTTTGATAGCGCCAAGATGGTCCATTTGGTAGGATCATACTGCCACCATTTGACCCCATTACGGTAGTCATACTGGAAGAAGTGATGGTAATTGTGATAGCCCTCACCCCAAGTAAAGATAGCCAGTAAGAAGTTATCCCGTGCTGTGTTGGTATCCGTATAAGGACGGCTGCCAAACATATGACATAACGAGTTGATAAAGAAAGTAAAGTGATGCGTTAATACCAGACGTAGTAGACCAGCAAGTACCAAGGTACCTTTGACATCGCCAACCAACCAACCGACGGCGGCAACCAAGCCAACATTGGCGGCCAATACCCATAGACCATAGTATTTATGCTGAATTTGCAGCACTTTGTCTTTGGTCAAATCCGGGATGTTTTTATAGTCAAACTTACCACTTGGGTACTCGCGTAGCATCCAACCGATATGGCTGAACCAAAATCCGCGCTTGGCTGAATACGGGTCATCCATCGGATCATCGACATGGCGGTGATGGGTACGGTGACCTGAACACCAATCAAAGGCAGAGCCCTGCACAGCTAAGGTTGCGCCTACCAAGAAAAAGTTACGCACTAGCGGATGTGCTTTATAGGCACGATGCGCCATTAGACGGTGGTAGCCGGTCGTAATGCTCATGCCGGTCCAAACCATAAAGGCTCCGAACACGCCCCAAACGGGCGCACTCACTTTATGGGTCATTAAATACCAAGGGGTGATAATGGCCGCCGCTAGAGGCGTGGCTATCAATACTGCTGCTGGTATCCAATTAATAGGCGCGTGTTTAAAGCCCCACTCTTGGACTTCAGCGGCGGTCGCATCGGCAGGGACTAAATTACCTGTAGGTAGTTTAGCCACCGCTTTGCCAGTGTCTGCTTGCACCGCGTTTTGCTGAGCAGCAGAGGTAGTAGTAGACTTTGACTTTACAGCCTGTGCACCTGCAGCCCCAATCAAAGAAGAGGAGGCCCGCATGGCAGCACGTAGGCTTTTTAGCGGTAAAGTGGTCACAAGTTTCGCTAGCATAGAGCGTTCCTAAATAAGTGAATTTAAGAGAAATAAATTAAAAAGTATTACGGGTTATTGGGGTGCACAGTAGATGGTGCAGGCTATAGAAAATAAGTAAGAAAGACCAAGGGTGAAAAATTACAACGGTTAAAAGCTCTTAGTTAGTCATAGAGTTTTGATTAAGTTATAGCGTCTTGGTTAAGTTATAGAAAATGAGGTAAATAGTAACTACTGAGTTTCAGGGTCGCTAATGTCACTAGCCAATCGGCTTTGCTAATACCTTAGTCTACTAATAACTTATAGGGTTCCGTAACTGCGATTGTCCCGCAATCGGTCACCCAAGTTAAGACAGGGTCATTAACACGCTAGGCTAGTCTCTAGCTGTCTATTATTCGCCTACATAATACGCTAAATAGATTTAAAAGTGAACACTCATACACTAAAAAATAGTTAAGCAATAATTATTACTCAGTTATTGCTAAATGTACAACGGACAGCCAAAAAACTTGCCAATTAAAAATTTATTATCCTATAAATCATAGTCTTACATAAATTCTAAAAAAGCACGAGGGTGATCGGTAATTAGGACATCCACCCCTAAATGGTGCAGTTTATTCGCCTCATCTCTATCATTGACTGTCCAGGCACTAATTGTCAGCTCGGCACGGCGACACTGCTTGACCAAAGTGGCATCAATCAGCGGATAATGTACGCCCACTTGCCGGCAGGCTAGGCGTGTGGCCGTATGCGTTAGTTGGGCTATCATCTCCGGCGTCTCACTCAATAAACCGCGCGGTATCTTAGATAATATGGGGTGGCGGTAGAGCATATTCAATAAAGTAACGTCGAAACTGGTCAATACTAAGGGCAGCTTAGCAATCCCGCCACGAATGAGGCTGTCTTCGAGGGCGCGGACGAGCATAGTATAGTTGGTACGCTCATGGGTCTTAATCTCAAGCTCGATATGATTAAAGCCCATCATGGCATTATAAAGTGTAGCGGGGCGGGGCGTCGCTGGTTGAACGTTAGCTTGCCCCTTGAGGAGCGTACGGCTAGCTAGTGACACGGGCGCTAATGGGTAGGTGAGTAAGTCGTCGAGCGCCATGATCGACTCATTAAAAATCCGAATACGGCGGATCTCAGCTAACGTCATCTGGTCGATCCGGGCTTGCTGTTTGCCCAAACGCAGTAGCGTCTCATCATGGAAGATAATGAGGTGACCGTCAGCACTCAGTTGCACGTCAAACTCGATACCAGCGAGGCCTCGATTCTGTAGATTACAGGCATGTACAAGGGCCGCCGGCATATTTTCTACAGACTCTGCACGACCACCGCGATGGCCCAATAGCAAAGGCGAGGTCGCCGCCAGCAGCGCACTACTATTACCCAGACGTGATAAGGCGGCTGAATCTTTAGACTCGGTATCTTCTGGCTCGCTAATTTTGCCATGAGCTATTGCGCTAGAGGAGGCCACATAGCCAGCCGTTATAGTCATTACTACGGTCCTTTTGAATCCTAAAAATATTTATAACGCTTTAGTGACATAAAACAGGCGTTAAGTTGTATGCCATGCTCATTACCAATATAAACTATTACCAACATAAATCACTGCCAATATAACGACTTAAGCTATAGCTTGTAGTGTAATATAATATTAGCCACTCTAATTAATAGCTATTGTTAGTATTTCAGATTTACTAGGCTAGTTTTACGAATAATACAGCTTTCATGTAAAGAAATAGCGGGTTTAGTGACGTAAATCAACATAAGTTAATAATGAAGCAGCTTATAAAAACTCGTATAATAGCGAGATTTTATGACAATAGCATTGTCGGACAAGGTGATTATTCTCTGTATTAAGAGTGATTTTGTATTAAGAGTCACTTTGTCCCATTGTTTGGCTTAACTAGTTGCGTTGGCTACGTGTTAACTATATGTTTTAAATTATTTATCAAACAGTGCTCTATTAAACAATGCTCCATCAAAGCCTATCTTGCGTCGCCACTCCCTTTTACACTCTAAAGTAGAGTCGCGGCAAGGTCTATCCCCATTGCAACCCATCGATACCGTTAATTTTAAAATGAGGTCATTATGAATTTCCAAAAGTACAAACAGCAAAGCTGGCTCACCTTGGTCGGCGTTGGGCTGGTTGGCACGTTAGCCCTTTCAGGCTGTGACCGCAGCGACAAAGAGAAGGCTGAGACCGAGACTGAAGTGGCACAAACAGAGACGGATACCGAAGTGGTGAGTGTGGCTGCTGCCGATTGTGACGACCCTATGGTACAAGATCGGTTGAAAGTTGCTTTACAGAATGCTTTGAATCAAAAGGCACAAGGGTTTGCAAGCGCTTATGCTCAGCAAGCTAATATGAGCCTAGAATCAAGCGCGTTATCTGGCCAACTTAGCAATGTACTGATTGATATTCAAAACCCAACGGTGTTGCAGGCGACCAATAGTAATGGCATGACCACCTGCCAAGCGAGCGTCAGCATGACCTTGCCTAGCCAAGACTTGTATCAAGCCAATCAAGTCTATTCAGCAGCCGGTCGTCCGAGCTTACAAGAGCGTCTAGCTGAGCAAAACATTAGCTTAAATAATAATATGTTGGTTGATGATAGCTTTAGCTATGTGGTCGGCCAACAAGGGGGTCAGCTGCAAACTCGTATTGCCGGTGAACCTGCGATTATCGGGATGGTCTCGGATGTGATGGCCGGCTCGCTAGTGCAAAACGCTATTGCCAGCCGCCGTGCTGAAATTAATGCGCAAGAAGAACGCCGTCAGCAAGAGCGCCGTGCCGCCCAGCAAGAGCGTCGTCGTGAGCAAGCAGACACCCAGATTCGTCAGCCTACGGTCACGAAGCCTGCTGCACCTACTACGCCGTCAAAACCAGCACCTGCGGCTAGTAACCCAGCGCCAACGGCCAAACCAAAGGATTCTGTCACTAGCACCCCTAATGCACCAGCACAAGACACTAAAAAATTGACCCCGCCAACCGATAAAACCATCGATATGGTCATCATTGAAGAAGACAGCACTTATTAATATAAGATTTTAATACAAGATTAGACCAGCCAGATAATGGCTCAGGCTAATAATTCATAATTAAAAGAGGGTAGCGTATAGACGTTACCCTTTTTTTATAGCGATTTGCTATCTATAGTCTATAGCGACTTTTATTGGACTAAGCTGCCGCAATAGCCGCCAGACTAAAGGTCCTGTAAGACTTTGGCATCCCATAACACTTCTTGACGCTGCGCAGGGGCACAGCAGAAGCGTGAGGCAACAAACAGCCAGTCGGATAGCCGATTCACAAAAGCTAGCGCAGAGGCGCGAATGGCTGCGGGGTTATGTTGGCGTAAGGCCACGCCATGACGCTCAGCACGGCGGCAAACACAACGGGCGATGTGCAGTTGACTGACCAACACCGAGCCGGTGGGGAGAATAAAGTCTTTTAGTGGCGGCAAGTGAGCATTCATAGCATCGATTTGCTGCTCTAGCCAGTGGGTATGGGCTTCGCTAACCCCAGGGTATTCTGGCATGGCAAGCTCACCGCCTAAATTAAATAGCAGGTGTTGAATAATCTGCAGGACTTGGCCAAAGTCAGGCGCGTCCAGTTGCGCCATATGGTCGGTCAAATCCGCATTAGCCGCCGCGCTATCTGCTAGCTGATAATAGGAGCGCACTAAGCCGATTTGTGAATTGAGCTCATCAATATCGCCCATGACCTCAAATAATAAATCCGCTTTACTGACGCGGCTGCCATCGGCCATACCGGTGCTGCCATCATCGCCGGTCTTGGTATAAATTTTGCTTAAACGGTTGCCCATAAATAATCCATGTGGTGAGTTATATTAAAAATTTGCTTAAATAAAGTTGTGCTTAAATCAAGTGTGTAGAAAAGAGTAGCTGTTATAAAGTGGCATTGATTACGTAGCGTTGATTATGTAGCGTTGATTATAAGGGGGCAGGCCAAGCAATGCCATGCTCGTGTGCGCTTGGTGGCAAATTCATAAGGAATATGCCGGCATCCATGGCATTTTTGGGGCAATTTCGCTAAGATAGCGATGCTAAATCAGTAACCCCATTTATTTTTAATAAGGCCATCTTCCTATGCCCGTAGCGCTGACCGACGCGATGCCTAATTTGAGCATCTACGACTCAATGACCTCTCAAAAGCAGACCTTTGTGCCCATGACCGCGGGCAAAATTGGCATGTACGTGTGTGGTATGACCGTCTACGACTACTGTCACGTGGGTCACGCGCGGGTTATGGTGTCGTTTGATGTGATTACCCGTTGGTTGCGTCAGCTCGGTTATGAGGTCAATTATGTGCGCAATATCACTGATATTGATGACAAAATTATCACTCGCGCTGCGCAAAATGGCGAAGAGATTGGCGCTCTTACCCAACGCTTTATCGACGCGATGCATGAGGATGAGACCGCACTAGGCTGTGCTGCGCCTGATGCCGAACCGCGTGCCACCGACTATATTGATAATATGCAAAGCATGATTCAGACCTTGGTCGATAGCGATTATGCTTACCCTGCCGACAATGGCGATGTCTACTATGCTGTGGAGAAATTTGACGGCTATGGCAAGCTGTCTGGGCGTAAGCTTGCCGATATGCAGGCAGGGTCACGGGTCGAGGTCGAGTCGCAAAAGCACAATCCTTTTGATTTCGTATTGTGGAAAGCCGCCAAACCTGGCGAGCCACAGTGGGCGTCTCCTTGGGGTCAAGGCCGTCCTGGTTGGCATATTGAGTGCTCGGCCATGTCGACCGATTGCCTTGGCAATACCTTTGATATTCATGGCGGCGGCCACGATCTACAGTTTCCCCACCATGAAAACGAGATCGCCCAATCTGAAGCGAGCACTGGCTGTGACTATGCCCGCCACTGGATGCACGTTGGCTTTATCAATGTCGATGGTGAAAAGATGTCTAAATCTTTGGGCAACTTTTTTACCATTCGTGATGTCATCGCCAAGTATCATGCGGAGACGGTGCGGTTTTTCTTATTATCGAGTCACTACCGCAGTCAGGTAAACTTCTCAGATAGCGCGTTAGATGAGGCGCATAATAGCCTAAGTAGACTGTATCAAGCGCTTAAAGCGGCCGAGCAAGGTGGCCAAGCGTTAGTAGTGAGCGAAGAGACTATCCGCAAGGCTTATAACAGTGACGCTGGCATAGCCTTTACCGCCGCTATGAACGATGACTTTAACTCAGCGCAAGCGGTTAGTGTGCTGTTTGGCTTGGCACGTGATATTAATAAAGCGGTCAAAGCGGAAGATATGGCCGCTGCCCGTGAGCAAGCATTAATTCTTAAAGCCTTAGCGCAGGTGTTAAATGTGCTACAGCTGCCCTCACAAAGTTTCTTACAGGCAGTTATTGGTGAGCCTGCAGAAGCGGGTCTAGCGGATGCTGAAATTGATGCTTTAATTATCGAGCGTGCTGAGTCTAAGGCGAATAAAAACTTTGCCCGTGCCGATGAGATTCGCGAGCAACTTAAAGACGCTGGGATAGAATTAGAAGACAGCCGTGCTGGTACCACTTGGCGCCGCGCTTAAGCGTTCGAGTCAATCAACACCACTATTTTAATTGTAGTTCCTTTATTGTAGTACCTCTAAAGCCAGCTTATGCTGGCTTTTTTCTGTCTAAAAAGTCTGTCTTAGTCAGTTTTAGCCACGACGAGTTTACATAGTAAAATAGGCATTTAATCAGTTATTATCCATGCTACACAGGCTATTAGCGTACTATAAGCTTGCTTGCCGTAAGGTTTTGGCGAATTTTACAAGGTTTGCAAATTTTATGGGTTAAGATTTCCTGTAATAAGGGTAGCTGGCATATGGTAAGGCTAGCCCTTAGCTATAGGCTGAGATTAAAAATTCAGGGTAAGTAACGTTTAGAGTGGGCAATAAGGTAAATGATGATGAGTGTGGGTAAAACCAAGGTAATAGCGGCGACTGCCTATCAAACGAGTGCGGTAAAGGAAAAAAGTGCGGCTTTTTACTCCGTTGATTCGGGGTTTATTTATACGGCGTTGTTGCTAGTTTTCACTTTAATTATGGGCTCGTTGCCGCTAAAAGCAGTTGCGGAAAATCAACCGGATACGGCATCACGCGCCGTTATCATCGATGGCCGCCAATCCACTAATAGAGTACAAGACCACAGCCAAGATATCATCAGCAACCCTGAGCATAAAACCGGGGCGAAAGAGGCTTTATCGGCCCCTAAACCTGTCAGCAATACCCCTGATAATTTGGGAGAGTATGTCGAGCAGCAAGCTCACGAGGTGGAGCAAAAGATCAAGCGTAAGCTCAATGGTACGGAGCCGGCTACTGAAGAAGTGGGCGTAGAGCTCAGTGAAACGGCCGCTGCTATAGGAGAAAGTACGCAGGAGCAAACGTATAGCCTGCAGGCAGAGCCCTCTTTAACGGGGGACTATAACGCTGCTTATTACGAATTGTCTGAACTGAATGCGGGCTTGCCAGTCTTAGAGCGTCCCGTCAATCTGCAAACTCCGTTATCTACCTTAGAGTTTTTTCAAACGGCTATTATCCAAAAGAAGTTTGCGCTGGCCGCTTATGCTCTAAACATGAACTTAATCGATAAAAAAGTACAAAGCTCTAAAGCCGGTGAGTTGGTGCGCAAGCTAGACTTCTTATTGACCGAAAAAGAGCTGTATTTATTTGATGCTATCCCAGATCGTCCCGATGGCTTGGTCGAGCCCCCGCTAGGCAGTACCAGCAGCATTGATGGCATTCCTAGACGCTCGATTAAGCTGGGCTATATCGATTACGACTCGCGCCGGGTGCCGCTGTTTTTAGAGCGAGTACGGGTAGGGAAAGGCGCCCCCATGTGGGTCTTCTCTGCGCAAACGGTAGAGAATATCGAGATGCTCTACGACCAGCATAAACCTGCTGAATTTGCGAAGTATTTGCCCAATTGGTTAACCGCACGCTTTTTTGGTATAGCCATTTGGGAGTATCTGGCGCTAGTATTTTTCTTTACGGTGACTTTGGGCTTAGGCTGGTTACTTAGTAGTGCCGCTGGCAAGATTATAAACTGGTATGCCGATGATAAAGATGTGGATAATCCCATCCGTACTAAAAAAGACAGCCTGCCTGATTTGGTTAATAAGCTGATTGTACCGCTCACCTTTACCATTAGTTTTACCTTAGTGTTTGCGCTGGTCTCAGGTGCTTATCCTTATGTGGATGCTGTAGCCTCTTCAACGCGAGCCATCGTTTGGATAGGGTTGGTGATTGTCACCTTATGGCTAGGTATTCGTACCATCAACTTTTTTGCCAATCGCTATCAAGACTTACAAATAGAAAGTTTGGATGAAGAGCAGTTTCATACCGAGCGCCGCCACCGTACTTACCTGTCCATATTTCGCCGTATCTTTATCTTTGCCATGATACTGGGAGGCTTTTGGATTGGTCTGAGCGAATTTACCAATATAGAAGGCTTGGGCAAAACTTTATTGACCTCTGCGGGTATTGCAGGAGCGGTGATTGGTATCGCTGCGCAGCCTATTTTGGGCAATATTATTGCGGGGGTTTTAGTAGCGGTTACCCAGCCAATCCGTATCGGCGATACCGTGATTTTAGAGGGCGACTGGTGCACGATTGAGGACTTGCGCTATACCTATGCGGTGTTATTGGCTTGGGATGAGCGCCGCCTCATTGTGCCGATGCGGTATTTTGTCACGGAAGTCTTAGAAAACTGGTCGCATACTGATGTGCATCAAGCTTGCGTGGTGTATTTATACGTGGATTATGGGGCTGATATTGCCAAGATTCGCGACAAATTTAAAGCCGTAGTGAGCGCCCATGAGTTATGGGATGGCGAGACCGAACCGGAGCTGTTGGTGCACTCGGTGACGGAGCGCACCATTAAGCTGCGTGGTAAGGTGGCCTCTGATAATCCTAAGGATGCTTTCGCGCTAGAATGTGCCGTGCGTGAAACGATGCTGCAGTATCTTGATCAAGACCAAAGCGCTTATCTGCCCACGGAAAGAATTACTTTCAAGCCGTCCCAAATAACGGGTGAGGTAGCGGCTACTCCAGCGGAAACAAATGAGTAAATGTGCTAAACAGCGAGGATGACGGGTCTATAACCGCAGTAATGGCAAGGTTTTATCGGTCTGATTTTTGGTATACGTTCTGTCAAGGTCACCGGCAAAATCTGAAATATGTCATGCGATTACTCTCATAGTTTGGTATAATATGGCGTTATTTAAATGAGTCAGCAATAGGGTATTGTGAATCTATTAGCATTCATTACCGCTGCCGGCTCATTCCCAAATGACCATGACCACGCTAAGGGGTATGTATGTTGCGAATTGTCGATGAAGCTTTAACCTTTGATGATGTATTGTTGTTGCCCGCCTATTCTGAAATCCTGCCAAAATCTGCTAATCTTTCGACCCGCCTAACTCGTGACATTACCTTAAACTTGCCACTTATTTCTGCTGCTATGGATACCGTAACCGAATCTGAGATGGCCATCACTATGGCACAGCTTGGTGGTATGGGTATTCTGCATAAAAATATGGATATCAGTAAGCAAGCGACCCAAGTACGCCGCGTGAAAAAATTCGAAGCCGGTACCGTGGTAGATCCTATTACTGTACATCCTGAGATGACCGTCGGTGAGCTCTTAAGAATTACGCAAGACAATAATATCTCTGGTGTACCAGTGGTAGAGCGTGGCACAGAAAGAGTCGTCGGTATCGTCACCCATCGTGACTTACGCTTTGAGACCAATTTGTCGCAGCCGGTTAGCAATGTCATGACCCCAAAAGACAAGCTGGTCACGGTGAAAGAAGGCGAGAGCAACGAAAATATCAAAAAATTGCTGCACGAACATCGTATCGAAAAAGTCGTCGTTATCGATGATGACTTCAACCTACGTGGCCTTATTACCGTAAATGACTTTAGCAAAGCGGAAAACAACCCGAATGCTTGTAAAGACGCCCAAGGTCGCTTGCGGGTAGGCGCTGCGGTTGGTACCGGTGCTGAGACTGAGTCGCGTGTATCTGCGCTAGTGGAAGCCGACGTTGATGTGATTATCGTCGATACCGCGCATGGTCACTCTAAAGGCGTGATTGATAGAGTGGCTTGGATCAAAAAAACTTTCCCGCACATCCAAGTAATCGGCGGTAATATCGCTACCGGTGATGCCGCGCTAGCGCTCAGAGATGCTGGTGCAGATGCTGTGAAAGTAGGTATTGGCCCTGGCTCTATCTGTACCACGCGTATCATCGCTGGTATTGGTGTACCGCAGATTTCAGCCATCGATAATGTGGCAAGCGCGCTAAAAGATACTATTCCTTTAATCGCTGATGGCGGTATCCGCTTCTCTGGTGATATGGCCAAAGCTATCGCTGCCGGTGCCTCTTGCATCATGGTCGGCTCGCTATTGGCCGGTACCGAAGAGGCGCCAGGCGAAGTTGAATTGTTCCAAGGCCGTTATTATAAAGCCTACCGCGGTATGGGCAGCTTAGGCGCGATGTCCGGTCAAAATGGCTCGTCTGACCGTTATTTCCAAGACGCTAAAGACGGCGTGGAAAAATTGGTACCAGAAGGCATCGAAGGTCGCGTCCCTTATAAAGGCCCAGTCAACGGTATCGTCAACCAATTGGTGGGCGGTCTGCGCTCATCAATGGGCTATACCGGCTGTGGTACTATCAGCGATATGCGCAGCAAGCCGCAGTTCATTAAGGTGACTTCAGCGGGTATGAAAGAGTCGCATGTCCATGACGTGCAGATCACCAAAGAAGCGCCGAACTATCGGGTGAATTAATATGGGCTCATTGCCTGTATAAAGGTGTCAATATAGTAGTAATTAAGGCGGCAGTAACTGTGCTAAGGTAGTGCTAAATACTTTGGTGACTGCTGCTACTAGAACAGCCAACAAGTTAAGTGCTTTGTTGGCTGTTTTTTTATACAATGACTTTAATAAATGCTGCTATAAGTGGCTAGTAAAGAGTAGCAATCCACTATTAAAGTATTATTTAATCAAAGCATTATTTAATAGGTCATCTTGTCTGATAAATCGGGCAGGCTGGCCATTAACCCTATAAAAAAGGACAGTTATTTATGAGTTATTTTGGTACCGATGGCATCCGTGGTCAATTTGGACAGGCGCCTATTACGCCTGACTTTATGCTCAAGCTCGGCTATGTCACGGGCCAAGTGCTCATTGAAAGTAACACGTATCCGGGCCGCAAGCCTTGCGTCCTCATTGGTAAAGATACGCGGCTCTCGGGTTATGTCATCGAAGCGGCTCTGCAAGCGGGTTTTAATGCGGCGGGCGTAGATGTGTATATGCTCGGTCCATTGCCCACCCCAGCTATTGCTCATTTAACACGCAGCTTTAATGCGGATGCAGGCGTAGTGATTTCAGCGTCACATAATCCGTATCAAGACAATGGCGTCAAGCTATTTTCTGCGGATGGTCGCAAGCTGTCTGACAGCATGCAAGAGGCTATCAATGCGAAGTTAGACGCTATCATGAGCGCTGATGGCAGTAATGAATTGATGCCGATTGATAATCCGGCAGAGTTGGGCAAAAACCGCCGAGTGGATGATGCTAAAGGTCGCTATATCGAATTCTGCAAAGGCAGTTTCCCTTATCAATATGACCTCAATGGCATGACCATAGTCATCGACTGTGCCAATGGTGCCGGCTACAGCGTAGGGCCGCGTGTACTGCGGGAACTTGGCGCTACTGTCATCCCACTGCACAACACGCCGAATGGGGTGAATATCAATGATGAGTGCGGCTCTACCCATCCTGATAGCCTGCAAGCTGCAGTACAAGAGCACAATGCCGATGTCGGTATCGCGCTAGATGGTGATGGGGATCGTATCGTCATGGTCGACGAAAACGGCAACCTTGTGGATGGTGATGGCATTCTCTATGTCCTTGCCACGCAAACAGGAAGACCCGTTGCCGGAGTCGTGGGCACGCTAATGACCAATATGGCATTAGAGCTGGCCTTTAATAAAGCGGATATTGGTTTTGAGCGGGCGAATGTGGGCGATCGTTATGTCATGCAAAAACTCGAGGCCAATGATTGGATACTCGGCGGTGAGCCCTCGGGTCACGTGCTATGTTTAGATAAGAGCCGTACAGGTGATGCTATCGTAGCTGCGTTGCAAGTGTTGGCGGTCATGAAGCAAACGGACAAGACGCTAGGACAATTAACCGAAGGCTTTACCTTATTGCCGCAAGAGTTGGTAAATGTACGGTTGAGCAAGATGCAGGACCCTTATGATAATGCTGAGTTGGCTGAAATGATTGCCGGCTACAAGCAGCAATTGGCCGGGCGTGGCCGTTTACTCATTCGTAAATCGGGCACAGAGCCGGTCATCCGAGTAATGGTCGAGTCAGACGATAAGATTGAATGCGATATGGTCGCTAATAAACTGGCGGATAGAATCCGTACGGTATTGGGTTAAATTACCGTTATTAGTCTAAGCTAAGCTGAGCTAAGCTAAGCTAAGTTAAATTAAATGCCGTTATTGAGCTCAATACCGCTGCTATAACTAGCCCCGTATTAAGTCCTATTAGAGTGCGCTAGCCCTTCTTAAAGCCGCTATTTGCTATAGAGGTAGCTAGCCAGTGGAGCCGTTTATGAGTACTGATTTTTCTGATCAAAGATTGTCTTATGAAAAAGGTGAGTTAGACGCTAGCACCTTACCTGAATTGCCTTTACCGCTATTGCAACACTGGGTCGCAGAAGCGATAGAGCAGGGCGCACCAGAGCCTTATGCGATGAGCCTGGCCACTTGTGGTAGCGATGGTCAGCCCGGCGTCCGCATCGTATTGATGCGTGAGATTACTGAGGCAGGGGTTGTTTTTTATACCAATTATGACAGTGCCAAAGGCCAAGATATTGCGGACAATCCGCAAGCAGAAGTATTGTTCTTTTGGCATGAGATGCAGCGCCAAGTCCGTGTTCGTGGCAAAATCGCTAAAGTCGCTGCGGCTAAGACCTATGCCTATTTCCATAAGCGTCCGCGCGACAGTCAGCTTGCCGCTTGGGTAAGTGAGCCGCAAAGTGGTGAAGTGGCCTCTAGAGAGATCATGGAGGCTAACTTTAATGACTTGCTACAGCGCTTCCCTGAAGGCAGTGAGATTCCTACTCCTGAATTTTGGGGCGGTTATGAGTTAGTCGCTACAGAGATTGAGTTTTGGCAAGGCCGTGCCAATCGTATGCACGACCGTATTGTTTATAGTAAACAGGCGGATGCGACTTGGACTACGAGTCGGTTATTGCCTTAAATGAATAAGATGGCTTAGCTCATTACTTTTTTCCGCGCCAATAAAAAACACCCCTTATCGTGTGATATAGGGGTGTTTTTATTGAGGACGCATTAATAATGGTTGGTTGAATTAGCAAAGATAAATCCACCCCAGCCCCTAAATCCTCCCCAACCCTCCTTTAGAAAAGGAGGGGGCGATTTTTCATAAATACTGTGGGTGTTTGGCCTAGTCTCTACTTATAAATAAAGGGGATTGATATGGAATTCGACAACTTTAATGAATTAGACTCAGATTCATAACTCAGATGTTTTATAATTTTCTCAATATATAGTGTCAATAGGCTAATTACTCTTAACCACACCCTTAGACTGAGTATCCACGCTAGCCACAACCGACATGCCCGGACGCAGTTGCTCTAGATTATTCTGTTTGGGGTCGAGGTCGATGCGCACAGGGATTCTTTGTGCCACTTTAATATAATTGCCAGTCGCTGGGTTGGCGGCACCCGCACTTAACTCACTACCAGTCGCTGGTGAAAGGCTGCTGACATGCCCAGTAAAGTTTTGACCACCTAGACCATCCACTCGTATCGTCGCCGCTTCACCCACCTGGATGTTTTTGACCTGGGTCTCTTTAAAGTTAGCAATCACCCACACCCCATCAGGGACGATGTACATTAATTGCGTACCGGCATTGACGAACTGTCCCGGCTTGACAGTCACTTGACTGAGCTGACCCGATTCTGGCGCTTTGATGATGGTATTTTCTAAACCAATTTGGGCTTGTTTGGCGGCAGCTTCCGCACTTTTTACTTTGGCATCTAGTGAAGATTTACTGCCTGTGGTCTTAGTGGCGGCTTCAACGGCTACTTCGACATTGGCTTTCGCTTGCTCGACACCGGCTTGTGCTTGCGCCAATTGCGCTTTGGTATGCATCACTTCCGCTTCTGATACCGCCCCAATCTCTAACAAGCCTTGATAGCGGGCGACGTCTGCTTGGGCACTAGCGACTTTTACTTTCGCACTATTTAAATCTGCCATGCGAGCATCAATCTGAGCTTGGCTTGCTCCTGTATCTTGCGAGTTGGATGCTAAATCCGTCAAGGAGATATCAATATTAGCTTGGGCTTGCTGCAACTGCTGAGCAAAATTACGGTCATCTATTTTGACTAGCACATCCCCAGCTTTTACCGATTCAAAATCACCCACCATCACGTCGGTTACATAACCTGAGATTTGCGGGCTAATAATGGTCGTTTTGCCTTTAATAAAGGCGTTGTCGGTCTGCTGTACCGTAGGAATAAATGGCGGTAGTTTCCAAGCGTATAAGATGATTAGCGTGCCGATAACTAGCAAGCTGATAAGGGCAATTAGACTAATTAAAGATTTTTTCTTCGGCGACCATCCGGTAGCGGAGGGAATAGGCTCCTTACGGGGGGCCGTAGCGTCGTCTTTCACATTGGGATCAATCTCTGAGCGCTCGCTGTCTGTGGCAGTCTCTGTTTGCTCAGTTTCCTCTTTAGTGATAGGTATGCTGACCGCAGCCATATCGCTATCCGTACGCTCTGCTGGCTGCTGCTCGGCAGGCGAATTGTGCGGCTGAGCCAAATCTTGTGCCTGGTTCTGTGCCTTGACTGCAGCGGAGTCCTCTTTAGGCGTTTGGCTCATGGAAATCTCCTAGTAATGATAATTAATATAATAAAATGGGGGTAATAGCTGTTGTAGTGGCTGATGTAATATCTGGTTGTAATAACGAGGGTCATTATACCGCTAGCGAGCGGCTATTTAGCTTCTTTACCTTCGCGCATTTTGGCCAATGCGGCCAATTCTTTAGCCAAAGGATTAAGTTTTTTATAACGGTAATAGGCATAATTTATGGACAGTATGATGGCCGTAATAGTACTGACCACGGCAATTATAAAAAATAAATCGCTATAAGCGGCGACGGTAGCCTGCTGTTTAATGCCTTGCAATATCTGCGGCGTAGGGGCAGGATTAGCCACCATAGAGCTCACCATGTCCGCATAATAGGTTTGCGTGCGTATCGTAGTGAACGCTTGAATACCAGCCGCCCCTGCTAGACCTCCGACGGTCTGTGAAATACCAAAAATGACAGAGAAACTAATAATGTAAGCAGGACCGTTCGCGATAGCACGGAACATCCCTTCAAACACCAGCGGCCCCATAAAGTAAATAGCGGCGAAGGCAATCAAAAACTGACTGAAATAAAACATTTCGGGCGTGGAATTCAGAGAGGCACTTGTGTCGAGCCATGAGCCAATAGCAATCAACGCTACCGCAAAGATGACGGGGCGTCGCAGTTCCGTAGCATTGGTGCGCCAAGCGCTAATCACTAAAGACAGCGCACTAGCGGCTAAAATAATGCCATAAAAACCAATCAATTGATCGTTGCCATAGCCCAATATGCTGAGCAGGCCAGCCGCGCCCACCGTTTGCTCGGAGAGCAATAGTCGTACGGCAGCTCCAGTAATCATGAAGGCGATAATTGTGCGACTGCGCATCCAGCGCACTTGTAGCATGGGTTTTTTGCGGTGGGTCTCAATCCACATGCCAATACTGATACAGATAAAAGCTATCAACAGAGGTAGGCTCAGCCAAGGCGTATCCCACCAAAGAATCCGGCCCTGTACTAAGAAGACGGCCAATGCCGCTAGCCCAATGGCAATAAAACCAAAGCTGACAAAATCTAATTTTTCAAAGACTTTCTCGGTCATGCCTTGGGGCAAATCCAGCAGACTAATGGCGCTGAAACACAGCAGCGATAATCCGAACTGAAACATAAATAAAGTATCAAGTTGACCATCAATGGCCAGATAAGGCGTGATAATACGCGATAGCGGCACGCCAAACTGTAATAAGCCAAAGCCTAAAATAAGGCCGCTAATACGCTTTGCAGTGGGCATCCCTTGCAGGCAATAAAATATCGATAAGATGGTCATGGCACTGGCCACGATGCCGCTCAAACCGCGGGCGATAATCTCTAAATAATAGGCATCTAACCAAACAAAGAGAGGCACAGTGTCGGATAGGAATAAATCACTGCTGGCAAACCATTGCAGAGCGTTGGCAAACAATAAAATGGGTAAAGCAGCCTTGGTAAATAAGGCAATCCCAAACTGCTGGCGAATTTTATAAAGCAATACGGTGATACAAGCATTGGTAATATTATAGGCCACGGATATCCAACCACCCTCTACCGGGGTTAGGCCAAACTGACCTTGGATTTGATTTAGGTTCGCCACCAATAAACCATTTTGAAAGCCAGCGGTGAGACCAATCAGGATACCAACCGTGAGATACCAAAATTTACGCGAGGTGGGATGATCAGGGTTGGCAGGGGAGCCGACCATGATAGGCTGTTCGTGGGGCTTAAATTGATAATCCGTACTCATAAGGCGTAAATACTTACCTGGGTAATAAGAAGGCGATAATGCAAAAAATAGGAGGTTGCCATAACAGATAGGCTGGTAATTAAAATAGCCTAAGCAGGCTGATATTTTAATTTTTTGTGGACTAGCTTTTTTTATTTATTGGCTTTAAGTTCTAGTAGCTTTGAATTTTAATAGCTTTAAGTCTTAGCGATTATGAGTGCAAAGTGTGCAGTGGGCTCAAGCGGGTGGGTAGAGGTTCATTATAGGCCAATACAATTTTAGTCAATACGAAAAACATTGGATATTATACCGTGCTAAAGGTACGTAATTACAATAAAAAACGGCATTCTTCTGCGCCAATGAGACGCCAAGAATGCCGTTGGAGACAGCATAACTAGCTGACTTCTGCTAATGACAACTGCCTAGCCCTATTATCTACTAAAAAATCTTAGCTGATTAGCGCTTACTGATTGACACTTACTGATTGTTTTTGCTATCGAGTTTATTTAATAACTGCTTGGCGGTATCAGCTGAAGACCCTGGGTTTTGCCCCGTGATTAACAGGCCGTCTTCTACCACATACGACTCCCAATCCGCGCCTTTTTCATACTGGCCGCCATTGTCTTTGAGAGCATCTTCCAATAAGAAAGGTACCACGTCGGTCAAGCCAACGCCTGCTTCTTCGCTATTGCTAAAACCGGTGACTTTTTTGCCTTTCACTAAATACTCGCCGTCCACTTTGACATTTTTTAGGGCCGCAGGTGAATGGCAGACGAAGGCCACAGGTTTATCTTGCTGCACAAAGTTTCCAATTAAGGCGATAGAGTTTTGATCGATGGCTAAATCCCATAAAGGACCATGGCCGCCAGGATAGAATACCGCATCAAAGTCTGCCGCATTTACTTCAGCCAAGACCGTAGTATGAGCCAAATCAGCTTGTGCAGCAGTGTCTGCTTTAAAGCGGTTGGTAGCTTCGGTCTGTGCATCTTCAGCATCGCTTTTTGGGTCGAGGGGCGGTTGACCACCTGCAGGAGAAGCTAAAGTTACCTCGACACCAGCATCTTTAAAAGTGTAATACGGCGCGGCAAATTCTTCTAACCAAAAGCCAGTCTTCTCCCCCGTATCGCCAAGACGGTCATGCGAGGTTAATACCATTAAAATTTTCATTATCAGTCCTTTTTATCCATTATGGTTATACAGTATTAATAATCAATTTAAGCAGGATCAGCGATTTTAACCACAGTCTTACCAAAATTAATGCCATCTAACATATCGATAAAACCTTGTGGCGCTTGCTCTAAACCATCGACCATATGCTCTTTGGTTTTGACTTTACCTGTGGCTACCCAATCGCCCATAGTCTGTAAGAACTCTGGGAAATGATTGCCGTATTCTTCAAAAATAATAAAGCCTTTCACAGTTAGGCGTTGGCGTAAAATCATGGACATGAGCATGCCTAAACGGTCTTTACCTTCGGGGGTTTCAGTAGCATTGTACTGTGAGACCAGTCCACAAACAGGGATACGGGCATGGGCGTTCAATAGCGGCAGCACAGCATCAAAGATTTTGCCACCGACGTTTTCGTAGTAGATATCGATACCATTCGGGCAGGCGGCTGCTAATTGCTCAGCGAAGTCGTCAGCATAATGGTCTAGGCATTTATCAAAGCCCAATTCATTGACAGCGTAATCACATTTTGCTTTACCACCGGCGACACCGATGACATTGAGTTCTTTAATCTTACCGACTTGGCCGACGGTAGCGCCAACCGGACCAGTAGCCGCAGCCACTACTAGAGTTTCGCCGGCTTTTGGTTTGCCGATATCGGTTAAGCCCATGTAGCCAGTAAAACCAGGCATACCCAGTACTCCGAGGCCATAAGAAGGATTGGGCATGTTGTTATCTAGCTTGACTACGCCCTCGCCATTACTGACACTATAGTCCTGCCAACCTGAATTCGACACTACCAAATCACCTACGGCAAAGCCATCAACGTTGGAGGCAACGACTTGCGCCACAGTACCACCCATCATCACATCACCAACCTGTAAAGGGTCCGCATAGCTTTTGGCATCGCTCATACGACCGCGCATATACGGGTCTAACGATAAATAAAGCGTGCGTAGCAGCATTTGGCTGTCATTCGGGGTAGGGATGGCTGCCGTGGCAAATTCGAAGTTTGCTGTTGTAGGCTTTCCATGAGGACGACTGGCCAGTTTAATCTGACGGTTTTGTTGGTCGTTTTGTTGGTCGGCTTGTTTAGAGTTATTAAAGCTCATAATTATTCCTTATTAATTTTTGATTTATTTCATTTATATAGGAGCGTAGGCTTAGGGTTTAGACCGCACGTTGTAAGATTCGACGCGACACCTCTAAATCGTTGCTGCGGTGCTCACCCAGTTTGACCATCTTATGCGCTTCTAATTGCTTAATGATAGGCTCGATAGCACTCTCATCCAGTTCAGCATCGGTGAGGCTCACAGGCAGGCCTAATTCACGGAAAAAGGCTTCAGTCTTAGCTATAGCTTGCTCAATTAAGCTCTCTTCATCGAGCGTATTTTCCGCATCAGTATCTAAGTTCCAGACATTGCGAGCGTATTGCAACAGCTTGTCTTTTTTGCTGTCTTTAAGCTCACGCATCACTGATGGCAATACGATGGTTAAGGTACGGGCATGGTCGATAGCGTGCAGTGAGGTCAGCTCATGACCAATCATATGGGTGGTCCAGTCTTGCGGCACACCCGTACCGATAAGGCCGTTTAGCGCCATGGTCGCGGTCCACATAAGGTTTTTACGGGTAGCCATATTGGTCGGGTCGTTTTTGACGGCGATACCTTCTTCAATAAGGATTTTTAGCAGACCTTCGGCAAAGGCGTCTTGCACCTTGGCATTGACTGGGTAGGTGAGGTACTGCTCCATGACGTGGACGAAAGCATCCGCAACACCGTTCATAACTTGGCGCTCAGGCAAGGTCAAAGTCTTGGTCGGGTCAAGAATAGAGAATTTAGGGAAAACTAACGGGTTGCCAAAGGGGAGCTTGGCACTGCGCTCACTATAGTTGATGACGCCGCCAGAGTTCATCTCAGAGCCCGTGGCTGGGATAGTTAATACGGCGCCCAAATCGATGGCAGTATCTAGACTTCTGCAACCACTGGTTAGCGCGTCCCATGCCTGCTCACGCGATACGGTGTTGCTGCCATCTTCGGTCAGACCCGCGACTAAGGCGACAAATTTACTGCCATCAATCACTGAGCCACCGCCCACCGCCAATAAGAAGTCGATATCGTGTTCGTTGACCATGTCGGCGGCTTTCAGCAAAGTGGTGAACTCTGGATTGGCTTCGATACCGCCAAACTCAAAGACACTACGCTCGCCATTGCTATTTAAAACGTTTTTGACTTCATCTAGAGTGCCCGTACGTTGGGCAGAGCCGCCGCCATAAGTAATAAGAACACGGGCGTTATTAGGGACTAAATCTGCCAATTGCTCGATTTGACCTTCGCCAAAGACGATACGGACGGGGTTGTAATATTGAAAGTTATTCATAAATTTCCTAAAGAGGTTGGTGAATTTGATAATGAGTTTTGGGTGATTATTTTTGCGGGTCAATAGACCGTATGATTATTGAATAAACAACTGAATAGGTCGTTTAACTTGACGCTATTGTATACCAATTAGACCGGTCGTCTAGTAAAATTAGATAATTTTACAAAACTAACATACTTGTGAATAAGGGCCGTTATTATTGGCATAGCTCAGATAAAGGGTAGGAAGGGTGAAGGCTATTAAATATGACGGCTATTAAATGATAGGTAAAAAATAAAGAACATTGACCCCTATCTAAATAGTCAGATAGGGGTATATCTGATAGCTTAGTTAATAACTATGCTATTAACTAAGCCAGTAATGATGGCGCCACTATTGGTTGAGTATCGGTTAGAGACTAACGGCCTAACTCAGTTGTGGTCATTTGCCACACTTCAGCGAGTGGGGTATTAGACTGATTGGTTTTTGCCATTAAGCTGGCGCCGAGCCAAGCGTAATACCAACGTTTTGCTAAGCTTTCTGCCGCAATATTCGCAGGGCGTGGCACCGAACCATCTTCCCAACCGGCTTTAATCTGTGTGCTCAACCAAGCAATCACTCGTTGGTAGCCGCTAGCGAGTACTTCTCGCATAGGCTCTGAGATATCGGCCACCTCAGCACTGAGTTTGACCACTAAACAACGGCCTTCATCGCAGCCATATTGTTGCGTGTCATACCACTGCTCAAAGTAGTCATAAATCTTCTGCTGCGCGCTCACATCTTGAGCTGCAATAGTATCTAAGCGTTGTCTATATTTCTCAAAGTACTGGGCGATGATGGCCTCGCCAAAGGCTTCTTTTGAAGTAAAGTAATGATAAAACGAGCCTTTTGGTACGCCTGCATTATCTAATATTTCTTTGATGCCTACACCCGTAAAGCCTTTTTTCGCAATCAATTGATAGCCCGTATTTAGCAGATGGGCTTTAGTGTCTTTAGGGGCAGAGTTGGCCGTATTTACAGCAGTTTTCTTAGGGGTTTCAGGGACTAATTTGGTTTCGGTAATAATCATAAAAGGGCAATGCTCCTTATAGGAGAGATCAGATAAATTATAAATTGGCTTTAGTAGGGGACAGAGTATACCTGTTGTGTAGAGATAAACTTTATCGTTATGCATTTATAGGGTGTCGTGAGCTCTAGCGCTTACGTACGCTCAACACTATTTTAGGATAATACCACCCTGTACTAATTGAACTTATGGTAGCATTAGACCAGTCGTCTAGCAAGGCGCTTATGGTAAGGTTAAGTGAATAATAGCTTGAATTACCCGTTGCTAAGACTGAGAACTTTAATAACAAGACCTAAGGATAATTATGTCAAACGCTAATAAAACTTCAGAATCATATAAAGACTTTAATCTGCAATACATTGCGGGTGAGTGGCAAGAAGGTAAAGACGATAGCGTCAATACCGATACCAACCCTTATGATGGCGAGACGTTGGTAGAAATTAAACAAGCCACGAAAGACCAGTTAAATGAAGCGTTTGCAGAGGCGAAAAAAGCGCAGGTAGAATGGGCGCAAAAAACCCCGGCTGAACGTGCGCAAGTGCTTTATAACGTCGTTAATATCTTTGATCAACGCCAAGACGAGATTATCAATTGGTTGGTAAAAGAGTCGGGCAGCACCCAAGTAAAGGCCATGGTAGAGTGGGGCAGTGCGCGAGCCATTACTCTAGAGGCGGCTAGCTTCCCAAGTCGAGTACACGGTGAGATTCGCCCGTCCAACATCCCGGGTAAAGAAAACTTTATCTACCGCGAGCCTATGGGCGTCATCGCTGTGATTAGCCCGTGGAACTTCCCCCTCCATCTTACTCAGCGCTCTATTGCCCCAGCCTTAGCTTTGGGTAATGCCGTAGTGCTGAAACCAGCTAGTGATACCCCAGTGACGGGTGGTTTGCTATTGGCCAAAATATTTGAAGAAGCGGGTCTGCCGAAAGGTCTGCTCAACGTGGTCGTCGGTGCTGGTAGTGAAATTGGTGATGCTATCGTCGAGCATGATGTGCCGGGTCTGGTCTCATTTACAGGGTCAACGGACGTGGGCAAACACATTGGTAAGCTGGCCAATGGCGGTGACTATATTAAACAAGTCGCGCTAGAGTTGGGTGGCAACAGTCCGTTTGTCGTCTTAAGAGACGCCGATTTAGAGCAAGCTGTACGCGCCGCTGCCTTTGGTAAATTTTTACATCAAGGTCAAATCTGTATTGCCATTAACCGTATTATCGTCGAAGACAGCCTTTACGATGAGTTTGTGAGCCGCTTTAAAGCGCATGTCGAGACCCTTAAAGTCGGTGACCCTGCGCAGCCAGATACTGCCGTCGGCCCTATCATAAATAAGCAACAACTGGAGTCGTTAAAAGAGAAAATTGCCAAAGCTCAAGAAGAGGGCGCGAAGATGATTCTCAGCGGTGACATTCAAGGGCAGGTGGTGCCGCCGCATATCTTTACCGAAGTCACCCGCGAGATGGATTTATCTAAGAATGAGGTGTTTGGTCCTCTAGTCGGTATTATCCGCGCCAAAGACGAGGCGGACGCGCTATCGATTGCCAATGACTCCATGTATGGTCTATCGAGTGCCGTATTTACCAAAGATATGGCGACAGGTTTACGTTTCGCGCGGGGTATCAAAGCGGGCATGACCCACATTAATGATATCTCAGTGAACGATGAAAGCTTTATGGCCTTTGGTGGCGAGAAAAACTCTGGGATTGGCCGTTTTAATGGCGAGTGGATACTAGAAGAATTCACTACCTTGCATTGGATTTCAGTGCAGCATAAGCCACGCGACTATCCGTTCTAAAAGTGGTCAAGTAGCAGCAGATTTAGCCCGTTAGTCATTTTCAAATTGGTCATCCTTGTGGTGGCCTTTTTTTATGCCTAATCGCTTTACATTCTCATATTAAAAGTCATGTTAAAAGTCATATTAAAAACCACGTTAAAAACCACGTTAAAAATTCTGATAGCAGTCAACGGAGTAACAAATTCCCATAATATAGACCGTTAAAAATAATAAACGAGTAGTTTAATAAAAGTAAAGTGTATGAAGGTTGCTAACTGCTTTAATAATAATTTTCTCACTCACAAACAGTCATTCAACCCGCTTGCTAGGGGTGATTTTTACTGCGTTAATTAGAGGAAGTTTGTGATGAACGCTTTATATAGAGCCGGGTTAGTCATTGCTATAGCTAGTGTATTTATAGGGGGTTGTGACGGCAGCAATCTAGTCGCCGGCAACCGCATTAGCCAATTATTAGATAAAACCATAGCCACATGGCCCGCCGTAAGTCATTTAGCGGATAAGGCAGGGAGTAATAAAATAGGCAGTAAAGCGCTAGACTATAAATTGACCAAAGCAAAGTTTCCCGCGGTCTCTATCAACCATCACCAACTGGCAGTAAGCGCAATAGAGGTGCTCAATCAACGCCGGCAAGCCTGTGGCTTTGGTCAGTTACAGAGGAATGAGGCGCTGATGGCTTTGTCTGAACAGCATGCAAAGTATATTCAGCACTTTTTTGTGCAAGCAGACGCTATGCCTAAGCACTATGCTCCACATTCTGAACAGCCCGTGTCTGGGTTTATAGGAGTGACCGGTGCGCAAAACCCTTATTATACAGGGGGGGATTTACTAGCACGCGTACAGGCGGCCAACTATCAGCATCGCGATAACATCGTAGGAGAGAGTATTGGTACCCGTTTACTGTATGAGTCGGCAGGGCTTAGCAAACTAAACACAGGGCAGGTCACCTCGGAGATGTTGACGGCCTTGCTCGCCGCCCCCTATCATTTGGCCACTTTACTATCGCCAGCGTTTAATCAAAATGGCACCAGTATTATTAGCTTTGTGCCGCATCATAAAGACTATACGAAGGCGCGTGGCTTTATCCTAGTCACCACTAATGGTGCTAGTGAAAAATTGCCTTTACCCGACAAGCTACTGACCTATCCTTGTGATGGCAGTCGTAATACGGCCCGTATGCTCGATAATGAATCGCCCAATCCGGTGCAAGGTCTAGGCCGTGATTTACGTGCAAACCCTGTCGGCCAACCTGTTTACATCACTTATCCCGCCGCCAAAAAGATTCGGGTAAGCCGTATTCGCTTTATTGATACCCGTACCCAACAGCCGGTACCGACTTATTTATTAGACGCAACCTCTGATCCGCATAAAAACACTGCAGCGGAATTACCTGCCAATAGCGCTTTTATTATTCCCCTCACGGATAGCTTTAGTAATTGTACTGCGCAGGGACGCTCAGTCCATAATAACTGCGGTCTTAATGCTAATACCAGGTATCGGGCTAGTTTTACCGTGCAGATTGACGACGGCAAAACCCTACAGCGCTCCATTGACTTTACTACGGGCAGCTATGGGGACTAAGCCTATTTACTGCTCTTTATTAAAAGAAACAACTACTTCTCATGACAAAAATAAGAGCTGTTCTTCCTTAAAAAACCTGCTACTTTTTCTCATGAAACCCAAGCAGCATCTCAATCTCTTCTAGACTCATATGCTTGACCAGCAATTGGTCTTCGACTGGCAGACGGTTGGTATGCTCCCGCACCATAAGATGGATGGCGCGCGCGACTTCTGAGGTTGAGGCATAATACATTTGTGGATCTTCTTGATTGAGTTTCTCTATAAACTTATCGAGGATTTTACGTTTTCTGTTGGCGTTATTTTCTTCAGTCATAGTGGTCTCAGTAGTGATAGAAAGACATTATAGTAATAGGCGGCTTAAGCCTACGTTTAATTAAAACAGCTATCAATATAGCTGTGATGTAGAGCTTTGATATAGAGCCTTGTAGTAAATGAGCAGGGTTAAAAGATGAATACCGTTAAAGTAAATTGGCCGCATCGTAAGCCGTTTTGATAGCGTAAGCTATATCAGCTACTTGCTGGCAGTCACCGACCTTAATCACTTCGATACCTTGAGCATTAAAAAGAGTGGTATCAAAATCAACAGGTCGTGCGCCACTGGCGGTCACAAAAAAATCGCAAGGAATAGAGACTACTTTACCCTGTTTATCAATACATTGCAGAGTAGTATTGTCTGCTAATTCGCTAGCCGTAGTGGTTTCGATAGGGGTTTCGATATGGGTTACGGTAAGCCCAGGGTATTGAGCGACCCCATAAGTTTTAAAGGTAGCCAACACGCTTGGTAATACGGTAGCACCAATGTCCGCCCCAATTTGCTCAAGCCTATCGACAATAGCCACTTGGCACCCTTGCTCGGCGAGATATTCCGCCGTCTCACAGCCGACAATCCCGCCCCCGATAATAGCTACCCGTCCCGCTACCTGTTGCTCGCCTGCTAATACTTGCCAAGCATCACAGACAGTAGCACCGTCAATACCAGGAATGGGCGGTATAAAGCTAGTAGCGCCGACCGCGATAATTATCGCATCAGGGGCTAGCGCCAATACACTGGCTGGTGTGGCATCATGCGCAAGCTTAATCTGTACCCCTAGCACTTGATTGGCTTGGGTCAAATCTTCGATAGTTCGGCGTATTTCAAGCTTACGTGGCGGGACTGAAGCGATGTTTAATTGCCCACCAAGATAAGCATTTTTTTCTAATAAAGTAACCTGGTGGCCTTTTGCCGCCGCTACTCGCGCAGCCTCTAAGCCGGCAGGACCGCCACCGATGACCACGACATGCTTTTGCTGCTCTGCAGGCGTGATAAAACGCACTGCTTCAAAGCCGTTTTCCGCATTGACTACGCAAGCAATAAATGAACGATTGAGCACGGTATCTACGCAGCCCTCATTACAGGAGATACAGCGGCAAATATCTTGGGGTCGCCCAGCAGCCGTTTTATTTACCCAATCAGGATCTGCCAGTAAGGCACGACCTATCCCTATCATATCGGCCTTGCCTTCAGTAAGCATATTTTCCGCCATCTGTGGGTCAATGATACGCCCCGAGGTACTGACGGGGATAGTGACCGCCTGTTTAACGGCATGAGTAATATCCGCAAAAAAACAATACGGCTGCACGCCCATTGGCGGGATGGTATCTGCTAGATTCCCAGTATGGTTCGCCTGCGCAACATGCAGCATATGCACACCTGCAGCTTCTAACCATTGGGCAAACACTGGGGCTTCAGCCAGAGGCACGCCGCCTTTACCCCGTTCAGGCGTAATCACGGGAAGTTTGTATTCTATCAGCAGCTCAGGCACAGCATCTTTTAGCGCCTGCACTAGCAGTAAGGCAAAGCGAGTGCGATTCTCTAGCGAGCCACCAAACTGGTCGCTACGCTGATTCATAAGGGGGCTGCATAGGGCGCCCACCAAACGATCGCCATGGATATGAATCACGTCGACACCGGCCAGCTGCGCTCGGCGAGCACAAGCACACATCTTTTCAATGCTAATCATTAAGGCGGCTTCGCTGACCTCATTGACGAAATAGGCCATATCGTGATGCAGTTGCGCGCGTACCTTCTGAATTTCACCGGCATCAAACAAGGCGTTTAAGGCATCGCAATCATATTCGGGATGAAATATCTGCACGCCAAGCTTTGCCCCATAAGCATGCACATTATCCGCGAGTCGGCGGAAGCTCTCGATTTGGCTATCGTCATAGAGTTTAGGCGTGACCGCAAAGCTACGCATGGGTGCCACATCACCCAGTACGATATAGCCCACGCCACCCTGCGCCAAACGGGTATAAAAGGCTAGGCTCTGCGGGCTAATATTGCCGTCAGCATCTTCGTAACCTGTGGTTAGTGGGGGGAATAAAACACGGTTTTTAAAGACAGTATGACCAATAGTAATCGGTTGTAAGACTTGCATAGCGTGACTCTTTTACCTTGACGGGCTAGCCGGTAAGGCATAGTAAACCCCAGACAAGAGCGTGCTTTTGCCTAGGGTAATATTATGAGGTAGTAATGATTAAGAAGATGGGCTTAGTAAATATTAACGCAATAGCTCAGGTTAAGCCTTCTCAAGTTTTGGACGAGCTTTATCAATAGCGGTCAATAGGGCGGTGGTAAACTCTCCAGACCTGAAGACGACCAATCCTGAGTGCGCCGCACAGAAATTAATAACTTCACACCAATCCTGCGCAAGCTGGGTCGCCCAGTCGCAATATTGCTGACCGGCATCAGAGGCATCGATTAAGGCTTGTTTGGTAGTCGGGTGTAGATGTAATTCGGGCAGCACCGCTTTGAGCAGCTTGGTAGGCGGACTAATGAAAGTGTCGTCCACATGGATACTGCGGCTGGCAGGATGATAGACCAGCAGCGAGCCGGCATGAACTTTATCATTAGGGGCGATATAGTGAATCCCTTGCGGTAAAGAAAACTCAAGCTCAGGGTAACGTTGTGCGACGGCGGCGCTCTCTACTAAGTCGTCTGACCATTGCACTTCAGGTACCTGCGTCGCATGACGGCTACTGCCATAAAAGGTAGCTTGCGGAAAGTCTAGAGCCATCTCAGCACAGTGTACCGTATGAAAGGGGTGCACATTTAAGACCGCTTCTACATCCGCTCCATCATTGGTCAAGGCCATCACCTGATTGCGCACCTCACCACTCATTTTATAGCTGTCCAAAAAGATAAAGCGTCCCGACTCTAAGCGTACCAGCGAGCACTGTGTGCCAATATCAAGGATACCGCCTATACGAAAAGTGCCTTCAATATTCCAAAATCCTGCGCCCAAATCATGAATTTTATCGGTCATTTTTATTTTTCCTTATTAGATAATAGGATACCAAGAACAGCTGACCAGTATCGGCTTAATGCTTGGCTTTAAGTAGAGTATGAAATAGAGTATGGCGATTTAGCCCCTAAAAGTCTGTTATAGAAAAGATGTGGAGTTTACTAGCGCTCCATGCCATAGCGACTTAATAATAAAACCTTACCACCCATATACTTAAGGGTATTTCTGTCGTTATAATTCCCTGAGTTGTGTTATGTGGCACAATACTTATTATTCACCTTACCCACTACTTTGCAGGTCTTACTATGAAACATTTTGCCACTTTAGGCTTGTCTGCTGCTATGGCCGCTATGTTAGTCACTGGCTGCTCCAATATGAGTACGGATAGTGGTAGCAGCAAGGCAGTCAATACCGTCCAGGTCATCGCTACGGATAAAGCGCCTGTACCACAACAGGGCTTTCGCTTTAGTGACGCGGAAAACTTCGACATCGCTAATAAGGACAAACTCTCTTGGCGGGTATTCTATGACAAGCCATCTACAGGCGCGGACGCCAAATGGTTTGATGCGGTCAAGCGCGGCGACCTAGCTACGGTCAAATATATGGTGGCACATGGCCAAGATTTAGAAGCCAAAGACACAGGCAGTCTTGAGCAAACGGCGCTAGGCTGGGCAGCATTTATTGGCTATGAAGATATGGTAGATTATTTAGTCGCACAGGGAGCCGATCTCTATGCCACTGATAAAGGCGACGTCTATAACGTCATGAAGTCTGCTGTATTGGGTAAAAATACTAATGTTGTCAAAAAAGTACATAAGCTATTAAATGCAGATAAGCCAGTCAATCTGAATGACCAAACGGTAGAGAGCGATGGCGAGACTTTAATCATGGTAGCGGCGAGTAATAATCGCATTGAGACCGTGAAGTACTTGCTAGCACAAGGGACAAAGCCAAACTTAGTGGCGACCACTAAAGATAAGAAAATGGGCTCGTATAATCAAAGTGCTTATTCGTATGCGTGTACGCGCGGCCATGTCGAGATGCAGAAGGTGTTGGCTGAGAATGGGGCTATTAATCACCGTACGGGTAAGGCGAGTTGTGAGTAAGTGGGTTGTATTTAGGCATTGATTAGATGCTGTGACCACTTGCTGTCATTGTTGATGAAATTAAAAAGGCCACTAGCTGTTTGTTAGTGGCCTTTTTTGGTTTAAGAGTAAATTTCAGCAAAGAATTTTTGATAGATTAATTTTTTGTAATGAATACTAGTTCGATGGTAGGGGAGGTTTATTATTTTCCGATATAGAACTCAACTAGGAAGTATAACTTGTGAAAATTCTATTTAAAGAATTTTCTTGGCACATGAGCAAGGATCAGTGAGTGTCCAGTGGACAGTCAACTGCAGCGCAAGTCGTAAAGCCATGCTTGTAGTGAAAATTGGTATGCAATTTTTTAACGCTTTTACTGCGAGCGAAGCTCTTGTCTTGCAACCCTGAAAAGGTCTCCCAGACCTTTTCTTAACGGGTCTCAACCTGAGCGGTGTGAGTCGGGTATTCTGGAGGTCTGGGGAACCTCCAGCCCGACGCAAGGGGAAATCTACGATTTTCTGATTCAGAGCTATGCTAGGAAGTATAACTCCTGAAAATCCTATTTAAAGGATTTTCCTTGCGCAGCTAAAATTGGCATGCAATTTTTTAACGCTGCTCATAAGTCACCTGGGCGGTGTGAGTCGGAGTATTTTAGAGGTTTGGGGAGCCTCCAGCCCGACGCAAGGGGAAATCTACGATTTTCCGATTCAGAGCTATGCTAGGAAGTATAACTCCTGAAAATCCTATTTAAAGGATTTTCCTTGCGCTGCCTAAAATTGGCATGCAATTTTTTAACGGCGCTCATAAGTCACCTGAGCGGTGTGGAAGAGGTTTGTATGCTCAAATCATTGATATTTAAAGTAATTTTTATACTAAATATAATTTGTGCTGTATTAGGTACTGCAAAAAGAAAAACCCAACTCATTTGAGCTGGGCTTTTTATCACGCTAAATCTTTTTGACGATGCTTGCTGACTTGTCTATTTATCCAGTCGTCAACATCTTCTCTTAGCCATCTGACTGATTTTTCAGTGATGGGGATATTTTTGGGAAATCGACCGGCTGCTATCTCATCATAGATAAAAGTCTTGCCGAATCCAATATAGTCTACCACATCTGATAGCCGCATCAATCGCTTATTACTCATCTCACTCTCCTTTAGGCGGCTCAGGTAGCGGCATCCAGTGTGTAATTTCAATTCCGCTTATTTCTTCTAACGGGTCGCTAGCAAATTCACGCCCTCCAATCGGATAACTACCAAAATAATCCATTGACTTGTACCACCGCTCGTCCTCTAAAAATGCAAACATCTGAAACCACTTAACCCCTCCGCTTAGCAATGCTTGGTAAGCCACTGCTACAGGGCGATTCTCGACAGGCAGTCGCTCATCAACGCTAATCCATTGCGACTGACAAGCTCGAATGGCATTAAAAACATACGGATTTAAATCCATCGTGCCATCCGGTTGTAGCTTGCGCTTAAAGCCGTTAGCTAGTGCCCTTTCTCTAATTTCGTCATCAGTCATTGCGCCCTCCCAAAAACTTAGCCAAGTCAGGCTCGCTATAATCTTTGCCTTTTGCTATCTTGCCATTGTCAAAAAACACAGCCTTGCCATTCTCAAACTTTGACATATTAGAGCGACTAACCTCGGCTAGTGCGCCTTGTATATCAAAGCCCATCATATAGCCCACGCCCATTGCTGTTACGATTTGGTCGCATAGAGCGTCTAGCAATTCCAACTTATCATCAACGACATCGGCAGCGGTCAGCTCCTTAGGTATTGGTGCATTTTTAAAAAAGTCTGCGGTAAGGCTTACTACTCTTGAAAACTCGGTGTCTTTGGGATTGCTAATAGCAACAGCCATTTCTGATACTTCCTCGTAATGGCAGCCTATTTGTGTACAAAGGTCGCTGACTGTAGGCTCAGGCTTTGCAATCTCAAACCATTGCAGTATCTCTTTTAATGTATCGCTCATTGCGTCAACTCCTTTTTGATTTCGTCAATCGTTAGCACATACGGCTGCATTGTGTGCGGATAGTGGGTGTGCTCTACCCATTCAGCCGCAGCCTTGCAGGATTCAAACTCGGGCGGCTCATCTTTACGTGCGTTATCGTCATCTGTATCAAATCTGCGGTAATCGACGTAATACATTAAATCCGTTCGTACGCGTATTACATACTCATGGCTTAGTGTTTTTGTCCTCATCACCTCGTTTGTAAACGTGCTATCGATTCCAACATAATGCGTCCACTTGAGCGGCTTTAACGGCAACTTACCCATTTTGTTTTCTCCTTTGACTTCGGCTTTCAAGATTAAGTCATACTCTTCGCCTACGTGAACAAAGGGCTGTGTAGTATTGGAGATGGCAGTCATCGATACTTGCAATAATTCTTGCTGATGCTTAGTCATGCCTATTTGTCTAATCCGACCGCAAGGCAGTTGTTCTATAATTCCGTAATGCACTTTATTGTCCATAAATCTCTCCTTAAAACGGTATTAGTTCGTCAGCTTCTTCTTCGCTGAGCATGGGCTTGTAAGTAATGACTTTTGGCTGCTCTAACACTCGAGACAAGTCATAATCGTATTTTTTAACTCGTTTGTACTTGCCGTCATCTTGCACAAGGATGCGAGTTGGCAGATTGATAGCACCGTCCGTTACGTCGTGGATTTTCTCTAGTGCTTCATCGACGGTAAACGGCACTGACGTGTGCGGCATATGGTCAGACCACCACTGGCAGCCCATTCTTAGCGCAAAGCCGTCATGCTCAAAGCACTTCCACTCGCTGATTGGGTCGTCAAAGTCGCTATAGTAATAATCGATTCGCATGGTTGGCGGCTTGCCGTTTTTGCCAGGGTGCTTGTAATAGCCGATGCGCTTAACGTCAATCCACTCCTCTGGCGGCGCCTGAAATCCATGCAGTGGTAGCGCAACACCTGCTTTAAAACCATGCGGGTCTTTTGCTTCGCTTGGCATTGGTGCGCCGCATTCCATGCACTCTTCCAAGTGGACGGGATTCGGGTTGCCGCAGTCTGGGCAATACTTAAACGGTGCGCCTTGACCTTCGACTGGTGTAGGCTTGTTGCGGCCTTTGATAAGATTGACTGGGCCCAAATCCCGAGTGGTTGACGTGTAATCTAGCCACAAGCAATCACGCTTGCCGTCTGCTATCCTCATGCCACGACCGGCTATCTGGACGTACAAAACAGGCGATTTAGTGGGGCGGAGCAATGCGATTAAATCAGTCTCTGGCGCATCAAATCCAGTGGTCAAGCAAGCAACGTTCACCAGGCAGTTGATGGCATCAGGGTGATTGTATGGCAGCTTATAACGCTCTAGTGTCTTCGCACGTTCGCCCATGGGCGTCTTACTTGTGACGATGTGAGCATTTAAGCTGTTAATTAATTGCACCTCATCGAGCACTGCCTGAGCGTGGGCGATGGTGACGCAAAATATCAGCCACTTATTACGGTCGCCGCCACGGATGAACATATCGTCGATGGTCGCTCGGATGATTGCCGGATCAATGACAGACTGTTCAAGCTCTTTGACTACATAATCCCCAGCGACCACTTTTACGTCAGTCGTATCTATCATTTCAGGCGTTCCGGTATCGACTACCAGTGGGGCTAAGAACCCCTGCTTTAGTAGCTCATCCATGCTGACTCTTGTTGCAGTCCCCATAAATAGCGGGTCTTTGCCTTGCCACAGCCATACCCCATCACCTCTAAATGGGGTGCCGGTGAATCCAATTGTGCAAAGGTATGGGCTGCCGTACTTTTTCAAATCGTTGATAAACGTGCGGTACATGCCCGAATTATCAGGGTTTACGTTGTGGCACTCGTCAACTATAAGCAGATTTACGGTGCCAAGCTCATGAGCTCGTTTAGCAATGCTACCGATGGTCGCAAAGATAATCTGGCTGTCAGTGTCACGGTGGCCAAGGCTTGCAGAGCAAACGCCCGCAGGTGCTTCCGGCCATATTGCGCGCAGCTTTTCTAAGTTCTGCTGACACAATTCTTTTGATGCGACGCACATAACGATACGAGTCTGCGGGTATTGCTCAATAGCTCGTCTGCAAAACTCAGCGATAACGATTGATTTGCCGGCACCTACGCAAGCATCAACTACTGGATTGCCCTCCGGGTGACGCTGTAACCAGTCGTACAGCTCATTGAGCGTTCGCTCTTGATATGGCCTTAATTGGTACATTTCTCGCTCCTTCTATTTGTTACTTTCGTTTGTTTATGCCCGTATGACAGCATTACACCGCTTACGGTCGAAGATAATGTCGGGATTGGCTGTAATAATCGCTTGGGCGTATTCGACAATGACTGTCCACAAATCTTCGATACAGCCGGCATCTATCATTTGCACTGATTCGTGTGCCTTTTTGTTGAAGATGTCGTACATATGAAGATTCACGCGGTACGTTCGCGGGTGCTTCATTAGGTCGAAGCGCTTGGTCGCCCAATGGCCTGTAAACACTGTCGTTTTTAGAATCTCTTCTAATGTGTCGCAGTCTAAGAAAAATTGCATATAGCCAGTGAACGATAGCGGCTTCTCTTCTTCGATTGGCTCCGCTTTGCCCTGCGCTACTTTGATTTGGTGCAGCTTGTCCGCCATTGCTTTGCGCTTGCGCTGACCTGCTGTAAGTTTCTTACGTGTCATTGCTTAGTCTCCCGGTTTCGTCTTCTGGCAGATATCCCCTGTTAGCTACATAAACAAAGCCTACGCAGCGGGCGTGACAATTAACGCTACAAAAATAATGCTGTTCATCTTTCACAAGTCTTTCAGACTCTATTTCATGACCACATTCTAAGCAGTAGGGTCTTTCGCTATTTAGTGCCATAAATCACTCCCTAAAAAATAAATGACTCAAGGCTGACAATCGAGCCCTTGCCGTTGTTAACCCATGTGTTGTCCTTCTTGTCTTGGTAGCTGACAATTAATGGGCCGAGCTCGGTATTGTGAGCTGTGTCAAAAGTAAGGTTGGGCAGCAGTTGCGGCACCCATCGGTGATCGGTACAGCCTTTCAATTGCTTGTCATAATCTAACGGCTCGTTATTGCGCTCGCACAGCCATGTGCCGTTGGCTTGCGGTGTGCTGTGTATGCACGTTCGGCAGTTGACATTTGGTAGCGGATTGGGGATAACTTCGGGCCCACCATGGCAGTAATCGCTATAGGGGCAGAATTTGCACTCGAACCAGTCCGGTCTATCGCTGATTTTCAATGGCGGCTCATTGGCAAATATGATGCGTCCGGCACGCTCGATAAGCTCATCGGCTGCGGTCTTGTCATACTCGATACGTTCAGCGTATAGCTCATCGTCGTTCTTGTTTTTCGCAAGATAGAAAGCACGCTTTAAGCCGAGCCCCTGCATGTAAACTTGCATCTGGGCGTAGTGCATCGGCTTTGATTTTTCTACGCCATTCTTTAAAAGCAATTTAAAAGACTTGTCGTTATGCGTCTTAAACTCGCATAGGTGCCAAGTTTTTGGAGCTTCTAGGATGCCAAGGGCAACGCCGTCAGCATGACCTCGGAAGTGACCACCGTGGAAGATGACGCCAAACTGCTCACCAGTGCGGTCGTCAACCTCATAAACTTCAATGCCGGCATCTCGCATGTTTTGAACCATTCGGAGCTCTTCTAAATGACCAGTCTCAAACAGTCTTAAAAGACGACCGTCAAAGTCTTCAAAGTGAACCCACCGAAAATCCATCCACAGTTGACGCGCGCAGCTCTTACCAATAATTGAGCCGCCAAGGTACTGCCGTGGCTGCTCGTTGTGCTTGGTTTTGATGCCGTTATACAGTGCGTTAAGCGTGGCTGTATCTTTGGTAAATTCAGTTAGATTTGCCATGACTCACCACCTTGTCTAACGTCGCCTGCATAACCCAGCCGGTTAACACACCGGCGCCAACTGATAGCGTAAAGACCTTGTGGCCTTCTTCGCGCATCCGGCTAATCATGGTGCACGTTCTTTGCTTGGAGCTGCCCTCTATGTCAGCAGGCTTTACGATTTGCCCGGCCAATAGGCGGTTTAAAAGCATCTCGTAGTCACGCTCATAGCGTGCAGTCGCTTTGGTAGCTTTGCGCTTTGGCTTACCTGCTCTTAGAGCTTGGGTTACCTTGGCGTCACGCTGACGGGCAGCGTCACGGTTGTTTTTAATGCGGTATGAGTCGTACCCTGGCATAAACTTGTCAGCGTCAGAATTAACCTGGCCGTCCATGTTTTCAGCTTTGCGGTGTTTGTTCTCTTCTAACCACTTGTCGCCATCTTCGATGGATATCGAGTTCTTTCTAGCACCCGGCAAGTTAGTTTTGATCAGCATTGGTCTATCTCCTTTTAAATTAAATCCGCTCAACCTTTAAGACCGTGCCACCCGCGAGCCCCATTTCTTCTTTAGCGTCCGTTATTAAGCCCGCGTATTCGTCAAATACGCCACTGGAGTCTAAGGGCATCTGCCCCGTAAGGGTTTCTGCGTATGCCTGCGCGCCCTCTAAACATTCTGCGGTAACATATAACGTGACACATTTACTGGCGTTTACGTAATGCTGCACCCCTCCCGCGGCGCGCACTTTAAAACCTACATGCGCGCCTTCTAATTCGCGCGGCAGTTTCACTGTCACTAAATAATCTGCGTAATCTGACATTGGTCTATCCCCTTTTATTAAGTCTCCAATTTTGCGAACCGTCCAAGCGAAGGAAGGACACCTAAACGGTTCGCAAAATTGAACTGGTTACGCCAGTCAGTCGGCTTTGCCCCGTGTGCGTCTTGAAACGCTTTTTCCGCTAATGCGGTAGGAGCCACGGTCTTAGCTGCTCGCGATTCTTTTAACCGCATGATCATCGAGCCTTCACGCGTCCGCTAATTGTCCCCAGCGGCAGGGTTACCAGTTAATTGTTAAAGATAGGGCTAGCCACGCTGCCATGGTGGAGCGGCGCCAGCATTGGCTTGCTGAGTTTGCGGTGGCTGCTGCTGCATCGGTTGAGACTGTGGGGCTTGCGGAGCGGTAAAGCCTTGTTTACCGGCTAACGGGGCAAACTTCTTAATCTCGTTGCTTGGTTCGTATTGACCGGTCTTGTCGATGCGGATAGCAACTTTGACTTCCATTGGGATTCCGTGCAGCTCGCTTGATTCGGCTACTGATAACTTTCCGCAAGCGTGGAAGAGTTGCGCCATTTGCTTGCGTCCAATCTGCTGGGCGATTTGATTGGTGTTGCGGAGCGTAATATCTTGAAAGATTAAGCGTCCGGCGTGGGCACCATCTAAAATCTTAAAGCCAAGGCTTAGACGGTTGCCTGAGCCTGAATTGTTTTCTTTCACTTCTGAGCGAGTGATTTCGACTGCATAGGTACCGGCTGGCACTGGTTCAAACTCATTGATTTGAGCTTGTGCGATTTCTGCTTGGTCGAATTGCATATTTAATAAAGCCATGGTCTTATTCCTTAGATTGATTCAGTAGTTTGAGTTTCGATAGTTTCTTGCGTTTGCACTGCTTGTTGCTGCTCGCCGCGTATCTTCGCAGCGATGTCAGCTAGGTTCGGCCATTCGGTTGCAGCGAGCTTTCCGCTGCGATCTTTTGCTTGGTACTTAATATCAGGCTGAGTTTGCAGATAGCGCACTGGTACGCCTTGATCATCTTTCTCGACTCTCAGTAAAAACACCTCGTCGAAAAAGTAAGCTAGTCCGGCAGGTAGTCGTTTACCTGGCAGCATTGGCTGGTAACGGACAACGCCTGCATCATCTTGGTAAGACTCCATTTTTGCGCTGAAGTAGACGTTTCTAGGCAGGTCGCGAAAGCCACGAATAATATCTTCGACTTGCTCTTGCATTGCACCATAAGCTGCACGAGGGTCTTTCGAGTCCTTTTTAGCCTTGTTGAGCACGACCTCAGCAATCTCTGAGATTGAGTCAAGGCATATCCAGTCGAATGATTTGCCAACATCGTCTGTTGTTAGCCATGTATATGCGTCTGTTAGGTCTTGCACAGACTCAATAACAATGACCGGTATATCAGCTTCAGCAATAGAGAGCAGGCCAGCTTCAGCGCTTAGAATGATGGTTCTGGCATGGTCAGGAGTGGTTGCGCAAAGAACTGTTTTACCAGCCCCTGCTTGACCATAGACCAGTACCTTCACGCCGTTAGTGAGGGCTTGTTCACGGGTGGTGGTTAGTACGATTGCCATTATTTAAGCTCCTTCATTTCGCCGTTAATTAATTCTTGCTGAGCATCAGCTTCACCAAAGGTACAGACTGCGCACATATCCATGCCATTAATGGTGGGAACTTGACCGCAGCATTCGCACTCCGTTTCCCAGTCTGTTACATCGCTCATCTTATTTCCCCTCTACGCTAATACTTGGCTTAGCAGGCTTGGTTGTCATGTAATGCGCTACCGTTGGCAGCAAGTCTTCACGCATCGACTCAAGGGCGCGTAAGCTCTTAGTATCAAGCGACGGCTTCCATCTGATGCACTTCTTAATGGCATCAGGCAGCTTGTCCCAATCCGCTTGTATTGCTTTTTCGTCTAAGCTTCGAGTGAGCTTGCCGACTGTTTTAACTTTAAATTGCGAGGTCTCGCGGTTGGTGGTGCCTTCGTCTTGCAGGCCTACCAGGTTGATAATGTCTTGCTCGATTTCGATGCGACGCTCTCTTGCTTGCGCCTCAAGCTCTTTCATTTGCTGCCATTCGTGCGCCAAGAGGTCTAGCGGGTCAGTGCTAGCAGCTTTAGCGATAATCGCATTGGTGGCAGCGTTGTTCGCCTGGGTCGCTTGTTGTACAAATTTATTCATCACAGTTTTGGTCCTTTTGATTGTTTACTTGCTTTCGTTTGACTGTTTTGTCCAGTCGATTAACGCTTGATCAGTGGCGCTGATATAAATCTGCGCTTTGTGCTGACGAATACGTGCATCGTCATTTTCGAAACTTTTATCTAACGCTTGTCCTAGCAGGGACAGAATTAGAAGAGCTAAAAAAGTTAAAAAACTAAACAGACCGAAAATAGCCATGCCTTTGTTCATTTCTAAAATCTCCTACGCAGTTAGTAAGCTGTAAGCGACTGTTCCCAATCGCTTATATTTGCTAGCTGTTATTCTTAAACTTCTTTGATGCTGTCGAACTTAACGCGGCCTTCCTTGTTCATAACGATATTTTTAGCTTGGGTCGCTGTGTCAGCGTTGACGTAAACCGTCATGTAGATTTTCTTTTGAAAAAAATTAACTTCGAATGTTTTCATGGTTGCTCCTTAGCAGTAGCTGCATGACAGGCAGACTCTAAAACCTACGCCTTGTACTTTGTTGCGTTTGCAGCGTGGACAGTCAGGTAGTAATTTTCGAGCTTCGACTGCTTGTCTTGCTTGCTCTTGGTCGCGTTTAAGTGCGGCCATTAAACGGTTGTGAAAATCCGGTTGGGCTACAGCGCTACTCATGGTCGTTCTCCTCTAGTTATCACGGCATAGCCGACTATTGAAATCGGCTATAACTTGATAGCTAGTTAAGTTGTTAAATAGTGCAGATAAAGGCCGTTTATCTGTTGTTGCCGTCTTGATGTTTGGTATATTACACACCGTGTGAAATTATGTCAACAATGAAATGCACATAATGTGAAATTATTTATAATTATTTTCATGGTGTGTGTTTTATAGGCGTAAAAAAACCACCGACTAGGGTGGTCTGGTTGTTGCTAAAGGTCGCTTATTCGAACAAGTCTTTACTTAGAACTTCTGTCAGTGCTTTGCTACATGTGGCGTTATTTAACCTCACATTAACTATGTTTCTACTATCGACATCATTGTATATATATACGGTTTCGTAATTATTCGCCTTTTTGAACATGTGCTGTCTATGCGAATCAATACACAGTTCGTTTATTGACTCATCACTCAAGAAATCCTTTTTTATATCAGCGGCCTCAGATTCATTTATAGGCACGGTGTATTTGTAAATATAAGCAGCACTAAATGGGGTGGCAATCATAGCGGTGATTTCCATATAACTATTACCCTTAACTGGAAAAGAGGGCGCCAGGGCATTAGTTATATAGCGAAAGTAGTTTGCCGCTGCCGGATAGTCTGTAAAAACATAGTCCTGGTTCACAATACCAAGGTCCAACAGCTCCTTGTCCGTGTTGCTTGCCGCTAAAGACGCACTACAGGTCAAGCAACCAATAATTATTGCCATAAACGCTTTCATAAAAACTCTCGCTAATTAACAGGTAACGTATTTCCCTATCACTTTGCCTACCAGTGTGCATTCACTCATTGGTCGCATAACCTGATCCGGCCAGTTTGGATTAAGCGGCTTTAGGTACATGTCTTCTGAAGTGTCGCCAATGACGAATTGCTTGAATGTGGCTTCAGTATCGTCATTGCATGATATTACCACTAAATCACCATCTTTAAGGCTATACAGACCGACCTCCGGCTCTACATAGATAATATCGCCTGGGTCGAACTTCGGCTGCATACTGCGACCCTTAACAATTAATGCAAAGCCATTTTTGGATAGATTGGACGGCCTAGGCGCACCACCCATGCGGTCTTCAAGCGACACTGGGTCTATATTAGTCCAACTACCTGCTGCCACCCAGCTAATGATAGGGACTTCTCCTGAGGTATTCAGGTCAACATACTGGGTGCCATCAGGTGCTCGCGAATCTCTATCTTTCTTCTGGAGCTCCTCTATCTTGGCTTTGAGCTCATCAATAGAAACCTTCTTATCAGTCTCTGAGTTTTCACCAGTCAATATATAGTTAGCGTTTGCGCCATATTTTTCAGCGGCTGCCAATGCTCCCTCTTTAGAGACCCCTCTATTTGCCCAATTGGTCACCGTGGATGGCCCTACATTCAAGTCCAGAGCTATATCGGACTTCTTGGTAGTGCCTGCCACTTCCTGTAGGCGCTTCATACTGCTGTGCATAAATCACCTCATCATTAGTTATATTTATATTTTACACGGGGTGTGGATTATATGTTGCACACCATGCAAACTAAGGATTGCTTTTTATTCACACTATGTGTACCATTGGGATTGTTTAAATATTTCTATGGAGCTCGATATGAACGATAGAGACCTAATCAAAAAACTGGGGGGAGTGAAAGCTATATCTGATGCACTTGGCTATAACTACACGACCGTTCACAACTGGTTAACTCGGGGCATCTCCCGCGATGCAAAGATTGCTTATCCCGAGCTTTTCTTAGTTAAAGATATCAACGATGTTCGGCACATTAGTAGCTACGACATCGAACCACTGGAAGAGGCCATGGCATGAACAAAGGAAAGCTAACCTCGTCTATCCCAGTCCACCTAACCGATGACTTTGCCAACGCTGTTAAGAATCTAGCATTTAGCGAAGACATGAAGCCTAGTAAGTGGGTTCGTCAGTTGGTTGAAAGGGAAGTCAGACAGCGCCGCTTACAAGCTCAAACTACTATGCAAGCATTGGGCAATCTAGCGAACTGTGAGAACGATGAAAACGATTTTGGGGATGATGACGATGATATGTGATTGTCCAAACTTTACAGAAGGGAAGTGCTGCCATGAAGGGATGTACGCCCCAACTGATGGTGCAGATTGGGAGCGCATCGAAGCTCATATCGAAATGATGAAAAAGCAAAGAGAAAATGCAGACAAAGAAAAACCCCAACAGTAACGAGCTGATTGGGGTTAGGTGTCTTAAATGATGAGTAGTCAAGACAAGGTAATTTTACAATGAGAGAGACGAATTTGCAAGAACAATCAATCAATCTAACCACAGCTTTACAGTACGCCGATTTAGCCTGGCAGATATTCCCGTGCTGGCAAATCGTTGATGGCGTATGTGCTTGTGGCACAGATTGCAAGTCACCCGGTAAGCACCCTATATCGAGCCTAGCGCCGCGTGGTCAAGATTCTGCGACCAGTGATAAGGCTGTTATTACTCAGTGGTGGAGCTCGCATCCTGATGCCAATATCGCTATCTATTTAGCTGGTAGCGGACTTTGCGCAGTGGACATCGACCCTCGCAACGGGGGCGACTACACGATTGAAGAATTGGAAGCCGCCCACGGTGAAATCGAAGCGGATATCGTGCAGCTGACCGGCGGTAACGGCGAGCATAGATTGTTTTTAAGACCGGAAGGCACCTTGCCAGGCACGCTTGGCAAAGGCATCGATTTGAAACTTAACGGCTACATTATCGCTGAGCCTAGCAACCATATATCAGGCGGCGAATACATTTGGGAAGCGTCAAGCAATCCATTAGACGGTGCCGTAGCTGGGCCATTGCCGGACTGGATCCGCTCTTTTAGTACATCGACTGCCGCTGATACAAGCGGCGCTGCTATTAATAGTGGTATGACAGATGACCAATATTATGACGCTTTAGAAGCACTGCCGTTTATCAATGCTGATGATCGTGACACATGGTTAACAGTCGGTATGGCATTACATGCGACGAACGATAAACGTGCTTATGAGATGTGGTGTGATTGGTCAGCAACAAGCGATAAGTACGACCAAAAAGACCAGTACAGAGTTTGGCGCTCATTTCGCCATAAAGGTTTATCAAGTGTTGATTTGCCAACTGTTTTTAAGCTTGCACAGAACGCCGGTTGGATTAATACCAAGTCTAGCATTGATGCGATGTGCTCGGCGCCGATGGTCGATATTCAAGAGCCGGTCAAGCTAGATAAGAACCGCAGTAAGCAAGCGGTACCGGCACACCTATTAGACATACCAGTTAAGTCTCTAAGCGATGTTATGCACTGGATGGAAACACACAGCCGTCAGCCGCAACGTGAAATCTCAATAGTAGCGACCATGGCGTTAGCATCAGTGTTAGCTGGTCGTAATTATCGCTCTGAAGAGTCGAATACCAGCTCAATGTACTTCATGCTTTTAGCTGACACTGGTGTTGGTAAGAACTACGCAAAGACAACCATTCAAGCGTTTTTAGTTGAGTCAGGTCTTGATCACCTCTTATCCGGTAGCGGTAACACGTCAGCCGGTGCAGTCTATACCGCACTTTGCCGGGCACCTTGCCATATCCAGATTGCTGACGAAGTTGGTAAGCAATTGCAGACAGCAAGAAAGCAGTCGAATGGTCAAATGGCTGAAGCTTTCAGCACATTGACCGAAGCTTATTCATCTACTACCAGTTATATGATTCCGCGCAACTACTCGAACATGGGTGAGCTGACGACCGGTAAGGGCGAGCTTAAGCAAAAGATTGTGGTCCATTGGCCAGCCATTACTAACTTAGGTCTAGCGACCGGTGGTCAGGTGTTTGATAACTTGACGTCAGGCGAGATTGAAGATGGTTTTTTGAACCGTCTGCACGTTGTAGAAATCTCAGAGCCGTCCGCACCACGTCAGCGCAGCAAGCGTTTGCCGGTGCCGGACCATCTAAGAGAATGGGCCTTTAATATCCGCAATCCGCAGCCTAAGAGTCGTCAAGATTTAAGCGGTGTTGAAACTGGATTTGATACAAGCCCCACGCCAACCGTTGTCGCTATCGATGATGCTGCCATGTTGATATTTGATGGTCTGTTCGATGCCCTGGCAGAAGCCGAAGAGAACAATGAATTTGCACTGCCGGACCTAACAAGACGCTGGGTCGAGAACTCAATGAGATTGGCCACAGCGTTGGCAGTCTGCGAGAACTCAGAAGACCCGATCATTACTGCTGAGCTTGCCGGATGGTGCGTTGATTACATCACTTTCTACGGTCAAAGATTTATGGATAGCGCAGCCACGCGAGTTGCAGATGGTGACTTCCATCGTCTCTATCTGAACATATATGAGTTGGTTGGCAGGGCTGGTAGCAAGGGCATGACTGAGCGTGACTTATCAACTTACAGTCGTCTATTTGCTGCAAGTCGACCACATGATAGAGAGCAGGCATTCAAAGCCCTGCTGTCCGAGTCTCGCATCATCCAAGTGGCAATCCCGTCAGCATCTGGTCGGGGCCGCAAGCGAGTCGCCTATATATTGCCGGAACACTTTGATGAGGCGGCGATGGAGACTAAATAACCATTGTTGCAGACATTGTTGCAGACAGCTTTTTTGCCCTCTAACCCTTACCAATCAAGACATTAGCTCATTGTTGCAGACACGAGACACTATATACACCCCCTAAATATATAAGGGTACACCCCCCTATTTGTCTGCATCAATGATTATAACCTATACACAGTAAGGGCTGTAAACGAGACAGAACCCATCTCAACAATAAAAAGAATAGATTTTAATTAAAGGATTTGATTATGAAGTTATCAGAAGCAGTAAATATCGTACTCAGCTATGAGAGCCAACTGGCAGAGCTAGAAGAACGCGTGAATATAGCCAAGGGATACGCCGAGGTTAACCGATTGGTAGTAAGGGCAGGGAAACGTAAGGGAGCAACAGTAAGACAGCTTAAACGCGATTCTAGGCTGCTACAGAAGATTGACCAAAGAGCAATTGATCAGATAGTGGCAGACCTAATCGACGAGGGTCTTATTAAGCAAGTAACAATGGAGTCGCAAAGCGGTCGCGGACGTAAGCGCATCGCATTGGTCCCGGTGGAGGGTGAGCAGTGAACAAATTAAAACTATTGGCAGAAATATCCATACCTTATCCGCCGAGCGTCAACCACTACACACAACGTCGCCGTGGTGGGGGTGTAATGCTCACAGACAAGGCGAAACAATACAAAGCTGACGTTGAAACCTTGGTAGCCACTAAAGCGCTACGGCGCGAATCTAGCGCACGCCTAGCCGGTGAGTTTGTTATCCATGCTCCAACTAAGCGAAAGTATGATTTAGACAATCGAATGAAGATGATCCTGGATGCACTTGAGAACGCTGGGCTATTCGAGAACGACGAACAGTTTGACGAGATAACCATAAAACGTGGCGGTATTGTAAAAGGTGGTCGTGTTGATTGTGTGATATGTGAGATTGAGCCATGACCAAAACAACCTATCACAGCGGCTCATATCGCCCGAATTTAGCGGTTAGAAACTTAAACGGTAAGTTGGTAGCTACGAGCAGTCGCAAGCTGCCTAGCGGCGAGATAACGTTTTGGAGTTGGGCGGGTCAAGAGCGAGTCACGCTGTCCCAGGAAGAGTTTTATAAAAAATACAGATTGGAGGAGTTGAGATGACAGACATGGTAAACCACCCGCCGCATTACAAAGATGCATCAGGAGTCGAGTGCATCGAAGTAACAAAGCACATGATGTTTTGCGGCGGCAATTGCTTTAAATACCTCTATCGACTGGGCAATAAAGACGAGGCTATCCAAGAGCTGGGCAAGGCGGCTTGGTACGCAGAGCGGGCTTGGATTAACAATGATGTCCAGCCGAGCGACAATGATTGGCGTAGAAATATTAGAGAGGTAGCGAGATATCGAGAGGGTTATGTGCATAAAGCAATGATGGCGATACGGTGGGGCAAGTGGCTTGAAGCTGCACTGTTTATCAAAAATGAGATTGAGCGCTTGGAGAGCAGTCAATGACAATCGACACAGTAATCACAGTGGCAGTAGCGGCGTTTTTTATCAGCACATTCTTTGCCCTCGGGTAAGTTTAGTAAAGTTAAGGATTGTGGCGTTTATGATTGATAATTTAAATACAAAAGAATTGCTGACGGCTTGGGGTGTTTGGACTAAGACGAGCAGTGGCACCGGCTTTAAGTCAGTATGGGAAAAGCTTGCACAGTTTGCACCGCATCAGGATGCTGACGAGCACGAAGTGAGACGCTGCCCACGCTCAGGCGTCTTTATCAGCGATGATATGGCGCTAAGAGTTGAGCACGCCATGGCGCACCTTATGCGCAACGATAAGTGGTCGTACAAGCTGTTAAATCTACGCTATCGCTACGGCTACTCGTACCAGCGCTTAGCTGCTAAGCTCACTAAAGAGTTGCCGGAGTACAAACGGGGCGGAATTAAAGCGGGTATGAGTATGTGCCATAAGACAGCGGCAAACCTGGTCGATGATGCCGAGGACTTGATCGCAGTGTTAATAAGACAGGAGGCTTAGGCCTCTTTTTTTATTTTCATTTAATTGCATTTAGTTGTTTACAATCTAACGTACATTAGATATAATGAGCACATACCAAGCAAGACAACTTAAACATCACCCAGAGGGTCGAATCATGAACACATCTACTATCTTCAAAAAAGCACACGCTCTAGCTAAAGCTACTATCAAAACTGGTGATAGCTACTCAGCAACTTTCGCAATCTGCTTAAAAGTCGTCTACGCAGAATCTAAGGAAGCTAACGCTGCTGACGCGCTTTTAGCAATGGGTTTAAAAGTTTGGGAAAAAGGCGCAATGAAGCGCATCTACATGACTTGCGAGCAATTCAACAAAGCAACTAATCGTGATTATAACCTTAGCGACAAAAGCAATAAAATCTTTTATGACTATGCAACTAACGCAATCATGCGTAGCTACAAAGGCAAAAAGCCATCAATCGAAGTTCAATACTAAACATCAAAAAGGAATAAGATAATGATTACTTTAATCAAAGCGTTTAGAACTAATGAGAATACTGTCAATGTTATGTACTACCACCAAGAGCGTAAGCAGTATTTCGTCATCGAGTGGTCTAATACCCACCCCGAAACGGGCAATACTGAAAATTATGACTTGCAGATAACTTGCTTGTCAGAGAGCGAGCATCTTAACGAGCTTGTGAAAGATGCAATTAGAGACGGCAGCGAAGCTAGCGACTTGTACCTAGCGATTAGAGATACGCTTGATAGTCAAGATTGCGAGAGCATATAAATGACAAATAACCATATCTTCCAGCGTCTACTTGCGACTTTTGATTTAAGTCGCAATCACGGCTTAACTGCTAAAGTCTTTGAGCTTGGCGGCACACGTAGTGAAGTCACGAAGTCATTAGTTAAATCGTGGCGCACTCATGACGTTAACAACAGAAACTATCGTCCAATGCCCGACAAAGCACTTGAAAGCTTTATTGACGGCATACAGCAAGCAAATAAAGACGGCTTAATAACAATCTACTTGAGCAATGATTATGACTAAAACAAAAGACAGCGAATACTCGGAGCGTCATCGAAAAAAGCGCCAAGCCAAGCGTCTGCCGATTGACTTGTACTTAGATGATGACTTTGAGCGCAGTATTTACGATCAACTACAAACTGTGGGCAATCGCAAGCAAACTGTGCTCAAAGCGCTTGATGAGTATTTTAAAAGTAAAGCTTAGCTATTTATTGACTTACTCCCAAAGATAACGTATAAATGTGATATGGTGTCTGCATCCGCAGCAGAAAGGTGATTAGTTAACTCTAGTCGCCTTTTTTTGTGTCTGACATTCACCAAAACTATTTGATTTGCCCACCCTAATCCGGTGGGCTTTTTTATGCGAGAAACAAAAATGGCAACGACTACTCAAGTAACAATCGGCAAAACGTGGACTAAGATTGCAGACGGCGATTGTACTGTGCAGTCAACGTCTAACAATGAGCTGATGCAAATTGCGATTAATGCGACTACGCCAAGCGATGCTTATATCCAGCTATCACTCGCTGAGCCGACTACGTTTGCTTATAAAACTGCGGTCTGGGCACGACTCACGAACAGCAGCACTAAAACGACCGAAACTCTTAATGTGATTAAGTGATATGCGATATTTTGGATTTGACAAGACAGTCGGGCAGCTTAGACGCTTAGGGTTTGGCATTGCTGAATCGGGTATTACAGCCGACTTTGTAGCAGGCACTTACTCAAAAGACGGTGTGAGCAAGAGCTTTGCTGAGCTGTTTACGTTTAGCCGTGCGGGCAAAGCGTGGCTCGTTAAAAGCGATGGTTTGCAAGAGTATGCAGCAAACGTGCCAAGATTTGATGGTGGGCTTTTAATTGAGCAAGAGTCTACAAACGTACTAAGCAGCAGTACGAGCTTGACTGCTGCAAGCATACAAGCAGCTAACGGCTTGTCAATTGACGGTGACGGTGATACGTTTGCGGGCATCGTTAGTCGCAGAATTACGACAAATTCAGGAAACTTATTTAAACCGGCACTGCAAGCTCTTGCACCTGAAGCCGCATCAGTCTCTTTTTATGCAAAAGGCGCTGCGGGCAAAAAGACAAAATCTCGTTTGTTTTATGATAGCTCTAATGCAACAGACGGCATTTTTACGCTCACAGGCGGGTGGGATAGACTCAAAGTCGAGACTGGGAGGGTTTTGAACATCGCTGTATTTATTGACCATCGTGGATTTTACGACAATCTAGCAGCGACGCTTGATATATGGGGCTTTCAAGTCGAGCCAAAGTCGCACGCATCGTCATTGATACAGACAAGCGGTGCAGCAGTCACACGCCCCGCTGACTACCTATCAGCAGCGGTAACAGGTACAACAGTCACAGGCGACTGGGACAGCACGTTAACGCTATCAATCGTTGACGGTCAGCTAGTGCATAGCGGCTATGGTCGCATACGCAGCTTGGAGATTATGTAATGTTTAGTGATTACAGCTTACGATTTGATGATGAGCAGCAAGCTGACGATGTGCTAGAGCCGATTTTAGGTAAGCTTAAACCATGGGAATTTGTCAGATATGACATCGGGCAAATCAAACGCTATGAGTATGACGAGCAAGATATTGATGCAGAGCCGGTTGTGATTATCGTGTCGGATAAATGGCACGTAGACTTACGACTGCTCAGTGATAACAATGCACTAGATGAGTATCGAGTTTATCCCGATACACCAGTTCACGCTTTTAGTTAACTAACAATGCCGGAGGGCGTTATGACAGACAAGACGCCTGAGGGCAAAGTATTGACTGATAAGCAAATCCGCTTTGTTGACGAGTATCTAGTTGACAGTAACGGCGCTCATGCGGCCATTCGTGCAGGCTACAGCGAGAAAACAGCACCGCAAAAGGCGTGTGCGCTGCTCAAAGAGCCGCACATTAAAGCAGCCATCGATAAAGGTCGCGCTAAGATTGCCAAGCGCAATGATTTGACGATTGATGACTTACTGGATGAGTTGGAGGAGGCTCGGACTTTAGCCCAGCAAGAGGGCAAAGGCTCGGCAATGGTCGCTGCAACAATGGGCAAGGCTAAGATGCTAGGGCTACTAATCGATAAAGCTGAGACAAAGACAGAGGGGTCGATTAGCATCAACATCGGGTTTGAGTAATGCAAATATCAGAGACTAAATCCGCGCTATTTAAGCCGCTTTACTTACGTGAGCGGCTTTTTTGTGTCTTGTACGGCGGCCGTGGCGGTGGTAAATCTTGGGAAATCGCTGACTATCTGCTATTTGACGGCATCAAGAATGTTAACCGAAATCTATGCTGCCGTGAAGTGCAAAAGTCAATCAAACAATCGGTGCATCAGTTATTCAAAGATAGGATTAAGCGATGGAATTTAGGCCACTTCTACCAAGTTTTAGAGACTGAGATTAGGGGTGCTAATGGTACGCTGTTTATTTACACCGGACTACTTGAGCACACAAGCGACACGATCAAGTCATTTGAGGGCTGCAATAGAACATGGATTGAAGAGGCGCAGACAGTCTCCAAGCGCTCGCTAGATATTCTAATCCCCACGGTGGTCAGAACTACTGACTGTCAAGTGATTATGAGTCTCAACCCGTACCTGCTGACCGATGCGGTGTGGAGTGACTACATACAGCCGACGCTAGACGGTAAGCGCGATGACGTGACGCTAATCCGCGTCAATTACACAGACAACAAGCATTGCCCGCCCGAAATCATGCGACTTGCTGAAAACATGAAGCGTGACGATTATGACTCATGGCTCAATATCTACGATGGGCAGCCAAAACTTGTGGCGGACGGCGCTATCTACAAAGACGAATTACATAAAGCTAAAGCTGACGGCCGCATAACTAGCGTACCAGTCGATGACATTCTCCCAGTGTTCACTGTTTGGGACTTGGGCGTCAGCGACTCAACGGTTATATGGTTTGTCCAAGTTTACGGCAAAGAGCCAAGACTGGTTGATTATTACGAGGCCAATGGCGAGGGCATCGACCACTATATCAAACTGGTCAACTCAAAAGGCTACGATTATGGCGGTCACTTTGCACCGCATGATATTAGAGTTCGAGAGTTTACGAGCGGTAAATCACGACTTGAGACAGCAGCAGCAATGGGCATCGATTTTACTATCGTTACTAATATCTCAGTCGATGACGGCATTGACGCAACTCGTCAGCTACTTAAAAAAGTATGGATTGACGAGAAACGCTGTGCCCGTGGTCTTGAGTGTGTCCGCAACTATCGCCGCGAGTATAACGACAAGATGCAAGAGTTTAAGCCGCGGCCGGTGCACGACTGGGCGTCTCATGCTGCTGATGCTCTGCGCTATGTCGCGCTATCAGTTGACCGCATGGTAATCCGCAAAGAACCCGAAATCGCACCTATCCCCACTATGGCAAGTTATTGGTAACCAATTATGAGCAAGCAAACAGACTTAGACCAGCGCTTGCTTGAGCGCATCGATACAGATTACGAGCAGTCAAGCGACAATCAAAAAGAGTCTTACGATGACCGCCGCTTTTGCTTTGTGGCAGGTGCGCAGTGGGACGGTGATATTGGCCGTCAGTTTGAGGGTCGCCCAAAGTTTGAGTTTAACAAGATTCAGCTAAGCGTTGTCCGCATCTTTAACGAGTGGGCGAAAAACCGCTTTACTGTTGAGTTTCGCCCGAAAAACCACGTTGCAGACGCTGAGACAGCCGAGGCATTACAAGACCTATTTAGAGCGGACGAGCGTGATAGCAACGCTGATGAAGCTTACTCTACTGCCTTTTTTGAGGGTATCAGTGGCGGTATCGGCGCCATCCAAGTTATACCTGAATACGAAGATGAATACAGCGAAGATGACGAGCAGCAGCGAATCCGTTTTAAGCCCATCTTTGAAGCTGACACGACAGTTTACTGGGACGCTAACGCTAAACGCTACGACAAGGCAGATGCTAAGCACGTAACCATCGTTACGACAATGAGTAAGGACGCTTTTAAGACTAAGTACAACAAAGAGCCATGTAGCTTTGATAGTGCGCAAGGTATTAGGTTTGATTGGCGTGATGGTGAGAGCGTCCGAGTAGCTGAGCATTACGAGCTGACAGAGACCAAGGTTGATATTCTAAAGCTTGAGCAAGAGCACAGCGACCCAGTAACGCTTGAAGTACCAAACAAGCGTGACGCTGAGGCAATGCTAGCTCATGAACAAGAGCTTGAGGATTTGCTGGCCCAAGGCTATCAACCAACGCTAAGCAAAAAGGTTAAGCGCAGAGTCGTCAAAGGCTATGTGCTAGATGGTGAGGGCGTCATTGATAAGCTAGGCGTGATTGCCGGTGACTATCTGCCCGTAGCGCCATTTTACGGTAAGCGCATGTACGTTAGCGGTCGTGAGGTTACGCAAGGCCATGTGCGCTTATCTCGTGACGCTCAGATAGCATATAACGTTAAGATGTCAGGCTTAATCCACTTAGCAAGTAAACCGCAAGACGAGCTGCCAATCTTTACCCCTGCTCAGATTAAGGGCCATGAGCACTTATGGGCACGTAAAGAGATTGACCTAAAGCCATATCTAACAATTAACGCTACCAAAGATGCTCAGGGCAATATCGTAGGAGTGGGACCACAAAGCTACACCAAATCACCGCAAATCCCTGCTACAATGGGTGCGCTCATTGAGATGGCAGGGCGTGACGTTGCAGAGTTGACCGGCAATCAGGCAAACGGTGAGCAGTTAGTCTCTAACGTATCAACGCAAGCGGTTGAGATGGTGCAAGATAAGGTTGATGCTCAGGCTTATATCTACTTAGATAACTTTGGTAAGACAATGGCGCACGTTGGCCGCATTTGGCTCAGTCAAGCTAAAGCCATTTATGACGAACAAGAGCGAGAAATGTCAGGTTTGACGCATGACGACCAAGACACTGACATTACAATCAATAAACCGACTATTAAAGACGGCAAATTGGCGTTTGAGAACGATATACAAGGCGGTGCTTATAAAGTCACCGTTGATATTGGCGAAGCGTTTAGCACTCAGCGTGATAAGACGGTCAAGCGTTTGGTTGAGCTACTGCCAATGATCGCAGACCCACAGACACAGGCGGCATTAACCCAGACTATTCTTGCTAATCAAGAGGGCGAGGGTCTGCATGACTTGTCTAAGTTTGCACGTAAACAGCTAATCAATATGGGCGTGGTTGAGCCGAACGAGGAAGAACAGCAAGAGTTAGCCGCAGCGAAAGCCGCAGCAGAACAGCAGCCACCTAATCCGCAAGACCAGTACTTTGAGGCAGAGGCCGCTAAAGCCCTAGCAGGTGCTGAGAAAGCGAAAGCCGACACTCAGAAAACGCTCGCTGATGTTGATAAGTCACGGGCTGACACTGCTAAGACGCTTATGGAGCTTGAGCAGGGGCAGTTAGCTACTCAAGAGACCATGCAACAGATGATGATGATATTGCAAGCTATGCAAGAATCACAGATGCAGAGTGAGCAGATGATTAAGCAAGAAGTGTCACCACAGCCGCCAATGCCGCAAATGGGAGAGATGCCCATGCCTGATATGCCGCCTGAGATGATGGGTGAAATGCCGCCTGATATGGGTATGTAGCTGCTATAATCTCTTTATACGAATAAGGAGGTTATTATGGATGACAAAAAAATAAGCGAGCTAGTAGCTAAGATTAAAGAAAGCCCTGAGTTAGCTGAGAAATTCGACAAGGCTTTCGATGAGATAATCAAGCACGGTAGATATGGTTTTCAAGTTGAGCGGATAATGGACAGCGAGCCATACACTGAATCCGAGAAAGCTGCTCATATTGAGTACATCAAAAACCTATAGATAAATTAAGCACCAACTAAGCCCCTCAATTGAGTGGGCTTTTTTTATGTCCAGAATTTAATAAACGGCAACCAGATGCCTTAATCTGAGGGAGTGAGTAATGAGCATTGAAGATTTACAAGACGAGCATGACGTTGATTATGACGACATTGACGAGGTATCAGAGATTGATGCTGATGTTGATGACGACTATGAAGACGACGAGCCAGATGACGACGCAGACGCCGAATCTACAGACGATGACCCAGCCGATGAGCTGGGTTTTTCTTTTGATGACGATAGTGAAGCTGATGAAAGTGACCCGTATGCCGGAAAACCTGCGCCCGAGTGGGTGAAAAAGGTTAGGCAGGAAAACCGTGACCTTAAGCGTCAACTGCGAGAGCGACAACAGCATGAACAGCCGCAGCAACAAGCATTGCGTGAGAAACCAACGCTTGAAGCCTACGACTACGATGCTGAGGCGTTTGAACAAGACTTGGAGCAATGGTATGGAGAGCGTCAACAGTACGAGCAGCAGCAGCAGCAAGAGCGGCAAAAGTATCAACAATATGACGAGCGTTATATGGCGGATGTTGATGACGTAAGAGCGAAAGTCGCTGATTACGATGACATCGAACAGACGATAGTTGATGTACTGCCACCGGCACGACAAGCGATGCTCAAGATTGCTTGTAAGAATCCAGCTCGTATGGTCGTAGCACTAGGCAACTCGCCAAGTAAATTAGATGAGCTTAGCAAACTTAATGATGTTGAGTTTGCATTTCGACTTGGTCAGCTGGAGATGCAAATGACCCAAACAAAATCCCGAAATCCCAACAAGCCTAAACCTAAATCGCATGAGTTATCAGGCGGTGCAGGTGGTGGCGATACCAAATTAGCAAGGTTAGAGGCTGCTGCTGACAAGACGGGCGACCGCTCTGCTGTAGTTGCTTACAAAAAACGTTTACGAAACAAATAACCCATTAAGGAGGCCATCATGGCTGGAACTAAAAACGGTCTGTTGAAACAAGAGCTTGTCATGTTTGACGAAGTGATTGCAGACTTTGAAGAAACGCTAGTCTATACCCGTGCTGCTGAACGATTTAACCTTGGCGATGCTACTGCGTCAGCTCGTGCTAACGATACTGTATGGCGTCCAATGCCATTGCAAGTTGATAGCCAAGAGGGCTTGGATCAAACCGGTAACTTTTTAGGTCACGAAGAACTGGCAGTCCCTGTTACCGTTGACCGTGTGCGCTCAGTGCCCGGCACGATTAACAGCCGTGAACTACGTGACCCTAACGTGTTGCGCCGCAAAGGTAGTGCTGCCAAGCAGAAACTTGCTAGCGATGTGAACGATGCGCTACGCCGTCAAGTGGCTTACTACGGCTCTATTGTTGACGTACAGGCAGGTGCAGCATCTGGCTTTAATGATGTTGCGTCATTGATGGCTAAGTTTGATGATTTGGGCGTTCCTGAATCTGACCGCATGGCGTTCTATAGCTCACGTGATATGGTCAAAATGGCTGCTGACTTAGCAAGCCGTCAGACTCTATCAGGCAAGACTCAGACCGCATACGAGAAAGCGTATATCAATGAGATTGCAGGCTTTGACGTACACAAAGACGCAAGCGGTGTTTATCTGCCTGCTGCTGTTGCATCCGCTGTCACTGTGGCTGCTGCTAATCAACGTCACATTCCGCAAGCGACTGAGAAAAACCCTGTTACCGGTGATGAGCATAACGTTGATAACCGCTCTATGTTATTGACCATCGCCGCTACAGGTAATATGCAGGTCGGCGATGCGTTCACTATCGCAGGTGTTTACTCAGTCAACATGAAGTCTAAGCAGCAGACGCAAGAGCTTAAGACATTCCGTGTTATTAGCGTGAAATCTAGCACTAGCATTGAGATTGTCCCTGCGATTGTTTGCGATGACGGTGCGAACCCTACGCCTGCTGAATCAGCGTACAAAAACGTTTCTGCTACACCTGCAAACGGTGCTGCAATCACGTTGCTTAACAAAAACGCATCTTATGCAAACACTGCGTTTGTTAAAGGCGCTCTTGAGTTTATCCCGTCAACTCTTGCGCTTGATAGCCAAGACGGCTGGGCAACTACCAAGGCGACACTTGATAACGGCTTGACGATTTACTACACCCGTCAAGGTGACATCAACAACCTATCGACTAAATATCGTTGGGATATTGTGTTTGGTACAGCTCTACTCAACCCAGAGATGGCCGGCATTCAGTTATTTAATCAAACCTAAGGAGTAAGTTATGGCAGTCCCTACTTTTAGCGCAGTAGTCGTAAAGCGTGATGCTATCACTGGCTTGTATCAAGCAAGCTACACAGTAAGCGGCACAACCGCAAAGGCTGAGGGTGTAGGCGATACTGAGTATCAAGCCAAGCGTCATGCTGTGGTCACGTACCGTGCTGGCAATCCACTAGCGTTTCTCGACCTACCTGCTTAGTAACCACCACTGAGATTTATAGTTATATGCACTGGCTCAGGTCGGTGCATATTGCGATAGATTTACTCAAATAAGGAAGTAGCTATGATGATGATTTATGCAAGCCTAGATGCTAACGGCGGCAATGTTGAGAACGTTTGGGGTCACGATATGCGAGTAATGGCAATCGACCCTAGTGATAAAGATGCAGTCGATGCGGCTAAGGCGGACGGTTGGCAGAATAACCCACAAGCCGTGATTGACGAGATGGACGCTAGAGCATTGCAGCGTGAGAATGAAGCAATGAAAGGTAAGCTCAATAATCTTGACGGTAATAAGCGCATCAAAGAGCTTGAGAGCGAAGTCAAGACACTTAAAGACAAGCTAGCCGTTTACGAGTCAGTAAAAGACACCAACGGCAACGGTAAAGTCGATTATGACGAGATGACCAGTAAAGAGCTGCAAGCGTTATTAGAGCAGCGCAAAGTTGACTACAAAGCCCGTGACAGCAAAGACGCTCTAGTTAAATTAGCTCAAGACAGCGAGTAAACGCAATGACAATTCTTAAACGCGACATAGTAGACCGTGCCTTTAAGCTGCTCTCTATGAGCGGATTTGAATTAGACGATAATGCGGAAGACGAACAAGACATTGTACAGACGCTTGATGACTTGATGGCAGAGCTACAAGGTGATGATTATGACTTTGGTTATATCGTACCCGATAGCATTGTCGATAGTTACTTAGGCGATGTGTCAGGTATCAAGCGTGATGCGCTATCAGGCATCGCCCACAAGCTAGCCCTGCGCATCTGTAGCTTGTTTGGCAAGACTCCGCCTGCATTACTCGTAAACCAGGCAGACGATGCTTACCACGCATTACTGACACGTTATCAGCAGATACCCGATGCGGTCAGTCACAGCGAAACTTGGCAGTTTGGTGCAGGCAATAAAATACGGTGGTGGTAGCATGCAAATCCCAATTATTAACGGCATCTTTACTGATGTAACTGCTGACTATCGCACCTCATATCCCTTAAATCTTGTGCCAGTGCCAAAGCAAAACGGCATTAGTGCAGGGTATCTTCGTAAAGCTGACGGCATCAAAGTCTTTTGCAATGCGCCTCGCAGCGGCATCGATAGGGGCGGCATCAACTGGAATGGCGCCTGCTATCGAGTTATTGGCTCAATACTTTATCGAGTGCCTAAAAACGGACAGTGTCAAATCGTAGGCACTGTAGCAGGTAATGGGCAATGCTCGTTTAGCTACTCATTCGACCGTTTAGGCATTGCAGCAGGTGGCAATCTTTACTACTTGCAAGGCAATACGCTATCTCAAGTTACTAACACTAACTTAGGGCAAGTGGTCGATGTTGAGTGGATTGACGGCTATTTTGTCACCACTGATGGCGAATACATTGTTCAGACCGAATTAAACGACCCCACCAAAGTAGAGCCTACCAAGTACGGCAGCAGTGAAGCTGACCCCGACCCGATCATTGGCTTGTTAAAAGTCCGAAACGAGCTATGCGTATTAAACCGCTACACCATTGAAGTCTTTGACAATACAGGGGGTGAGGGCTTTGCTTTTACCCGTGTTGATGGCGCAATGATGACGAAAGGCTTGGTAGGCACTCATGCTAAATGCCAGTTTGCGCAGTCTTTTGCGTTTGTTGGCAGTGGTAAAAACGAGCCTTGCAGCGTTTACCTAGGTGCAAATGGCGGCTTGTCTAAAGTTGCCACTCGTGAGATTGAGCGTATCTTGTCCGAGTATTCAGATGCACAGCTTGCAACGATTGTACTTGAGGCAAAAGAACAGGACATGCATCAGCATTTATACCTGCACTTACCTGATAAGACGATGGTCTATGACTTTGCATCTAGTCAAGTTATGCAGCAGCCCGTGTGGTTTGAGCTGTCATCATCAAGCGATGGTAAAGGCGCATATCGAGCGATTAACCATGTGTGGTGCTACAACAAGTGGATTGTAGGCGATAGACAAGATGGGCGCATAGGTACGCTAGATAACAAGCTAAGCAGCCATTACGGGCAGCCGGTCACATGGCAGATTCAAACAACCTTTATTTATAACGGCGGCATGGCTGGGCAAATCAAATCTATTGAGCTTGTCGGTTTAACTGGCCGGACTAATGATATGCCAGACCCTAAAGTGTTTTTAAGTTGGACTAAAGACGGCTTACGCTGGTCAAACGAGCGACTGCATAGGCAAGGTATGCGAGGACAATACAACAAGCGCATTATCTGGCATCGAGCGGTTGGTATGTTTCGGCATGTTGTCGGGCTTAAATTCCGTGGCTGTGATGACTCTCTAGCGAGCTTTACCGCCGTTGAAGTCGATGTAGAGGGGTTTAACAATGGCGGACAATAAAAGACAGCTAAAGATACCCCGTAGCATCTTAGCGGGTGCTTTTAACGACAATCCGCAAGCCATCAAAGCTATGGAGGGTTTGCAGCAGGATGTTTTTGAAAAGACGCCGGCTGAAATTAAACTAATTATTGAAAGCGTTAACGAGACGATGGCTGTCGCAATACAAGCGGCCATTGCAGCCAATCAGCCCCGTGAGCAACACTATCCGCAGCTTAACGCTGTGAGCGTGCCTACTGACACCTCAGTCAATCTTAATCCCGTCAATCTGCCGTGTGGCGATCAATTCAACTATTTGGTGAGCGTATGAAATTTAATAACAAACAAGGCGCTAATTTAACCTTAGTCGCATCTGATAACACCGTCTATCAGTCATCAGTTGAAGCGCAGATTAGAGCATTGACGGTGCATAATCCTACTGCTGAAAATATCGATGTAACTGCATCAATCGGCGGCAAGGTTTATATAACAAAGACAGTGACAAATGGCGCAACCGAAGTGCTAGGGCAGCTTTTTAACCATCAAATCAAAAAGGCTGAGGCATTAGCAATGACAGGCGAGGGCGCTAATGTGCTACTGACTGTTGTAGAGATTACGGAGTAAGTATGTCAGTCAAGCAGGTTAAGTTTGCCGATTATCAAGACGAGATAACGGCGATGATGATGGATATGCTGCATCTTGAGCCGCAGCCGGTCGCTATCCCTATTCAGTATTACATTAATATTGACGAGGCGGGCGTATTAAAGCCGATGTTGTGGACGGATGGCAGCACTGTCAAAGGCGTGGCGCTGATATTCGTGTCTGACTCTATGCGCAATGAGTCCTTGCTTGACGCTCAAACCGATGTACTGTGGGTTAAGCCCGAATATCGTGGCAATAGCTCAGAGTTTATTGACGGCATCCGTGACCACTTAAAATCAATTGGCGTGAGCTATTGGTATGCAGCCAGTCGAGTCAGTCACCCAATTGATGGGTTCTTAGAGCGCAACCAGTTTAAACCATTAGAAAAACTATATTACTGCGAGGTGTGACATGAGCTTTATTAAAAAAGGCTTTGACAGTCTAACAGGTAAAACGGCTGCTAAAGAGGCTAGTCAGGCGCAGCAGCAAGCAACGCAGCAGGGCATGGAAGAACAGCGCCGCCAGTTTGACGTATTGCAGCAGCTAATGAACCCTTACGTTCAAGCAGGCAGTGCAGGCTTAAGCGGCCAGCAAGATTTGCTAGGACTTAACGGCTTTGATAAGCAGCAAGGCGCAATTAGCAATATTGAGAAGTCACCGTTTTTTCAATCGCAGTATCAGCAAGCCGAGAATGCCATGCGTCAAAACGCTGCTGCTACTGGTGGTCTGCGTGGTGGCAACTTCCAAGAAGCGCTAGCTGACAATCGCTCTAACATGCTTTATGGCAACGTGCAGCAGCAATTGCAAAACCTTAGCGGTGTTGCGAGTAATGGCCAAAGCGCAGCAGCAGGCCTTGGCGGTCAGGCATTGCAATTTGGCAATAACATGGCTCAAGGCTATAACGATATTGGTCAAGCTAAAGCAGGCTATCAGCTTGCTAAAGGCCAAGTTAATCAAAGCTTGCTTAACTTTGGCTTGAACGCAGGCGCTGCTTACTTTGGAGGTGGATTCTAATGCAACAAGCTACCAGTTACCTACAAGGCATGTCTAATCCTTTTGGCGGCGTACTAGAGTCGTATGGTCAAGGTCAAGTGTTGCGCCAAAACAGCGACTTGCTTAAAGCACAGCAAGCGGAACAGGCTCGAAAAATTACCGCTCAGCAGCAGTTAGAGGCGCTTGATTGGTCTAATCAAGATGAAATCGCTAGAGTTGTCGCTCAGTTCCCCGAATACACCAAAGGAGCGCAAGATTATTACAATAAAATGGAAGCTAAAGAGCAGCAGGCGGTGCTTGCTGACATGAGCAAAAGTATTGCGTCAATCGATAGTGGTCGCCCTGAAATCGCGGTTAACAATATGCGAGAAAAGGCAGCCGCCTATGCTGATATGGGCAACGAAGAAAAGGCGGAAGAATACCGTCAAATGGCAGAGTGGATGGCCAAAGACCCAGTGTCAGCACGTAAAGCATTGATGATGAATTACGCTGTTTTAAGTCCCGATAAGTCAGGCGCTAACTTTAAATCATACACCGATGGAAATATTGCGGAAGATAAAGCACCGCATGAGATTGCAAGTATTGATGCGACTACTGGCGCTACCAATGCTACGGCGAATAAAACCAATGCTGAGACTGGCGAAGTAAGAGCAAAAACCGAAGATGCGGTTAACACTATTATCTCTAACGCTGCTGTCACGCAGAATCCACAGCACTTTATGAGCATTGTTGAGCGTCTATCTGACCAAGGGCTTATTCCTGTCACTCTTGAGGATTCACTGCGAGCCAAGCTGTCAGGCGAAGATGTTGCCGCTGCTGCTGCTGAGTTACGCAGCATAGCAATGGGCAATCCTGTGATTGCGCAGGCGTTTAAAACTGAGCATAAGTTCATCGACCTAGGCAGTCATGTTGAGGGCATTGAGTGGAGTCCTATGTCAGGTGAAACTCGCAGCACCACAGGCGTAATGACGAAAGGGGTTAGTCCGAATACTCAATACTCGGTTGATGCGTCTGAGCGTAACGTCGCCTTGCAGGTGAAGCAGTCTGACATTAATAGTCAGAGAACAGCGCAAACGGCGGCTAATGCTGAGCAAACCAAGCGTGACAAGATAGCGCTTGATAACTACTTAGCCCAGCAAAAGATAGAATTAGAGTCAGGTAAATTTACGCAAAAAACCATGCCTGATGGCCGTGTAATGCTGTTTAACAATCTAGGGCAGATGAAGCCAGTGATTGACCCTGAAACTGGCAAGCCAATGATTAGCAAAAAGGCCGACCCAAGTATTGAGGCTGAATATCGCAAAGAGAAAGCAAGACAAGACAAGCTTGCGGTACTACTTCCCGAAATTAGAGCTCTTATACCTGAATCGACAGGCAGTGTAGCGGGCGTTGGCATTGACTACCTTGCACGAGGATTCGGCGTGACAACAGATGGCGCAGCGGCAGCGGCCAAGCTTAAGTCATTGGGCGGTCAGTTGGTTATGATGATGCCAAGAATGGAGGGTCCACAGTCCGATAAAGACGTTGCGCTCTATAAAGAAATGGCAGGCAATGTGGGATCCGCAACCATGCCGAGAGCACTGCGCCTTGCAGCTCTTGATGCTATCGAGGGCTTGAACAAAAAATATGCTGATTTAAACAAGTCGTCACAAGTAAAAGAGGATGACTTGTTTTAAGGATTTTAAATGGCTAAGTATAGCGGCAGTAAACTAGGTGACGGTACACCGCTCAACGTGGCGGTGTATAAAGCTTATCGCAATGCGGGGTTGTCTCACACTCAAGCCTTAGCTGTCACGGCTGAGGTGGGGCGTGAGAATGGCTTTAATGCGGGTACTTTGTTTGGCAATCACATCGACCCTGCGCCTAACAAAAAAGGCGGCACTATCCGCAACTTGGGTATGCTGTCGTGGAATCAGGGGCGTGACAATCAACTGGAGCGCCACTTAAAGCAAAAAGGCGTCATGTCTAATGGTCGCATGGCTCAGACGCAAGCAAATCTTAACGCACAGGCTCAATTTAGCGTTCAGGAAATGAAAAGCCCCACGTACAAAGGCAAGCTTAAAAACTTTTGGAATAATCCCAATGCGAGTCCTGAAACTTACGCTCGTGAGCTTGGCAAGAATTACATTGTGTGGGCGTATGGGCAAGACACGATCAGAGGTAAAGTGCCTGGGACAAGACAGGCGTTTGACTGGAAATCACACGATGTTAGGCGCAGAAACCACTTAAATACTCTTAGCGGAATGTTGGGCGGTGATACGAATTACAGCGCCACGCCTGAGCAACCAACGTGGCAAGCTCCGCAATGGCAAGCGCAAGAGGTGCAAGCGTGGCAACCCCCATCTTGGCAAGCGCCACCTAAGAGCACGTTTACAGCACCAAAATGGCAGAAACAACCCGAACCAACCTTTACAGCTCCCGAGTGGCAAGACCCTGAAAATACATTTACAGCCCCCGAATGGCAATCGGCTGATGCGGAGCAAGCACCGCCCGATACCATGGCCGACAATGAGCCATCGTCATGGCAAGCCCCCGAATGGCAGCAAGCCGCAGACATACAACCTCAAACCAGTGAGCGGCCTGAGCTCAACACATTTGGCTGACAAGCTTAAGGATTAACCATGGCGAAAGTAGATAAAGCCCACGTAATAAAAATTATCGAGGCAAAAAGGTCGGCAGGTGAAAGTGACGACAAGATATTCAGTGACCTTTTAAAGCGTAAGGATATTATCGGAAAAAACATGAATACGCTTGTCAATCGTCATGGCGCTGCCCAAGTTTCTGACCCGAAAGCACAGGCAGCACGCTCGTTCGGCTTGGATATTAATGCAAAGCCAAAAGAGCAACCAAAACAAAAGGGCCTAGTCGGTCGCTCGGTCGATAAAATCAAAGACGCTGGTAAGCAGATATTAAGCAATAACTACAGCGATGGCGGATTCTCCAATATCGGCGGCCTTGCTGATGCGGCCCTAGCAGTGCCAAGCGGCATGGGTGATATGGCAATGGAGGGTATGGCAGGCTTAGGCGGCATGGGTCGTGCAGCGGTCACGGGCAAACCAGTGCTTGAGGGTTATGATAAAGGCGTTGGCAACTACCGAGGCACTGGAGCAAGTCGAGTATTAAAAGCAGGTGCAACACCTCGCACTGAGACAGGTGGCAAGCTTATGGACGTGCTAGGCATTGTCGATGATGCTTTTGTCACAGCAGGCGATGCGGCTTACGACTCTACCGGCAGCCCCGCTGTTGGTGCAGGTGTACAGACTGGCTTAAACTTACTATCAATGGTGCTGCCCGCAGGCGCTAAAGGCAAGGGGCGTAGAGCGCCAGACGCCCCAACTCCTACACCAACTACGCCACCAAGACCGCCAACTGGCAGACCCCTAACCCGTGAGCAAATCAGAGCACGAGCCGAGGCCGTCAGGACTGCAAGACAAGCCAATAATCCACCACCGGTTAACCCTCAGTCACCACCAGTTGCGCCGCAGCCGCAAGCCGTACCAACCACGGGTGCAGCATTAACTAACCGCACAGTGGGTGCAGTAGATAACGTAGCGGCACAGCTTGACGCTCTACAAAATCAACCGCTACCAGTTACGCCACCTCAGCCAGTAGTACCGCCAACTCCTACAGCAACACAAGGGTCTGGCCCACGAATGTCAAACGTTGACCCATTGCTACGCTTGGATGAATCAAGACCTCGTGTCGGAGGGGTTCAGCCAGAGATTCAGGGGCTACGTGCTCAAGTGCTGCAGGATATTGGACTGACTGATGACGGTGTAAGAAAAGGCTCAATCACTGGAGATATAACGCAGCTTGAAACCGAAAAGGCAATGTCTAAGCTTGATACGCCCGAGGGTCTTAAGATGCGTGAGCAGATGGATGTTGAATTTGAGAAAATGAACGAATACGCCAATCGCATCATTGAGGATGATATTGGCGCAAGAGCAGGCGCAAGCCCTGAGAGCCGCGGTCAAGTCATTGTTGACGCTCTGCAAGGCTATAAAGACTGGTACAAAGAGCAAGTGGCGGCTGATTATAAAAAGGCTGACCAAGTATCAGGCGGAAAAGGCGGCATCAAGCTTACCGAGTTTGAAACCGAACTCAACAGAAGCAGCAGTTGGCAGGGTAAAGACCAGAACCAAAGTTTAAGACGTGGCATTATATCCTATCTAAAAGAGATGGAGTTGTATGACAACAAGACGGCTACAGTTAAGCCGATGACAGCAAGACAGGCTGAGGGTTTACGTCAATACATCAATAGTCAGTGGTCACACGAAAGCGCAGGTATTATTGGCCGTGTTAATGAAAAGATTGATAATGGCGTGTTTGCCACGCTTGATGATACGGGTTATGTTGATGCTCGTGCTCGCTATCGTAAGTATAAAGAGACTTTCGATAACCCTAACGGCATTGCTAAGATTTTAGATATTGACGGCATCAACTCTAAAGTATCGGCTGAGCAGGTTGGTAAAAACCTCCAGCTCTTAGCAGACAAAGACGGTAAGCAGTTTAACCATATTTACGGCTTGCTTGATGAGGTGCCTGATGCCATTAAACCACAAGCGGCTCGTGCTAAAGCTGAGATACAAGCGACCATTGCTGAGAGTGTGCTAGCTAAGAACGGCTTAAAAACCGTCAATCAAGAGTGGATGAAGTATCGCAAGACGAATGATGAGGGCAAGCACAAAGCCGGAGCTATCTTTAGTGAAGATGTTGTCACTAAGATGGATAACTATATAGCGGCTCGAAATGTGCTACAGCATCATGATCCAAACCCATCAGGCACAGCGACTACAGCTCAGAACATCGATGCTTGGAACAGTGCTGAGAATGCAGCAGGCGCAGCAGCAGGGGTGGGCGGCGCAATAGCATCTGGCGGCAGCGCCATTATTGGTGTTGGCGCCGGTCTTGTTGGCAAGGCAATCAGTCGCAAGTTTAAAGCTGAGCTGACCAATAGACAAAACAAGATTGACTATGATACGTCTATCAATCCGAGGCGTGCAGAGGTTTACCGTGAGGCTCATGCAAAGCTTGTCGGTGATGTTATCGACTCGGCCGAGATGAAAGCCATCATTGACGAGTTTGAAAAACCAAAGCCGAATGAGACAAAACTCAAGGTTTTACAGCGTAAATTGACCGTCTCAGACGCTTGGAAAGCTTATGCTAAGTCATTGCCGCCTAAAGCTGCTAAAGCCGCTATAAACAACGCTGACGTGCTTACGCTGTTGACGCAAGGCGCTAACAGCTACGAAGATGATGCTTTAGCTCCAACGTTCTGATATATTGATATTATCCAATAATAACGATAGGCAATGTCATGAACGCTTGGGAAGTGGTTTTTATGATGCTCTGCATACCTGCCTTAATTGGCGGAATATGGGCATTTGTTTTAATGTGGCGAGCCAGTAAAGCCTTATTTTTGGTCAATCTGTTTATACCACTATTCCCCGCTATTTACTTTTACGTTAAATACTGGCGGAACAAGAATGTATCTACAGCCTTGTATCTACAGTTGCCGTTTTTAGCGGCTATTTTACTCATGGTAGTGATAGCTCAATAACTTAGCAAACCCTAAACCCTCCCAAGTCGGAGGGTTTTTTATTGCCTGCATTTTACCCGCCATCGTGCGGGCTTTTTTTGGAGTAAGAAATATGCGCACCTCGTTAGCTGTTCAGCCGCATTTGTATATTGGGGACTCAACAGGTCGCCCATTAGATTACGGCATGGTCTATTTTGGTCAAGTCGATAAAGACCCTGAGTTTTACCCTATTGATATTTTTTATGACGAAGCTTTAACGATTGCAGCAGCTCAGCCAGTGCGCACTAAGGGCGGTTTTTTAAACGCTGTGGGCGATATGGTGGAGATTTACGCAAGCGAGCGTTATTACAGCGTCAAAGTCCTAGACAGTCATGGTGTTGAGGTGTTTTACAAGCCCAAAATGGAACGCACTGATTTTAATGTTGAGGATATAAAGCAGTCCATTAATGATGCGTTAGGTAAGTTTGATAAAAACGGCATATTTAAACAGTCAGGCATTAAGTTTTTAGCCGGTGCTGAGGGTGTAGATCACTGCGGTTGGGGCAGCTATGTCGAGTTTGCGTCAGGCAAATTAACGTTTATCTATCGCAGAGCTGCAAATCATGCCATCTTGAACAATGCCGAAATATGGGCAAAAGATAGCTTTGATGGTGGTGTTACTTGGAGTAAAGACCGTTTAATACTGCAAAGCACCGAGCACGATTTACGACCAGACCCGCTAAAGCTAATGGCGAATAACCGAGCTGGTACATTTATTAATAGAGCGACCACGACAGAAGATGGTTACTTCCCCGCTTATTTCATGTACTCAGATGATGAGGGTGTAACGTGGCAGACTAATGAGATTCCATCAGCCAAACCTTACACTTTTCAGTCAACAGGCGGCATGATTGAGTTTCCCGCATCGGTTGGCGGACATGATACACAAGGCTTTGTGGCTTACGGATTTTTGTCAGCAGACGGTCTTGATGCGCTAAAGACAGTTAATAATGGCGATACTTGGGTGCAAGTTGATGAGGTCGCAGTCAATAGCGGCGAGGTCACAGGGATTAGCGAGTGGGCAGGTTGCAGACTTGGTAACACTGACAGATGGATATTTGTCACACGCTCGAAAATAGCAAGTGGCTGGAATCCCAAGATGATTATTTGGGTGACTAATAACCCGCTTAACTGGGGCACATGGAAAGATAGCGGTTTAGGTCTTGGCGGCAATCCGCCACAAATCGTCTATGATGACATTAATGATGACATTGTGATATTAACTCCTAGCCGTGGCGGTCGACCTGTTGTCGGCTATCCCGATAACACACTATTAGAGGCTAGGATTGACGCTACAACCGCTTATGCAGCGGGTGGCATGGTTGGCAGTCTTACCAAGTATAAAGTCATAGCAGCGTTTCCTGAATGGTTTACAGCGTACCTTGCACCCGCAAAGATACGGGGCGAATGGGCAACAGCTCTTACTTGCGCTGAAGTGAATGGTGTTGGCGCAGCTCAGATATTAGTCGGCAACTTTATCTCGTCAACCGGTGAGGTTAGTGCGCTAACCAACAAGATGGCCACTAACAACGCAAGACTAAAACTGGTCGATTTGATACAAGAGACTGACCTTGGATTTCCATTTAAAATCACTGCAAAATCTGACCCGACTAAGTATCTGCAACTAAGAGATAATAGGCTTGAGATGCGTGGTCTGTCGCTATTTGAGATTAACACAAACGTGCCAGTGGTCTTTAGCAACAAGGTTGTTGTAGGCACAGTTACACCTGCTGTGGCGGTTGAATTTGGCGCAAGAATCAATGCATCAGTTGATGGTGAAAGCGCACCGTCAATGCTGTCTTGGACAAACTCCACAGCACTTCGCAGACATATATTATTCAATAATGGTAGCGGTACGGTTGGCTCAATATCAACAACAGGCTCGGCAGCATCGTACAACACAACATCGGATTATCGTGTTAAGACGATAATGGGCGACTATCAAGATGCGCTCAGTGTTGTAAATAATATCAATATTTATGATGCGGTGTTTAGTCGTGACGCTGATGCAAGCCCTCAGCCAATGGTTATCGCTCATGAGCTGCAAACAGTTTGCCCGTATGCTGTGACAGGCGAGAAGGACGCTGTGTCAGAGAGCGGATTGCCGGAGCTGCAACAAGTCGACCACAGTAAGCTAATACCGGTGCTAATTGCAGCAGTGCAAGAGCTATCTGAGCAAGTCAATCAACTTAAAGCCCTCTAACGAGGGTTTTTTTACGACTAAAATAAGGAGGGTTTATGCCCGAGCGATACTTTGCCGCTGCTTACGTCGCTAAGTGCCTAATGCTCTCTAGCATCGGCACAGCTATGACGTTGGTAGGGGCTGCTGTTACCGCAGCACAATCAGAGAGCTTGTGGTCACAGCTTAATAAGACGCAGATATACATGGGCCTACAAATCCCGCTTTGGTGGTTTTTAGTTGCCTGTGTGCTGCTGTCATTCTTGGGCGCATTTTGGTCATTATCTACCGATACATTACGTGGTAAAGGCTCAGTCACTGGTAAGATTCTGACAGCGACAACCGTTGGTTTAGTCGGCTCATTTATCATTACGCCTGCTGCTACTGAGACGCCTAACATGCTGGTCATGATGGTTGTCTCATTACTTGGCAGCTATGCCGGTACTGTTTTGCTGTATCTGACGGCAAGGCTGCTTAACGACCAACAACTGCTCGATGATGTGTCAGATGCGACAAAAAGCAGCTTAGTAAATGCGCTTAAATGGGTGCTTAGTAAGCTGCCAGGGGGTACGTCATGAATTGGGTTAATGATGCGCTGCCGTGGCTTGGGGTCGCTCAAGTCATCTATGCGATGCGCAGCCAACACTACTTTACTAAACCAAGTGCTACGGGCGCTTTTTTTATGCTTGCTCTAGTGCTGTGGCTATTTTTAATCTGGGCCGATTGGATAGAAGGGTTTTTACCAGTGTGGCAGACGACCGTTGCTAGATTGATTTTATTTATTATGGTTTGGCTTGTGATGTACTTGGTCAAAGTCAGACGGTGTGACGCTTACTAGGGGATTTGATATGAGTATATTTACAGACTTATTTGATAGATTGATGGCACATGAGGGCGGTTACGTTAACAACCCAAAAGACCCGGGCGGTGAAACCATGTGGGGCGTGACTAAGCGTGTCGCTCGTGAGTATGGTTATACTGGTCCAATGCGTCAATTGCCTAAAGCCACAGCGCAAGCTATTGCTGACAAGCTGTATTGGCAAGCGGTGCAGGGTGATAAGCTCGATAAAATGATCGCATGGCAACTGGTCGATGCGGCCTACAATCACGGCAACCGCCAAGCTGTTAAGTTTCTGCAAAAAGCGGTAGGCGTTACGGCTGACGGCATTATTGGGCCAAAAACACTGGCAGCAGTAGCGGCCAAGGATAAAAATGACGTTGTGTTTTTATTTTTAGCTGAGCGCCTACAGTTTTTTACTGACCTGCGCACATGGCCCACCTTTGGGCGTGGCTGGGCAAGACGTGTAGTTGGTAACTTACGATGGGCTGCGCAAGATAATTAGCGAACATGAACGCAAAAGAACGCAAATCTTGCTACATTTAGCCGCTATTAATTTAGCGGCTCTTTTTTTGTGTCTGCGACTTGACAAGCAATTATGGCGATTTCGCCGCTTTTAAGCTATCAATCCAGTCTGACCAAAATTGCATCATTTCTGTGCGCTGTCTTAAAAACTTACCCCTGCCATAAGCCGTGCCGTTGCTACCCTTCACTACGTGCCCCAACTGCATCTCAGTAAACCTAGGGTCATAGTCAAATTCATCTTCTAATATTGTTTTTGCTGATGCTCTAAAGCCGTGCGGCACGTGCTTATCTTTATAGCCCATGCTCAATAGCGCACCGCTGAGCGTCTTTCTATCCACGGGCTTGCTGTTGCCATGAATCGATGGAAACACTAGGTCATCTGAGCCAGTAAACTCGATTGCATCTTTGATAATAACTAGCGCTTGATGAGACAGCGGTACAATAACTGACACAGCCGTGCTCTTTCTGGTTTTTGACGGAGTGTAGCGCCATTGGTTGCGCTTAAAGTCTATGTCTTTTATTCTCATAGTCCTAAGCTCGACTGAGCGACAAAACACAAGCGCCAAAAGTTTCAGTGCTTGCTTTACTATATAGTGGCAGCGCTCGAATGACTCTATGTCTCTTATAAGCTGTCCGAATTCGTCAGGCTCAATGATCGCAGCATGATGCTCTAAAGTTGTGACCGGTGATAATAGCGCTCCAGCTAAATCATTTACCACGTTTGATTTAAGCAATCCCTCAGCGATGGCATACTTCATCACTTGACCTACTTTTACTTTGACGCTATTTGCAGTAGTTAGCTTGCCTTGCTTTTCATAAATACGGCACAGTTGCAGCACATCATAAGCAGTAATATCAGTTATCGACTTGTGACCAATCTCAGCCTTGGCGTAGCTCAAGTGCAAACTTGGCGTGTAAGGACTATCGTAAGATTGACGTGCAAACCATTCGTCAGCTAAAGCATTAAAAGTATTTCGGCTCTCAGATAGCGCTTGTCGCTCTTGCTCGTCTCTGTAAGCAGCAGGGTCAATACCGTCAGCCAGTAGCTCTCTATACTCTTTTCTCTTGTTTCTCGCTTGCGCCAAACTGACTTCGTTAAAATTCCCAATAGCTATCGTATTCGCTTTTTTTGTGACCGGTCGCTGATATGCAAACTGCCACAGCTTACTGTTTTTAGTTATTAATAACTGCAAGCCTTTGCCGTCATACAGCTTATAACTTCTGCCGTTATATTTGGCTTTTGCGACCTCGGTGTTGGTGAGGGGAGGGGTTATTTTTGGCATACTGTAAACCGTACTGTATAAAAATGCGGATTTAAGCGGACATGAGCGAACGCAAGCGGAGTTAATATAGCGTAAGGCTATAGTATTCATAACGCTTAGCGGACGCAAGCGGAAAACAGCGGATTTACTATCCCTTCAGCGGTGTGGAAGAGGAATTATAGACCCTAAAAAGTAGTTATAACAAGGCTTGGAGAGCAAAAACCTTATTTTACCCTCCATTTTTCACCTTGTCATAACTTATTGATTTAATAGTAAGTTTTTAAATAGCTCAAAAAAAGGGTTTTTACGCCCAATTTTTGGGTAATTCGTCATTACCATTTATAAATTTTAGAGCGAGCATTACCAATGAGGTACGGTTACGTCGGTAGTCATGGTATTGAGACCATAGGTATTAAACGACCCTTTAACAGGGCTATCTACCACTTCTTGAAGGATAGACAGTCTATACGGTACGCCTGTCGTCTCGCTTTTAAGATTGATATATGGGTAGGGTTTAGCAGATTGCTTATGTTCTCTACAATGTATCAGTGCTGCTTCGTAGTCTATATCCCTATACTTAGCAAAATCTAATGCCACTTTTTTAATATCTTTATGACGGTAGCGTTTGACCACTACATGGCTTTTAGCTTTATTACCGACCGCACTGATACTTTTAATATGAACGAAATCGGTGAGGCGCGACAGCCAGCTCTCTAAATCAAGCATTTCTAAATCCGCCTGACTTGGAGCAAAGAGCCGTAGTTTATCGCCTAAACCAGCGAATGTTCTGCCACTTTTTTCTTCATATCGATAGCTAGGAAGGCTAATGCCAATCGAGTCAATACTGTGCTTGTTCTTGATATCCGCTAAAGCAATATGAACTTGATTAAAAACATCACTCCATATTTCATAGAGCTTCTTATCACCATCTATTAAAGTGATTTCTTGATAATAATTCATTCATTACTCCTTAGCGTAGCCGGATGTCCGACACATAAGCTAAACCCTTTTTTCCTAAATAAAATGAGGATACGCCAGCATCGTCTATCATCTGCTTAAGTTTTTTAGCTTGTGTAACGTCAATGTCTAAGGTAATTTCAAGTTGTCCACTTGCTTTGGTCAAAGTATGCTTGATTTTACCTTCACCTTTTACAAACTCATCACGGATAAATGGATTGCCATAAATAAGCTTCTTGCCACCCGTGACATAGGTTTTCATGAAGTCTTTAGGGGTAAATCCATTATTGGATATACCACTAATACCACCTGCTTTAGTCTTTGCACTACTCATATCATATTGTCTTTCTAGTCTTTGCAATTGTAGATATAAAGCAGAGCAGTACAGCGGTAAAATCAGCTGCTGTTCCTTATTATTTAAGGGTTTATATTTTTCAAATAATGATGCCAGTTGCTCAGAAGCTAGCTTTATATTTCCCTCAGGGACTACTGGCTTGAACTTACCGATGCTATCTAAGGTATTCATAATTGAAATAGGGTCAAGAGGAATTTCTGCAGTAACTGGCGTGTCATTTAAAATAAAATCACACAACTCATCCACATCTAGCGCTAATACCCCCCAAAACTCTTGTGAATAATCAGACTGAAATATAGGATCATTGACCTTTATCATTCCTGTAAAAGAATTTTGATCGGTACTACCCTTCATATTACGAAGATAGGCAATTTCATTATTTACTACTTTCGGCTTGTCTTCAAAGTGAATGACATCCTCAATATCTTTAAAGTAAAAATGTTCGCTTTGGCGTGCCTGGTACAACTTGCGTTGGTCACCTATTAAACGGCTCAATATTCCTAATATCGTGTTTTTGCTAACAGTTCTTTGAAGATAGTTTTCAGGTTTTTTTAGTTCCGTCATTGATGCAACATAGTTACGTCCTTTTTTTGGAAGAGGCTCATTATTACTTCCATCTAAGAATGAATTTCGCCATGACGCTTCATAGTCGATAATAATTCTCATAATATCTCCTATCCCTCATCTTTAGCTTCAAAATAAACTGCATAATCTGAGCCAGGCGTGTTATTGGCTTCATCAGGACTGCGCTTGATACGCATCATCTTATTACTATCGTTATAATCCACTTCGATGCTATCGACATACATGTAACCTTTGGCTTGACGTATTGCTAGCTCTTTAATCATATCTAACGTTGTATTGATCAGTATATCTATCGCAACTTGGTCAAGTAAAATTCCAGTTTCACCTTCATTGTAGATAGTGCCTTTACGCACGTAGTTAGAATGAAAAGTTGCTTTCGGATTTCTCTCTGGTGCAAGTGATTTAATGAAGTCTTGCACTTGCTCGGCAATAGCTTCGCCTTGATTATCCTTAATAACCATAGCAGCGCGATCAAACTTATTATCGAGTGAAATAAATTGTAGCTGCTCTATACTGATTGAGCCGTAAGAGAGGTACTCAGTATCGCCAAAAGTTGTTTTTGAAAAAAATGACGAGCTATCACGCTCACCTGCTTGTCCAAACTGCTCAAAATTACCATTACCTAGCTGGTCAACAAAGTCTTCGAGTAACAAAGGACTAGTACGTTTGCATTGGCTTGCAGGAACCACGTAACCACGTACTAACCCTGTAATTGAAGCAAGTACTTTATCTAAACTTTTTTCGCCAGCGAAATGCAAATCAAAGGCTTGATCACGGAAAAGATGATGACGAATACAGTTTTGGCTGATATATAACGGCGTTTCTTTAAAGTTAATATCAGTAGCTTCTTTTTTATACTTATAGCCAGTACCTTCTTTAATTTTACCTGTTAGGTTACTAAACCCTCGTAATTTAGGCATCGTATGATTATTAACTTCGACTCCTTCATTGCTCAGAGTAGTTGGTCCGTTCCAGTTGACGACACCATGTCCGAATGCTTTAATTTTAAAGTCAACGCTTTTAATTCCTGTTACTTTGCTCATAGTATTTCTCCTAGGTTTAAAAATTTCAGTCATCGACTGAATTGAGGGTAGTAAGTTTGTTAATTGGCATTGTGCCAACAGGTTGTTTATCCGTTATAACGTAATACATAGCGTATTGATGGCGCTCTCGCTCCCCACCAATAGATTCTAAATCTTCGGGTGTGTAGCTTAAATAAATTGGATACTCAGGTGAGCGCGCTTCTGTTAACAGCATGAAGTCTTTAAAAGCTTTTTTTACACCATCGCTTTTCTTAATATTGTGGTGCTTTGCTTGCATAAAGCCCAATAGGTCTTTTGCACTATCACCATATCCTCGAAGACGCTCTACTGATTCAGTTAATCCGACCGTAACTTTGCTATGGTCTGTACTTTCATCATAAGCATAATCATTGGTGAAAGTAGTGTTCAGCTCATTATCAACTTTACAGACTGCCATTTGTACAAAACGGTTATTACCTCTTAATGAACTCTTTGAAATTTTGGCAACACTGTCTTTAGTACGTTTAGACTTAGGAGGGACGCTGATGGGGTCAATCACTTTGGCATCAATTAAACTAACGCTTTGTTTTAAGGTTTTAGCGATATCATCAGCAACTTTTTCTCGACAATTACTATCTTCATAGAATTTTTGATAAACCTTATAGAGCTCATTAAGCGTGACCGTATCAATGCTTTCATCATATAAATAACTCTGCAAGTAATTAAGCCATGCTACTGTACTGTTCCATACGCATAAACTGGCCAAAAATTTAGCTTGGCGACTGCTTTGTTTACCTTTTTTAGCGCTATCGGGCATCACTGTAGTATAGATATTCGGTTCATTACTCTCCCCAAAGCGGTCAAGTCGTCCTAATCGTTGTAACCAATTTTCAGGACTGGTCAAGTCAGTGTGCATTTGCTCGCACGTTATATTGAGCGATGCTTGTACGATAGGCCCGCTACGTAATACTTGATATTGATGATTGCCTTTTTCTTTAAAACTATCGAACACTTGATTGAACCAGTCTGCTTTATCAGTACGAGTATATTTTGAATGTAATAACACGCTATTTTCACTGTTTTGATGCAGCAAAAAGCCAATCTGGGCGTCTTGAGCGGTGTTAGTAATGATAAAAGTTGTTTTATCTGTCTTAATGGCATCGTTAACTAACGGATTCGGGGATTGAGTTTCGTCATAGCTGACAAAGTCTAATCGGTAGGCTGCTTGATTGAAGCTATCAATCCGAACAATATAAGAGTCATCAATTCCTAATACTTCTCTAACAAAATAATCGTGCGGTGTGGCTGACACTAATAGAGTATTAGCGTTGTGACCACGGCATTTTTTTGCCTCTATTAGCTCAGAAAACAGCAAGTTAAAAGCTGGCATGGGAATTAACTCATGGAATTCATCGAATACCACATGAGCTTGCATAAAGTCAGTCATTTGAGTAGTAACTTTATGGTGTGAAATGATATTGTTAATAACTTGATCAATCGTAGTAAGCACAATATCTCCGCTAAAATAATCACTCTCAGCAGTATCAGGCACACCGTCCATGCTCATGCCATTGGTTATAATCTTTTTATATTCACCTGTGAAAATTTCAATTCGGCTATTAGGTAGATATTCAGATTGAGTTAAATCATTTAGCAAGCCTAGACAAACTTGCACACGTGGACACACCCAAATAATTTTTTTAGCCTCTGTCTTGCTTGCCCATTCAAGAGCAATTTTGGTCTTACCACAACCAGCAGGTCCTTGTAATACACCAATATTGTCAGCCCCATCAAATTCAGCAACTTCTTTTAGTTCAGCTAATTTATTAGCAGCTTGAGTTTGCGAGTAGTTACGATCGCTATTTGGATAACGCTCTTCGAAACCTGATAGACACTTATTTATTTCATGACACAGATGACTATCCTCGATTAGAATATTGTCTATAGCTTGCTCTAAACTACCTTCTCTAATATAGTCAGCGAGGTCTTCAGCAGTCATAGCTGACACGATTCTATCAGCACTAATAACCGCTGTACGGATAAGGTTGTTTAAAGCATTAGGCTTGATATCTACAGTAAATTCATCATAATTTTTATAGCTTGGTAAATCTTCTTGAGTTAGTTGAAAGCTTTTATTCCATTTTGGTACTAAAGTATTAAAATCAATATCGGTATAGCCTGCACTAATTTTATCAACATCAGCTAATACCGCTGCTAGTTCATCCATCACTTTATTTAGAGAGTCAGATTTAAGCGACTTTACAAACAGCTTGTGAATCCCTTTTGCCTGAGTAAAAAATTTATCATCTTTGCGATATGGGCGAGTGTGATGCCAGTAGATGCCATGAAAGACTTGATTGCGTTGCATAGCGTTCAACGACTCAGTAGGCAAAATAGATTGAGCCAATAGCCAAGATATCTCGTGATGTCGAGGATGTGTTTCAAAAGTAAACTTTGTATGACCTCGGATACTGTTGTCAATATGCACACCATCATCAGGTAGATTGGGCAATATATCTTCTGACATATCTAACGGTTCTTTACCAATTTTGACCTTCAACCATTCTTGAAACTGTGGGTCTAGTTTACCTATATCATGCAAAATGCCAGCTATTAAGGCTGCTTGAGCAAGTTTCGGATTATTTATTTGCATCCTTTCAATAATCTTATAACCAAGGTAGCCCACAGCAAAAAGATGCTGACTAAGAGGTTGCTCATTTGTGTTCGCTAAAATGTTAGCTGTTGTTACTGGTAAGTCCATAAATACCTCATTATTAGTCCAGTTCACTGGAACAATCCCAATCTCATTAAACTTACGCTTGTTACCCACAATCCACACTAGCTCAGACTGCCTACGATTCTTGATGCGATGACAGCTCACTGCGGTCGATTTGGTAGCAGACTTGCGCAGCAACTGCTTGACAGTAGCGAGGCCATCTTCCGTAATGGCCGTCTGCCAAACATTGCTACCGATACGATTGGCGAAAGCGTCCAAGATACGCCGAGTACGTTTAAGCGAGTTCTTTTCGCATTGCGAGACAAAGGTGACGATCATTATTTGATTTCCATAATTTGATTATTGCTCATGCCAAACATCAGTTTTAAAGTGGTGCTATAATAAAATACGTCAATGCCACTCAGTGCAGGAGGCAAGTCATGCAGGAAGTTACTAACCAAGAGTTTAGGCAGAGTCCTGATAAGGTATTACAGCAGGCAGACAATGAGCCTGTTCTAATCACCCAACATGGCATGCCTGAACGAGTAATAATGAGCTTTGAGCAATATCAAGCTATTCACACGGTCAAAAAAGACACCAAACCATTTATCAGTGCAGCAGATGCCCTTAGTGGCTCACGTGAAGTTGCTGATATTGATTTTGATCCGCCACGCGTTGAAATATGCTTTCGACCTGTCGAGTTTTAATATGTATTTACTTGACACTAATGTGATTTCCGAAATTCGTAAGGTAAATTTAGGCAAAGCAAATGCCGGTGTCGCTGAATGGACGAGGCAAGCCTCTCAATCCTTAATGTATGTTAGTGTCATCTCTTTAATGGAAATAGAGCAGGGTATTTTAAGACTGGAGCGTAGAGATACAGTTCAAGCTTCCCTGTTAAAAAACTGGTTACATAATAAGGTTCTGCCTTCCTTTGATGATAACGTGGTTAACATTGATCAAAGAGTAGCGTTAGCTTGCGCTGCCTTGCATGTCCCTGACAAACAGCCAGCTAACGATTCCCTTATTGCGGCTACCGCCCTAATTCATGACTTAACCTTAGTGACTCGTAATACCAGCGATTTTATTCATACCGGTGTCAAATTATTAAATCCATTCACTTAAATGAGCTTGGTTAAATTATCTGACTAAACCTACCAATCCTTTTTCAAAGCTAATGCCTTCACAGCCTCAAACATATAATCCAAAGCTTTATGCCGAGTGAACATATTCAAGCACTCTTGGCGAAATTCCTGTTCGCTTAAGTTTTCGCTAGCGCAAATAAAGGCCAAGGGCAGTACTAAAGCGTCTTTGACAATATCGGCAATATCAAATACCAATGCTCCGCGCCGTGTCTTACCATGCATGACGGCGAAGCCATGCGGGATGCCGAGTACCCAAGCCGTCGTCGCTCCTAGCCCATAAGCCAGATAGTTGCCATGATTAAGGAAGCCATTGGCTTTATCTATCCCTTCATGGTCGCGACTAAAGCCCGAATAGCCGGTATTTTCTGCCGCTAAGCGATAGAGCTTTTTTGTCAAACGAGCTTCTAATTGCAATAGATGCATTGTCTCTTGCTGTTCATTGATTTGGCGAATATTGTCAGTCAGCAATGACTGTATAGCTTCGTTCCGACTGTCAAAGCCGTGTTGTCTGAGGTCTGGATCTTTGCTCCAGACAGCTTGCAGGTAGGCGAGGCGGGCGTGTTGCAATAGTTTGGCAGCGGCCAAGCGCTTATCATCATCCCACCACCATTGCATCCAGCCCTGCATATATTCCGTAGGGCGATATTCAGATTGCGGCGTCATCCACTCCACATAAACTTCGCGTTCTGTACCCATAAACAAAGGTGTGCCGCCACCACCGCAAAACCCGACCAATACACCGGCTTGCGAGAGCAATCGCATGGCAGCTTGGGTAATCGAAGTCCCCGTACCTAGGAGTAGGCAGGTGGTATTCGCTATCGGGATGTTGTAGTAGAGGTTGGCCTTGTCGTCTTCGGTTAGATATAAGACGCGACCGTCCTTCTGCATAAGGCGACAATGTGACAGATAATAAATATTGGCACGTTTGGAGTGCAAAATGGTTTTAAGGTCAGATGAGGCAAAACTATTATCGGTGTAAGGATTGCTGGGTTTAGACATGTCAGCCTCATTAGATGTTGTTATAATTAATATTTTTATTATTTAAGACTCGTTTAAATAATACTGGCTGTTATGTTAATTGACAATAGTCAGTTAAATCCTAAGCGACAATAGATGTCGCGCGACTGGCTTATTCTGGCAATTACCTTACAGCTATCTAGTAGTTAACTGATCGTATCCAACAAAGATTAAGCAGCTGTCTCTCCTATAGCACTGCAAAGTTTTTTGCACAAAGTGGGCCAAAAGTTATACACAGCGTAAATTGCCTACAAACTCTTAAGTCATTATCTGTCCTTCCTATGCTATTATTCCAACCCTATTTAGCAGCGTATTTTTAAGCGATGAACTGCGCAAAATCACTATTTATCTCTATCATCCTTCGTAATAACACGCTATTCGCTACCCTTACTTTCTTCCTTTATCCCTATTGACTCCCAGAGTCAGGTTCGGTCATTGATGTCCTCTTCTGTAAGTTCAGCCCAGCACACTCCAGATGCCTCAGCATCCGTATCACATCCAGACAAGCCGGCCCCTTTTCAGCCGCCAACGCTCATTATTAAAATTACTTTTATGCTGATAGGGATGTTTGCGTTTTTGCAGGTTTATTCGGTGCAATCCATTCTGCCTGTATTGATGGTGGACTTAATGGCGACCGAGGTGCAAGTGGGTATGGTAGTGGGAGCTACCGTCTTTGCTGTCGCCTTGATGTCCCCATTTTTAGGGATGCTGTCTGATGCGGTAGGGCGCAAAAAGATTATCGTTGGTGCTATCTTATTTTTAGCGGTACCCACGGCGCTAATTGCGACCAGTACCAGTATTGAAGGGATGGCAATTTGGCGCTTTTTGCAGGGGCTGTCGGTGCCGGGCATCACGGTTGTGACCATTGCTTATATTGGCGAAGAGTATGAAGGCAACGCTTTAGCCGAGCTGATGTCCTATTATGTGGCAGGCTCCGTACTCGGTGGCTTTATGGGGCGCTTCATTTTGGGGCATCTGCACGAGTGGATAGGCTGGCGTAGTGCTTATTACGTGATGGCGGGTCTCACTTTAATAGGGGCGTTATGGGTCGCCAAATCGCTACCAGCCTCGCAACACTTTGTGCCCAGTCCTAAATTTCGCACGGCGTTAGCAACCTTAGGTCGGCATCTAACCAACCGTTATGTCTTATCTGCCTGTTTATTAGGGTTTTGCGTACTGTTCTCTTTGGTCGGCTGCTTTACCTTTATTAACCTACATTTATCAGCAGCGCCTTATCAATTAAGCACGGGGCAGTTGGCCAATATTTTTGCCGTCTATTTAATTGGCGTGGTCATTACCCCATTATCCACCAAAATTGTGCGCCGATTTGGTTCAGCGCGCACCGTGATAGCTGCTGTCATTATCTCTATGGTCGGGGTATTGTTAACCTTATCTGCCCCTTTATGGCTCATTATCGTTGGTCTGACCATTATGTCCTCAGGGGTGTTTATCACCCAGTCGGCGACCATTAGCTATATCGCTTCCAATGTTACAGAAGGGCGCTCGTTGGCCTCGGGATTGTATTATATGGCTTACTATGCGGGCGGGACGCTCGGGGCGTGGGTATGCGGTTTGGCCTATGCGCAGGGGGATTGGCTTTGGACGGTATGGGTGTTGCTCGGCTTGCAAGTGTTGGCACTGCTGATTGCGAATATTGGTATGGTAAAAACGCCGCGAAAAGTCGTTGCATAACGCTCAAGTCGCGCGGGTTTAGCAAGGTTATTGTTGAGCTAGAGATAAGCTCACCGAAACCTGAGTCATGATCGGTCGTACAACGAGTAAAAAATTATGGCTAGCGCAATGATAGGTAAATAATAGGTAAACAGAAGACCATAGAGTCCACCTTTACAAAGCTGTCTTTTTTACCTACTATCATGAGGTGGTTAAATACTACTATATTCTATGTTTATCTATTCACTGTAATGGTGGGTAAAAGTTCAATCTATAAACAAACCCATTATTCTTCATAATGTTCTATTTTCTGAGCCTAATTATTTAAGTAATGCATTATTTTAATAATTATAACGCTCAACCAACTGGCAATAAGGTCACCCTCTCTATGTCTAATCATTACAGCAGCGCGCCTTCCGCTTACGCTTATCCTTTGATTATCAAACAGCTTTTAAACCGCGCCAAGACCGTCTCTACCGAGCAAGAAATCGTTTATGCCGATAAAAAACGCATGACTTATGCAGACTTCTTTCAGCGTATCGGTCAGTTTGCCAATGTTTTAGACGGCCTTAATTTGGATAAAGGCGATGTGGTCGCGGTGATGGATTGGGATAGCCATCGCTATCTTGAGTCGTATTTTGCGGTGCCGATGTCCGAGTACGTGATTCAGACAGTCAATATTCGCTTGTCACCAGAAAAAGTACTTTTCACAATTAACCATGCCAAGCCTAAAGTCTTATTGGTGAACTCTGAGTTTGCACCTTTGGTCAAAGACTACCCCTTCGAGGAGTCTTCTATCGAGCATATTATCTGGTTGGATGATAATGGCGTGTCTTACGAGGGCGTGTTTGGTCGCAACGAAAACCGAGTGGTCGGTGAGTACGAAGCGCTAGTAGCTGCGGCTAGTCCTGAGTTTGACTTCCCCGACTTTGCTGAAGACACCATTGCTAGCACCTTTTACACTTCAGGTACTACGGGTGATCCAAAAGGGGTGTTCTTTACCCATCGCCAGTTGGTATTACACACTTTGACAGAAGCAGCCTCACTGGGCGTATTGCCACAAAAGCAAGGCGTAAGCTTTGGTGATGTCTATATGCCGATGACGCCAATGTTCCACGTCCATGCTTGGGGCTTCCCATTCACCGCGACGATGATTGGTCTCAAGCAAGTTTATCCTGGTCGTTATGCGCCGGATACGTTGATGGATCTTATTATTAAAGAAAAGGTCAGCATTACTCATTGTGTGCCAACTATCTTGCAGATGATTTTGGGTGAGGCGCAACAGCGTGGTGTTGGTTTCAATGGTCTGAAGATGATTATTGGTGGTTCACGCTTGACGGAAGGGGTGGCAAAAGCAGCGCTTGAGAGCGATATCGAAGTTTATACGGGTTATGGGATGTCTGAGACGGCACCGCTCATTAGCCTAAGCTCGTTCAGTATCAATGAGCCGGAGATGAGTTTAGAGCAAGATATCGAGCGCCGCTGTATGACGGGCAATCCGGTGATGATGGTCGATGCCCAAATTTGGGATCAAGAGCAGCAGTCGCTGGCGCATGATGGTGAGCAAACTGGTGAATTGGTGCTGCGTGCCCCTTGGCTGACACAGAGCTACTTTAAAAATGATGATGCAGGTCGTGAGTTGTGGGCAGGCGGTTATATGCACACCGCAGATATCGCTTATATGACGGCCAGTGGTACGATTAAAATTACTGACCGCTTAAAAGACGTGATTAAGTCAGGTGGGGAGTGGATATCCTCCTTACAAATCGAGACTATTTTATCGCTGCATCCTTCAGTTGCAGACGTCGCTGTCATTGGGGTGCGTGATGAGCAGTGGGGCGAGCGTCCTTTAGCGGCTATCGTCTTAAAACCAAATTGCAAAGATACGACGGTAGAAGATATCAAGGCTGTCGCTGAGCAGGCGGTAGAAAAAGGCATGATTCCTAAATATGGCGTACCGAGTCAATTCTTATTAGTAGATGATTTGCCTAAGACGTCAGTGGGTAAACACGATAAGAAAGTCATGCGTGAAATCTATGCCAATCAGACCGGTATCTAATATTAGGCCAGCTCTTTATTAGCAGGGCATAGTGGCATTAGAAAGTCAGTGCTATTAGAAAGTTAATGCAAAAGCCATGAGTTCGCTCGTGGCTTTTTTATGGGCGCTCCCTATTTATGGACATTCCCTAATTACCTCATTGTAGGTTGTGTTTAAGGAGGTACTTAGCAAACTAGCAGGAATCTCTCGTTAATGACTAAAAGCTAATGCAGGCTAATCAACAATTAATTCATTAACTAACTAACTAACTAGCCGTTAAGCGCAACACCGGATTAACCCACATTTTAATTAAGGGAAATCATTGACCTTTAATAATGACTCTGCTAAATTTGAGATATAATTTAAATGAGACAATATGTATCATTTATATAAATTACAATTGGTAGATAAACCATCACTAGAGATAGATGGTAACGCACCTTTTATAAGTTTGGCTCTACGATGAGTATATTTATCCATTTACTCCTTATAAAAGTTGGTTATCATAGGACGTGGCAAGGACTGCCATGGTACCCCTTCTTCTCATAATCCCTCAGCTAAGGACAGCCTCCATGAGTCAAGATAACGCTTTCACCAGTTTACCGTTCAATGTCGATACCTCTAATACCTCGTTTGTGGACCTTTATCAAAACTCTATGAGCGACCCTGCTAGCTTTTGGGGCCGGCAAGCTGAGCGTATCTATTGGCATAAAGCGCCTGATAAAATCTTGGATGATAGCAACCTGCCTTTTGCAAAGTGGTTTGTCGGTGGCGAGACCAATACCTGTTATAACTGTGTGGATCGTCATCTGGAAGATCGGGCAGAGCAAGATGCCTTTGTTTGGATCTCTTCAGAGATTAACCAAGATTTACTCGACAACCATCCGAATGTCGCCGATGCCTTTAAGCGTTTGGGAAATCACGTCGAATTCTATACCGATTATGCCAAGCGCCGTCTGACCTATAACGACCTCTATAAAGAAGTGAACTATTTCGCTGACGTGTTACAGCGTCATGGGGTAGGGCGTGGCGATCGGGTAGTGATTTATATGCCGATGATTTTAGAGGCCGCTTACGCTATGCTGGCGTGTACGCGTATTGGGGCGATTCACTCGGTAGTATTCGGTGGTTTTGCTGCGCATAACTTAGCGGTACGTATGGACGATGCCGAAGCCAAAATGGTCATCACCGTGGATGCCGGTCTACGCGGCGGTAAGGTTATTAACTATAAGAATCTGGTTAATCAAGGCGTTGAGCAAGCTAAGTGTAAACCTGAGCATGTGTTAGTGATCAATCGCGGTATCATGCCATTTGAGCCTCAAGCTATCGATGTCGATTATGCCGACCAGCGTAAAATCAGCTGTGAAGCCGGTGCTATCGTTGCGCCAGTATGGGTCGAGTCCAATGAGCCGTCGTATTTACTTTATACCTCCGGTACTACCGGCACGCCAAAAGGGGTGCAGCGCGATACGGGTGGACATGCCGTTGCCTTAGCGACCTCGATGGATTATATCTATGATGCCAAACCCGGCGAGACCTTTTGGGCCATCTCCGATATCGGCTGGGCTGTTGGACACTCATACACTATATATGCGCCGCTACTTGCCGGTCTGACCAGTATTATGTATGAAGGTCTGCCGCATCGCCCGAACCCAGGCATTTGGTGGCGTATTGTTGAGGCGAATAAGGTCAATATCCTCTTTACCGCTCCGACAGGGGTGCGTATGCTGAAAAAACAAGACGAGACTTGGTTGACCCGTTACGATACCAGCAGCGTCAAATCATTCTTCTTAGCGGGTGAGCCCTTGGATGAGCCGACAGCAGAGTGGTTATCCGGTCATTTAGGCGTGCCTATCTTAGATCATTACTGGCAGACGGAGACCGGTTGGCCTATCCTAAGTCATGCGCCGAAGTTTAACCATAAAGCGCACAAGCAGGGCTCGCCAGGCTATCCCATGTATGGTTATAAAGCTCAGGTGATTAATGAAGAAACAGGTGAACCGTGTCAAGCGGGTGAAAAAGGTCTATTAGCTATTCAAGCCCCATTGCCACCGGGCTGTCTCAGCACTGTCTGGCGCAATGATGAGCGTTTTATCAAGAGCTATTTTAACCTTGCAGGCGGCAGGCAGTACTCTACCTCAGATTATGCTGTGGTGGATGAGGACGGCTACTATTCAATCCTAGGTCGTACCGATGATGTGATTAATGTGGCGGGGCATCGCTTAGGCACGCAAGAGATTGAGGGCGCTATCAGTGAGCACCCTGAAGTGGCCGAATGTGGGGTGGTGGGGATACACGATGAGCTTAAGGGCGAGTTGCCGATTGCTTTTTGTATCCTACGCGATCCTACGATCGTCGATGAGACCGAAAATCGCTTCCGTATTGAGCAGCAGATCATTGGGACAGTGTCTAAGTCTCTAGGGGCTATTGCTAGACCGGCTGCCGTCTATTTCCCGAAAGCCTTGCCCAAGACCCGTTCGGGTAAGATTCTGCGCCGTGCTATTCGAGCCTTGGCAGAAGGCAAAGAGCCGGGTGATATGTCGACCTTGGATGATCCAACGGCCATCGATGCGGTGAAGGCGGCTATTGCGCATTATTAAACAAGTAATGTCAGTTAATAAATAATATACGGTAGGGTGGGTTAGCGCAGCGTAACCCACCTTTTTTTATCGAAAAATAACCCGTAGCGTGGGTAACACCCACGGAATTATAAGCGATGATTATTGCAATGCTTCATATTAAATAACCCGTAGCATGGATAAAGCCCACGAACATAAATATTGGGAGAATTTCAAAATTAATAATTGCTGGGCTCAAGCGCTAGCCTACGCTCAGGCTATATTAATACTCTACCGTAGCTTCGGTAGCACCCACAGCCATGATGCGGTAGATTCCGTGGTTACGCTGCGCTAACCACACGCTACGCTTCAATTATGATAATGACAATAATAATGACACCGTCCTATTAAATAAACCTTCTTCTGCTAAATAGCCCGTTAATCACTGTCTTATCTAAACGCGCACGTATAAATTCATAGAATTGACTTGACCCGCAATTTATAACCTTGCTATAGTCAGTTATCGAAAATAATGATACGTATTATATCGTTTTATTAGTATTAAATTATAAGTAGGGCGTATAACGACTGCTTATAGTGCCACTATAAAATCCGTACCCATCATTTCTATACTCTATTAGACTAAGATAAGGACATCTTATGCATCACGTTAAACAACTTATTAATGGCCAATTCGTTGATTCTGCTACTGAAGAGTGGTTGGACTTAACTGACCCTGCGACCCAAGAAGTCATCGCCAAAGTGCCGCAGACCACCGATGATGAAATCAATCAGGCGGTAGCCGCTGCTAAAGAAGCGTTTAAGACTTGGCGCAAGACACCTATTACTACTCGCGCACGCGTTTTCTTACGTTATCAAGCGCTTATCCGTGAGCATATGGAAGAGTTGGCAGAAATCTTAACGGCGGAGCAAGGTAAGACGCTAGCTGATGCTCGCGGTGATGTCTTCCGTGGTCTAGAAGTGGTTGAGCATGCCTCAGCCGTAGGCAACCTACAAGTCGGTGATTTCGTTGAAAACGTCGCCAATGGTGTAGACACTTATAGCGTTTGGCAGCCGCTAGGAGTCTGTGCGGGTATTACCCCGTTTAACTTCCCAGCGATGATTCCGCTATGGATGTTCCCTATGGCAATCGCTACGGGCAACACCTTTATCTTAAAACCTTCTGAGCAAGACCCTATGGTTACTATGCGTCTGGTAGAGCTGGCCGTCGAAGCCGGTATTCCTGAAGGTGTATTAAACGTCGTGCACGGTGGTAAAGCCACAGTTGACGCTATCTGTGACCACCCTGATATTAAAGCCGTCTCTTTCGTCGGTTCAACCAACGTGGGCAAACACGTCTATGAGCGTGCCGGTCAAGCAGGCAAACGTGTGCAGTGTATGATGGGCGCGAAGAACCATGCGGTCATTCTACCGGATGCCAATAAAGAACAGACCCTAAATCAATTAGCCGGTGCAGCCTTTGGCGCGGCAGGTCAGCGTTGCATGGCGTTGTCCGTAGTGGTACTAGTAGGCGAGGCCGGCAACTGGATCGAAGATATTAAAGCCAAAGCTGAAAGCTTAGTGATCTCAGCGGGTAAGCATGATAAAGACTTAGGCCCAGTCATCAGTCCTGCAGCAAAAGCTCGTGTTGAGCGTTTGATTGCAACCGGTGTGGAAGAAGGTGCAAGTCTGCTGCTAGACGGCCGTGGTATCGTGGTTGAAGGCTATGAAAAAGGCAACTTTGTGGGCCCGACTATCTTTGATCATGTCACTACAGATATGCAAATTTATTCTCAAGAGATATTTGGTCCTGTATTATGTATCATGCGCGCGGAATCGTTGGATGAGGCTATCGAGATTATCAATGCCAATCCCAACGGTAACGGTACGGCAATCTTTACCCAATCCGGCGCCGCTGCGCATAAATTCCAACAGGATATCGATGTGGGTCAGGTCGGTATTAATTTACCTATCCCTGTGCCGCTACCTATGTTCTCTTTCTCAGGCTCACGTGCGAGTAAATTGGGCGATTTAGGACCATATGGCAAACAAGCCGTCCAGTTCTATACGCAAACCAAGACGATTACAGCACGTTGGTTCGATGATGAAGCGAGCAAAGGTAAGGTTAACACGACTATCTCTATGTAATCATTATAGGACTTGCCACCGAGAGGCTGGTTATCTGAGGCAGTATAAATCGTACGCACAGATAATCAGTAGTGGGGCAGTCGCACACTAATTTAAGGGTAATAAAATGGATTTTAGCTTAAATGAGGACCAGCTCGCTTATCAGCAAGCCGCACGCCAGTTCGCCCTGAATGAGCTTAAGCCGCATGCTGCTGAGTGGGATCGCCAAGGGCACTTTCCGGTCGATGTCATCAAACGCACGGGCGAGTTGGGCTTTTTAGGCCTTTATACCAATCCTGATTTCGGTGGCCTAGGCTTACCGCGATTGGACTCAGCCATTGTGTTTGAAGAGTTGGCTTGGGGCGATACCTCAGTAGCTGCGTATATTAGTATCCACAATATGGTGTCGTGGATGATTGGCGAGTTTGGTAGCGCAGACGTTTGTGAGCGCTTTCTGCCCAAAATGATGACGGGCGAATGGTTATCGAGCTATTGCTTGACTGAGCCTAACGCCGGCTCTGATGCCGCTTCACTGACCACGAAAGCGGTCAAACACGGTGACGGTGAGGACAGCTACTATCTATTGAATGGCGAGAAGGCCTTTATCTCCGGTGCAGGCGCAACCGATGTGTTGGTGGTGATGGCGCGTACTGGTGGCCCAGGCCCTAAAGGCGTCTCAGCTATCGTCGTGGATGCCCACAGTGAGGGCATTAGCTTTGGTAAAGACGAGATAAAAATGGGCTGGAAAGCGCAACCAACGCGCAGCATTCATTTTAAAGACGTCAAAGTACCTGCAGCCAATCTATTGGGTGAAGAAGGGCATGGCTTCCGCTTTGCCATGAAAGGTCTAAATGGTGGTCGTATTAATATCGGCATCTGTGCGGTAGGTACTGCGCAAGCGGCGCTAGAGACTGCCAGCAATTACGTGCAAGAACGCCGTCAATTTGGCCAGCCTATCGGTGAGCTACAATCGGTACAGTTTAAGCTTGCCGATATGTTGACCCAGACGATTGCTGCCCGCCAAATGTTATATTTAGCTGCGAATAAAGTCGATAAAGGCGATCCTCAAGCGACTGCGTACTGTGCTATGGCCAAACGTATCTCCACGGATTTAAGCTTTGAAGTGGCGAACCAAGCGCTACAGTTGCATGGGGGCTACGGTTACCTAAATGAATATCCACTTGAGCGTCATGTCCGCGATTTGCGGGTCCATCAAATCTTAGAAGGCACGAACGAAATCATGCGGGTCATTGTCTCTAAGGCGATGGCGCAAGACGATGCTTTGTTATCGTTACGCTAGGTAGATAAACGTTTTAATAGAGTTTAGGCATTAATAGCCTAAGCTCTATTATCAAGACTGCATTGCATACCAAAGTAGCTTATAAATAAAATAGAAAATTTTGCACAAAAGGATTTGTCATGACTGACTATACCAATATGAATTTAACTATCGATGGTTCGGTAGCGACGCTAACTTTAAATAACCCGCCGGCCCATACTTGGACGTTAGACAGCTTAAACGCGCTGAAAAAATTAGTAGCGGATTTGAATAATAACACCTCTGTGTATTCGCTAGTGATTCATGGTGAAGGCGAGAAATTCTTTTCCGCCGGTGCTGATTTAAATACTTTTGCCGATGGAGAAAAGGGCAACGCGATCACTATGGCGATTGCGTTTGGCGAAGCGTTTGAAGCTTTATCGAAATACCGCGGTGTTAGTATCGCTGTGATTAATGGCTATGCGATGGGCGGCGGATTAGAGTGCGCTTTAGCTTGTGACATTCGTATTGCCGAAGCGCACGCTGTGATGGCTTTACCAGAAGCTAGCGTGGGTCTATTGCCTTGTGCAGGTGGCACACAAAACCTACCTTGGATGGTCGGTGAAGGTTGGGCAAAACGCATGATTTTATGTGGTGAGCGCGTCGATGCCGAGACCGCCTTGCGGATTGGTTTGGTTGAAGAAGTCACTGAAAAAGGCGCTGGTCTAGCAGCTGGGCAAGCACTTGCACAGAAAGTCGCGAAGCAGTCGCCTGTTGCAGTCAGCTATTCTAAAGGCTTAATTCAAGCAGCTAGACAAAATCCACCTATGCAAAACCTGATTTGTGAGCGAGAAGCTTTCGTTAAGTTATTTGATACGGCAGATCAGCAAGAGGGCGTGCAAGCTTTCTTAGAAAAGCGTAAGCCTACTTGGCAAAACAAATAAGACAGTCCATTCATATAGCCAATAGGGTAAGCGAATAATGAGTAAAACCATGACAGATGATGCACAAGCTAAGACGAATATGGCAGAGGACGCGCCGTCGGTATTATTTCAAACTTATCCTACCGACTGTGGGCATGTCATTGGTGAGATGACCCTCAACTCGCCAGCCTCCTTAAACGCACTGAGCATTGATATGTGCCAGCGTATGAGTGAGCAGTTAAGCCAGTGGCAAAATGATGACCATGTGGTCGCTATCCTGCTGCGTGGTGCCGGCGAAAAGGCATTCTGTGCAGGTGGGGATATCCGTAAACTGTATGACAGTATGGCGGATCATGACCCGAGCACCCCCAATCCTTATGCCACCGCATTTTTTGGTAATGAGTATGACTTATACCGCCAGATGCATTTTTATACCAAGCCGCTGATTTTATGGGGCAATGGTATCGTCATGGGCGGCGGTATGGGTCTGATGGCGGGCTGTAGTCATCGGGTCATCACCGACACCACGCGCTTTGCTATGCCGGAGATTACCATTGGCTTGTTCCCAGATGCGACGGGCAGTTGGTTCCTGCAACGGATGCCGGCCAAGATTGGTTTGTTCCTCGGATTAACAGGCGCGCAATGTAATGGTGCGGATGCTTTGCTAGTAAATTTAGCGGAATATGCCGTGGCTAGTGATGGCTATCAGGCTGTCATCTCCGCTTTGACGACTGCAGATTGGCGCTCAGAGCAGGGAGAGGCTATAGCGACCCAACGTCATTTAGAAGCGACGACCAGTCGCGCGTTGGCTACCTTATCGCAATCGCAAAAAGCGCAGCTATCGCTAAAACCTAGCAAGCTGCTCGAATACTGGCAGCCTATCCAAGCGCTGATGACCAGTGGTGGGCTAGCGGATATCGACGCTATCTTACAAGATGACGAAAAACTTGCAGCTATTGATGCCAACTTTGCGGCTGAAACTTGGACGCAAAGAGCGGTGGCCACGTATCGTAATGGCTGTCCGGCTACTGCAGCTTTAACCTATGAAATCTATCAGCGAGTAGGCGACTTATCGCTAGAGCAAATCCTCTATCTTGAGACCAATATTGCCGCTAACTGTGCTAACAATCCAGACTTTAGGGAAGGGGTGCGGGCATTGTTAATTGATAAAGACAAAAATCCCCAGTGGTCAAAGACCTTAGCAGAGTGTCTCACCCCAGAGGGTCAAGACTATATCAATAGCCACTTTGACTCCCCTTATGCGGTGGGTGAGCATCCTTTTGCCAACTGGCTAACCGAGCAAGCTTTCGCTGTCCAAGCCGTACGCTAACTCTTTAAGTGATAAGTTCTCTTTAAGTAACAGGTTAAGCCCTCTTTTAATACTTTTTAGCAGTAAGTTCTAGGCTTAGGGTTATCCACTAAGCCTGGCCTCACTACGACATTTTTTAGCGCCAGATCTATTTTTATTGACCAGTATTTTTATTTATCGGTATTTTCAATTGTTAATTTATAGGCATTCGTGGTTTGCGAAGGCCTTAACCCCCTTCATCAAGGAGTGATGAGATGACCAACAACGCTAGCACAACACCGTCTAAAATAGCCTTTATCGGACTCGGTAACATGGGCGCTCCCATGGCTAAAAACTTACTTAAACATGGTTTTGACGTGACCGTATTTGATTTATCAGACACCGCTTTAGCCACCCTTAGTGAAGCCGGTGCTAAAACGGCCACATCGCCATTACAGGCTGCTGAGCAGGCTGAAGTAGTCATCACTATGCTACCGGCTGGCAAGCATGTGAAAAGTGTGTATTTAGGCGATGGTGGCGACGATAAGGGGCTATTAGCCGCCCTACCTAAAGGTACTTTAGTGATTGATAGCAGTACTATTGCTGCCGCTGATGCTAGAGTAGTAGCGCAAGCCGCTAGTGAGCATGGCGTGGCGTTTTTAGATGCGCCAGTCTCTGGTGGTACGGCAGGAGCCGCGGCGGGTACCTTAACCTTTATCGTGGGTGGAGATGCTGAGGTATTTGAGCGTGCGAAGCCTATTTTAGCGGTTATGGGCAAAAATATTTTTCATGCCGGCGATCACGGCGCAGGACAGGTTGCCAAAATCTGTAATAACATGCTGCTTGGTATCTTGATGAGTGGTACGGCGGAAGCGCTCAACCTAGGGGTCAAAAATGGCTTAGACCCAGCCGTGCTGTCTGACATCATGCTACAAAGCTCAGGGCGCAACTGGACGCTCGAGGTCTATAACCCTTATCCTAATGTCATAGAGAGCGTGCCGGCTAGCAAAGGCTACGCTGGGGGCTTTATGAGCGCGCACATGCATAAAGATTTGCACCTAGCGCTACAAACTGCGGCAGATACAGGAGTAGAGGTGCCGATGGGCAGCCAAGCTACTGAGTTGTACGATGGCCATGTAGAAAATTATGCAGAACAAGATTTCTCCAGCATCATTGGCCATTACGCTCCTGATTTGCTAGCTGATGTTAAATCATAGCGTCAATGCGCTGTTAAACCCTATACCATATAAGCGTTAATTTTAAGCCTATTAGCAGGGTCGGCAAATGCTGTATTTCTACCCTATCTAAAGCAAAAAAAGCACTCAATCGAGTGCTTTTTTATTGCCGGTCATAAAGGTAAAGACACAAGGCAGACCTAGATTGTCTTAAACCGGTAAGTCAGCGTTACTCACTTTGCAGGTCGTATACCAAGGCTTGAATGTCTGCAGCGGCTTCTTGTAGACGTGGCACATAAGCTAATAAATCATCAAGGGAGACTCGTACCGTAGGCGCATGCACGTATAGCGAGGCCAAGTAGCGTCCCTTTTTATCGGTAATAGGGACAGAGACGGCTACCATTTCAGAAATAAACTCTTCGTTATCAATACCAATGCCAGTTTCTGCAATCTTATCAAGCTCGATGTTTAGCTTATCAATATCGATAATAGTATTTTTGGTAAATTTAACTAAGGGTAAGTTATTAAGCATTTTGCTACGACTGCGTGGGGACAATTGGCTCAGATAGAGCTTACCTGTGGCCGTACACCACATGGGAGACTTGGCGCCGATGGGTAGGTATATCTGTAGCGGTAACTCAGTCTGAGCGCGATTACTGTAGACCATATCCATATCATGCGGCACACCAATACCACAAGTCTCTTTAATGTCATGGACGAGCTTTTGCAAAATGACTTGGCGCTCAGTAGAAAACTGCCGCTGTTGCCAGAGCTCGACACTGAGGTTACGCACCCGTTTACCAGCGATAATACCACCTGTGATATCCACAGCCACAAAGCCTTCATCCACCAGCTGTTGAATCAGTCTGTGAATGGTCGGTTTAGGGATTTCCAATTGCTGGGCCAACTCAAGCGGAGTCAACGGCTTAGGAGCATAGGAGACCGCTTCAATAATTTGCAGAACTCGAGTGATCGAAGAGACTTTTGGCATGATTAGGACTCAATACTTGATAAATTGCGAAATAATATAACGGATTAACACCAATGACACCATTATACAATAATGAGAAGGACAAGAGAGATTGTCAGCAACAATAGATTATTCTTCATTCATACAGCTGTTGATAAGCTTGTTTTCTTTCTAACACCATTCTAAATCTCAAACAGGTAACGCGTAAAATAAGCCGATAATCTGACGCAGTTATGTTAGTAACGTAAACCATAATGTAACACGAAGTTACAAGTTTGCGAACTGTCGCTGTTTTATTACAAGATATACGTAATGGTTACACAATGGCAAATAAACTCTATGGGTTAAGGGGGTGACATTTGTGTCAAAAATTGTTTTAATCTGCCCAACAAAATGATTGATTATGTCTAATTAATGTTCTGAAGCTGAGAGCTTGTTAATCATTTTAGGGCCTGTTTATTTTTTGGAGAAGTATATGAAACTTATTAAATTATCTGCTATCGCTGTTGCTGTTGCCGCCTCTACTGCTGCTATGGCTGCTGAACCTGTAGTGCTTGTTGATGCTGACGACGTAATGGTTGCTCAACCTGTAGTTGTAGCTCAACCTGTAGCGACTGGCTATCAATATGATGCTGACGCTGGTCTTATCCGCAACACTACTGGTGCTGTTGTTGGTACTACTCGCACTTTGTTTGACACTGTAACTCATCCAGCAGCTGTAAGCGCTGAAGTAGGTACTTTAGGTTATGGCGCAAACATCGCTTGGGGCCTTAACGACAAAACTGAACTACAAGCCGGTTGGGCTGGTGGCGACGTAGCTGACCTATTTGGCGGCGACTTTGACGCAAACGACGTAAACTACGAAGTTGATTCAGATTTCAGCAACCCATACATGGGTGTACAATTACGTCCTGCAGGCAACTGGTTCACTATGGGCGCTGGTATCATCGTTCCTGACAACAGCATCGATGTAACTGCTAACCCTACTGGCGATACTAACGCTGTTTATAAAGTTGACGGCGTTGAGTATGATGCAGCTGAAGTTGGTGCATTAACAGGTTCTGTCGATCATCGCAACAAACTAGCTCCTTATGGTACTATCGGCTTCCGTCCAAACATCAATAACCATTGGGGTGTATTCGGCGAGATTGGTGCTGCATATCTAGGTAAGACTAGTGCTACAGTTAATGCAGAAAAAGGTAATAGCCTTGTGACTTCTGAAGATGGTATCACTACTGCCAATGACGTTGCTAAGAAAGCTCAGCAAGAACTTGAATCAAAAGATTACCTAGAGTGGTTACCAATCGTTAAAGTTGGTGCTACTTACCGCTTCTAAGCATTGCTAATATATTAAGCACTGCTAGTAGTCATAAAAAAACGTCCTTCGGGGCGTTTTTTTTCGTCTATAACTTTTGTCTCTAATTGCTGTCTATAAAGCTTTGCAAGGATAGGCTGTTAGCAGAGTATGTTCTAGCAAGCGGCTTATTAATAACAGGTTTAAGATACACTGACAAGTCGGGAGTATGGTGAGAGATAAATATAGTAATCGCTATTATCTACATGCATTGGCAGTGAGAGCTTGATGCAGCTATGGTTTTCTCCAATTAATGATGCCTCTGTCATAGGAATAGGGTAGGCCGTTTGAGAGCTATAAGGTGTCAGGATAGTAAGCAGCTCAGGGATATAAGCTGCTAAGGATCGGCCAAGCGTTGGAATTAACTGGCCTTGCTCGATTTTGACGATACACTCTTTAATTTGCCATAGATACCGGCAAAGTACTTGTCTTAAATCGGGCGCAATACCCTCTAACAGCGCTAACTCGTCTGAATGATAAAAACGCTGCACCGTCTGCCAACGCACTTCACTTAATTCGAGATCAATACCACAAGGCCGGCTAGCGTTTAAGACTACTGCGACATAATCGTGCGAATGGGTGAAACATAGATAGTCGCCATGCTGTTTTAAGTGATAGGGAAACTGACTCTCATCAATCTCATCAACCCGGTTTATCTGCATTAAGAGCTGTTGGCATAATGCTCTGACTGCCAGTCTTTGAGCGGCTAACGGCGTCTTATTAGTGGCTGGTGACTCTGCCACTAAGACCTGCGCAATACCACACCAGCACTCTGCGTCTAATTGCACGAAGCTAGGGTTAATTAAGGTAGGTTGGGCGAACGCAGCAGTTGGCATAATGACTATTACTATCTTATAAAATGTAAGAGTGAAAGGAGTGTTGCAAATAGGGTAGAGCAGGTATGTATAGCCATTGACGACGGCTACTCAGCATAAAAAAACCCCAGTTAGATATTAATACCTTAACTGGGGTTTATGCGCTAGTTTAACCTTACTGGTTTAAACTAAAGGTCTAACTTAGTAAGACAATTCAGCGCGACGGTTTTGCTGATAAGACTGTTCGTTGTTACCCGTAGCGATAGGACGCTCTTCGCCATAGCTGATTACTTGCACGTTACCACCAGTCACGCCTTGAGACGCAAGGTAAGTACGCACAGCTTGGGCACGACGCTCGCCTAGAGCCATGTTATATTCACGGCTGCCACGCTCATCAGTGTGACCCGCTACTAGCACGCTAGCAGAAGGGTTGCTGGCTAATAGGGCAGCATGCTGGTTCAGAACAGCGGCGGCTTCGCTGCTGATATCGCTGCGATCGAAGTCAAAATAGACAGTCGCTTGGATGTTTTGTGCAGCATCTATGATAGCGCCTGAGTTGCTAACGATAGCACCACCCGTGTATAGGCCTTGGCCACCTGGGATACCTAGCGGGGCGACGACGACTTCTGAAGTACCTGTGCGCTTATTAGCACAACCAGTAGCGAATACTACAGAGCTGGCTAGCACAGCAAAGGCGGCTACTTTAGTAGCTTGCTTAGAGGTTTGGCGGATAGATGACAAGGCAGATAACATATAAAGCTCCTAAACTTCCGGTGAGGAAGCGCGTTGTTGTTGCAATATGGGTCCAATAAAATGGGTAGCAATTACGACGTAATATCATTATTAATTGTCGCCGTACTGCAATGATAAGCATAGTAAATCTAATGTTACGTTATGTAAGTAGCATTACTGTAAATGATGACAAAGTTGGCTTTGCTTTACAAGCTTTTTCACCAACAATCATCGTTTTAACATACCTGAGCAGTCTTTATATCTTTGTTTACTCAGACGATTTCAGCACTCTCTGACTAAAATATTAGCAATAAATTAATCAAAAATAAGTGCGCTTTACCACCGGTATTTTCCCCAGTTTTCTGGGTTGGCCCAATAATGTGCGTTGAGCCAATGTGGTCGTGGCTTATAGTCAAATAGATTGAACTGCCAAGCCCTGAGCTGGTGTAGCTGGCCTTGAGTAGCAGCGTTGGCTGTCTTAGGTTGATCCGTAGTGGTGCTAACCGCATCGAGCGGTGAGCCGTCCAGATGTACAAAGCCATAAGCGACTAAGTCTATCGAATCGGCTAACACGATAAGCGTATACTCGGCATAGAGGTCGCGGCTGTGCATCAATGTTGCTAGATAAGTTTTAAATTCGGCATCCCTGAGAGAGGGCAACCAGAAGCAAATCAGCTCGTAACGCTCTGTTGGGGGCGATTGGCTGAGCATGTCTATATTAATCAGCTCTACGTCTTGATCTTTAAGCTCAGTCTGCGCCTGGGCGTAATCTGCACTTTCGGTGACCCATAATACTTTACGTTTTGCTGCTGCCTGAGCGTCGATTGATGCGGTAGTGGTCCCTTGAGTACTCGGCGCCTTAGTGTCTAACAATAAGCCGTCGATATAATGCTCAAACTGTACTAATAAGCTTGGAGAGGCAGGCGTAGTGGCGTTATCTTGAGAGGTGGTCATAAAGTACAGATTCCAAATAAGAGCGTTGGTAGCGAATTTTGTGGGCAGACCCCTTGAAATTTACGCAGTTGCGCCAACTATTATAGGGGGTATAAGCTTATTATAGCGACCCTGATTAAATATTTATAATAGCTAAAATAAGGCTTAAAGTTAGCATGCTGGCATAAGTTTACGCCACAAATGTACTTTAGCAGACCGACCTTTTTTCGCCTAGCGTCTGTGTGGCCTTTTCTAAATTTAGGCCGTTATTTAGGCCCTATTGTTTACAGCACTAGCTTGCGTGCCTATTACCTACTGTATTTCTATTTTTACTGTTTTCATCATTTTTTTGCTTAGCCCTATTTCATTACTACTGTTTTACTAATAATGTATTTATAAATACTGCTGCCATTACCTAATAAAGGATCCCGCTTATGTCTGAGGCCATTAACGATACCCCCATCATCGACGCCAACATGGCAGATGTGCCGCCAACCAATCCGGCCACGCCTCCGACTAAGATATTCTTAAAAGATTATCAGCCGCCAAGCTATGACGTTGATACCGTGTATTTGGATATTAAGTTATTCGACGACCATGCCATTGTGGCCAGTACGTTGCAAATGACCCGCCAAGCTGCTGGCGCCTTGACATTACACGGTCAGGATATGGAGCTATTGGCGATTAGCGTCAATGGTGAGCCATTAACTAGCAGTGCTTATGATTTGGATGCCGAGCATCTCACTATCCACGACACGCCTGATGCCGTTACTCTACAGACGCAAGTCAAGATTCTGCCGCATACGAATACAGCGCTAGAGGGTTTATATATTGCGGGTGAGGGTGCGGAGACGATGTTCGTCACCCAATGTGAGCCAGAAGGTTTCCGTAAAATCACTTTTTACCCTGACCGTCCCGATGTGCTAGCGACTTTTACTACGCGTCTAGAAGCGGATAAGCGTTTTCCGACCTTGCTAGGTAACGGTAACTTGGTGGAGAGCGGTGAAGTAGCCGGCGAGACGAACCGCCACTATGCGATCTGGGAAGACCCGACCAATAAGCCCAGCTATTTATTCGCCTGTGTAATCGCCGATCTTGATGTGCTGACCGATCATTATACGACCTCTGAAGGTCGTGAAGTGTTGCTCGAGCTCTATGCAAAAACCAGCGATATTGATAAATGTCACGTGGGCATGCAAGCGCTAAAAGATGCTATGCAATGGGATGAAGACAATTATGGCCGTGCCTACGATTTAGACCGTTATATGATTGTTGCGGTCAGCCAGTTCAATATGGGGGCGATGGAGAATAAGGGGCTAAATATCTTTAATACGTCCTGTGTGCTGTCTAGCCCAGATACCACCACCGATGAGCGCAGCTTTAATGTGAAAGCCGTCATCGCCCATGAATACTTCCATAACTGGACTGGCAACCGAATTACTTGCCGTGATTGGTTCCAATTGTGCTTAAAAGAAGGCTTCACGGTCTTCCGCGATCAGTCTTTTTCTGCCGATCAGCAGTCCGCCGCAGTGCAACGTATTGACGATGTCTCCATGCTACGGGCGCATCAGTTTAGTGAAGATGCGGGGCCGCTAGCGCATCCCGTGCGTCCAGAGAGCTTTGCTGAGATTAATAACTTCTATACCACCACGATATACGAGAAGGGCGCAGAAATCGTTCGTATGATTGCCAATACCTTGGGCGCAGAGCGCTTCCGTCAAGGTAGCGACGAGTATTTCCGCCGTTATGATGGCCAAGCTGTGACGGTAGAGGACTTCTTGTCCGCCATGAGTGTCACTGATATCAGCGTTGAGCCTTTCCTAGCGTGGTATCGTCAGCCAGGCACGCCTGTGGTCTCTGGCAGCTATGATTATGATAGTGCAGCGCAAACCTTAACCATTACGTTAGGGCAGTCTACTCGCCACGTTGCCGGCTTTGATGCGCCCAAGCCGCTGCCTATTCCCGTAGCGACCGCGCTGTTTGATCGCGACAGTGGCGCGATTATCGCAGAGCGGATGTTGTTATTAGATTCGGCAGAGCAGAGCTATATCTTTGAAAATATTGCGACGGGTAATGGGGAAGCGCCAGTTATCTCATTACTACGAGACTTTAGTGCGCCCGTACAGTTGCAGTTTGATTATAGCGATGATGATTTAGCGTTCTTAATGACGCATGAGACCAATGGCTTTAACCGTTGGCAGGCGACGCAAGTATTGGTGAATAAAATCTTGCTACAGGATAAGCCCGCAGAGCGTTATCTGGAAGCGTTATCAGCCACTTTGCCGACCTTGATTGCTGACGACCCTATGCTAGCCGCGCGTCTGTTTGATATCCCATCACAGCGTGAACTGGCGACAGCTATCAGCCAGGATTATGATCCTACAGTGATGAAGCAAAAACGCGAAGGGCTATATCAACAAGTGGCGACTCATTTACAAGCGCAGTGGAGTGAGTGGTACCAAGCGCTACCGCTTACGGAGTTTGTGGATTCACCGACTGCCCGTGGCCAGCGTGCTTTGAGAAACGTCATTTTAGATATGGCACTAACGGCAGATATTGTGGAAGCCCAGGATTGGGCAGTGCACCAGTATACTCACGCTAGCTGCATGACCGAACGTTTGGGTGCGCTCAAAGCGTTGGTCAATCATAACCATCCAGAGGCAGCCAATACTTTGGCGGATTTCTATCAGCGTTTTAATGACGAAGACTTGGTTATCGACTTATGGTTCAGTGTGCAAGCTTCAGCAGAAGAGGTGACGGTTGCTGAGGTGGCGGCGCTACTGGACCATGCAGACTTCGATTGGGGCACGCCGAACCGTGTGCGTGCGGTCATCGGTGCCTTTGCCGCTCAGCCTGAAGTATTGTGGACGACTGAAGGTCTGCAACTGTATACGAATGTCGTGGCAAAGTTAGATAAGCCCAACCCTGTATTGGCCTCGCGTTTACTGCAAGTGCTAGCACGTTGGTATACGCTAGTGCCTGAGCGTAAAGCGATAGCGCATGAGCAACTGCTCACCCTGCGTGATAAAGCCACCTCTAAGCATGTATTAGAGAGCCTAGGCAACGTGTTAAGTGCGGAAGGTTAGTATCTAGAAGTTAGGACAATAAAAAGCCCATCGATATGATGGGCTTTTTAGTTTTAAAAGTTTGGGCTAGGGTCTAACCCTATTAACGATTGGCAATCACGTCTTTAATTTCGTCACGTAGGTTATGTAGGGCAGCGACTGTGCTTTCCCAGTCTAAGCAACCGTCTGTAATCGATTTGCCGTACTCTAAGTCATCAAGGTTTGCCGTTAGACTCTGACTGCCCCCTTTTAGATGACTTTCAATCATTAAGCCGATAATAGACTTATTGCCGTTTCTGATTTGCTCAGCGACATTTTTAATGACCATAGGCTGTAAGTAAGGGTCTTTACCCGAGTTGGCATGGCTGGTATCAATCATAATCTTGCCGCTGGTTTTGCCTTTCGCCAATTCATTCTCAGCTTGAGCTACCGCCGTTTCGTCATAGTTAGGACCATCAGAGCCACCACGTAACACTACGTGCGCGTATGGGTTGCCCTTAGACTTGATGATAGACACTTTGCCATCCGCAGATAGCCCTAAGAAGCTATGACCTGCTTTTACGGCCTGCATAGCATTCACAGCGACTGTCATACCGCCATCCGTACCGTTTTTAAAGCCTACTGGGCAAGATAGGCCCGAGCTCATCTCACGGTGAGTTTGGCTTTCTGTAGTACGCGCGCCGATAGCAGACCAGCTGATCAAATCTTGCATGTACTGCGGCGTATTCGGATCTAGCGCTTCAGTAGCACACGGCAAGCCTTTTTCATTTAGGTCTAGTAGTAGCTTACGCGCCATCCGCAGACCTTTTTGAATATCAAAACTGTCATTCATGTCCGGATCGTTGATTAAGCCTTTCCAACCCACGGTCGTACGTGGCTTTTCAAAATACACGCGCATGACGACAAAGATAGTGTCGTCGATTTCTTTGGCCAAAGTCGCTAAACGGTCCGCATATTCGTGGGCGGCCTCCACATCGTGGATAGAGCAAGGACCAATGACAATAAATAAGCGCTTGTCTTTGCCATCCAAGATGTTTTGGATAGTGGTACGGCCATGCAACACGGTATTATAGGCGGCCTCCGATAAGGGGAGCTCAGTCTTCAGTTCAGCGGGCGTGACTAATGGGATAAATTCTTCAATATTCACGTCATCAATATCTGCGTTGTTAGTGGCTGGTGTCATCATGATCGTCATTCTACTAGCTATTAAATGGAATCATTTATTATGCTGCCTAAATGCACAGATGACAAGGGCACTCCTGAGTTTATTGACTCATATAAGGAATGTGAAAACGAAAAATTTGTTATACTTCAATCTTTGCAAGCCCAGTACTGATTTGACTTTATGCCAAATTGGGCCTAGATGATAGCGGGGCTATGCTACGGTAAGATTACAAAGAACTAATAACTAGATTCAAAAAAACCAATACTCTAACTAAAAAAGCTATTGAGTAAATTTTAATTGTTATAGATGAGAGGCTTATGACACATTCTACCCCTATTACCGTAAATACTCGTACTGAGCCCTTAGTCATCGGTATCGTAGCCGGCGAAGTGTCAGGGGATAGCCTCGGTGCCGATTTCATGGCACAGATGAATAATTTGGTGGCAGATATCGTGTGGGTAGGGGTTGGTGGTGCCAAGATGCAAGCGCAAGGGCTGCAGAGTATCTTTCCTTTAGAGCGTCTGGCGGTGATGGGTCTGGTCGAGGTTATGTCGCAGTTGCCTGACTTATTAAAAGCCCGCCGTGAGTTATTAACGGCATTTAGAAAGTCTAATATAGACTTATTTATTGGCATAGATGCGCCAGATTTTAACCTAAGGGTCGCTAAAAAGCTCAAGCCTAAGGGCATATTCTGTGTGCAGTATGTCAGCCCCTCTATCTGGGCATGGCGCGAATCGCGTATTAAGGGGATTAAAGAGGCCACCGATTTAGTCTTGTGCTTATTCCCCTTTGAGCTACCGGTATATAAGAAACACAATCATCCGGCTATTTGTGTGGGGCATCCGCTATTGCATACAATCCCTGCCGAGCTGCATGACACCCCAACCCTAGAGTTGCGCAGTGCTTTGGTTTGGCACAATAACGGCCTGCAGCAGTACTTTATTGAGCGTTATGACGAGGTCAGTCAGCTTATCTGTGTGATGCCAGGCTCGCGACGGGGCGAGATTAACGCTATTTTGCCGTTGATGTTAGAGGGTATGGAAAAGCTGCTATTGGTCGATGCAAAACTATGCTTTATCGTACCTACTGTCGATCAAAACCATCAATATATCGTGCAAGACCTGATTGATCAACATTCGCCGCAGCTGCGTGAGGCGGTCACGGTAGTGTATGACCAAGATCAACCTAATTTCAGTCAGCAAGCGATGGCAGCCTCTGACATTATTCTACTTGCATCCGGCACAGCGACTTTAGAAGCCATGCTGCTTGAGCGGCCTATGGTAGTGATTTATCAGATGAATAAGCTCACTTATAAAGTGGTCAGCCGTATGCTAAAAGTCCCTTATGTGTCCTTGCCTAATATCTTAGCGGGTGAAGAAATCGTCCCCGAGCTGATTCAAGAGCAAGCGACGGCTGAGAGTATCTGCCGTACCGTGACCCAATTGCTGCAAGTGCGGGCGTATAAAGCGCAGCAGGAGGCTCTCATTGCTACTAAAACTGATATGCAAGCGCAAAGTAATCAACAGCCTGCTCATACGGTCATTGAATATTGGCTTGCCCAGCAGCATCGTTAGTTTTATGAAAAAGGCACTCGGTTGGTCAGAAGTTCCTTTTTTATTCTTATTTGACTGCCTACTTACTCATTAACTCACGACCCATTAACCCAAAAGATATTGTTATGACTACTAGCTCCCCTGTGTCCGCTAATCCGCAGTCCATCCTACAAGACGTTCAGCAAGTGGTTGTTAAAGGCCAATATGTCAACCTTGAAGCGCCCATCCGATTAACCGGCTCGTTAAATGTCGCCGAATTGCTTAGCGATATCAATAAGCTAGCGACTGGTCACACAGAGTCAGCTGATATAGTGCTGCAAATCGGGGTGGATGAAGCGGGGCGGGGGCCCCTGTTGGGCGATGTGGTGGTAGCAGCGGCTATCTTGCCTAGCGCTTGGTCTGGTGAAATCGAAGACCAACCTTTGCAGGACACAGCATTGGCCATCTTAACCGACTCCAAAAAGCTTAGTGAAAACAAACGCGACTTACTGTATCCGTTAATCCAGCAGCAAGCATTAGGTTATGTGGTGGCGGAAGTACCGGCTATAGTGATTGACCAGGTCAATATTTTGCAAGCGACCATGCTAGGCATGCAGCTTTGTACCGAGCAATTGCTGCAAAGTGTGGTGTTTGAGGTGCAAAGGGCAGGCGTGCAAGGGGCCGGGGAGAATGGCAATTTATTGGATGCCGCTAGACTGAAAGTCGAGTTATTGTTCGATGGCAATCGTTGCCCTGAGTTTGATTTTGCTCGGTTTGCAGAACTAGGTCTGCATCGTAAGCAGATTGATTTGCAAGCTTGGGTGAAAGGCGACGGTCGCCATACCAGTATTGCCGCCGCCAGTGTGTTGGCTAAAGTAGGCAGAGATTTGGGTATGTATGAAATGGCGAAGCGGTATCCACAGTTTGGTATTGAGCAGCATAAAGGCTACCCTACTAAAGCGCATTTAGCGGCTATTGCTGAGCATGGGGTTTTGCCGGCTCATCGCCGTAGTTTTGGGCCTGTTCGACGGGCTTTGGAAGGTTGAATCCATCCCCAACCCTTCCTTTAAGAAAGGAAGGGAGCAATCTTTAATAAAATGGTAGATAATTTTAGACCTATTTATTCTATCAACCCTTTTTAAAGAGCTGTTTTTCCCAAAAACTTCTCATCCAACCAAGTATTCATAAACACATTGTGCGGGTCGTAGCGCTCACGCAATGCCAGAAACTTTGGTAAGTCTGGGTACAGCGCAGCTATCTCGTCACGGCTCAATTTATTCACCTTGCCCCAATGCGGTCGTCCCTGCCATTTTGCCATCGTGGTTTTTACCCAATTAAAAAACGGCTCGCTATCGATACCCTTATAGACATGAAAGGAGAGGGCAATGCTGTCTTGCCCTTGTGTCGGGCTAAGAAACCCCCTTTCCGCTTTATGCGAACGGACCTCGATAGGGAAATGCGAGCCTTTGGTATCTTCTAATAAAGCATCATTTATCTCAGTAATACAACGCTCAAAATCGCTCATTTTAATAAAGTACTCTGACTCATTAAAGACTACGCCCCGCGGTTTGGGAAAGACCTCATAACTATAGCCTTCGCGAACCGTATTAGGGATATTATTCGACGAGAGTTGACTGACTTGACGAGTATATTTAGGGTTCTTTCGAGCGACCTCGGAGATTAGGTAGAAGGCCCCATTTAACACCACCTTGCTTTCGATACCATCTTTAAACTTCTGCCAGCCACTCATGGGCTGCGGTGGAATCATGGTGAGGGTTTTCTGTTGTAGCTTATTGGTACCTGGGAATAAGAACCACTCCATATGACGGTGTGCCTGCGTGGCTTGATGAAACTGCGCCAACCCTTCGTCAAAGCTATAGACTGCGCTTTCCTCACGCAGCCCAAATATGTCCACCACCTTCAGCGTCAGACGGGTGAAAATACCCAGCATGCCCATGCTAATATGCAGCGCTTGCGATAGATCATCATGCGTAGGTTCTTTAGCACGGCGATGACTGCGTAGCGTCCCTGTACCATCGACCCATTCCCAAGCAACCACTTGGCTTGATACCGAGCCGAGGGTAATGCCCGTACCATGCGTGCCCGTACTAATAGAGCCTGCAATGGTTTGATTTTGGATATCGCCCATATTCTCTAGCGCAAAGCCATGCTCGCGTAGCATTTCGCCTATCTCATGCAGGTAAGTGCCGGCAAAGACGGTGACTTCTTTTGCTCCTTTATCGACTGCATCAATACCGCGCAGATGGTGCAATGTCACTGCTATCTCTTCCGGTCGCGCACAACCACTAAAAGAGTGGGCGGCTCCTGTGACCCGTACCCGTTTATTCTCTTGCACTGCCGTCTTGACGATAGCTTGCAGCGCTTCAATAGAGTCCGGTGCCAGTTTCTGCTCAGGGATGGCGGTGACATAGCCGGTCCAATTCTGCCACTGGGTATTACCTTGCCATTCGCTTAATGAAAACATTGGCCCGCTCCTCGGTAAGTTAGCATAGTGCCGCAAGCTTTATTATCACGGTAGGTAATGAGCTCATTAAAATGCTCGCAAAGTTCGCCCGCCTTGGCATGACGACACCAGACATAATCGCCGATAGCCACGGTCTGTTTACCTGTGATTTGCATTGGCGTTTGTACTTCACCGAAGCCTTCATCTTTTAGCATAGCTAGGTTATCGGGATAAAGCACTTGCGGCAATTTATCCGCTCCCAGAGAGCCAGAAGCGATAAAACCGCCACCGTGACAGGTAATTACATTGGGCTCAGGTTGGCGCGTAACGGGTAACACAAACCCTGCTGCTGGCGAGAAGTCCTGCATACTGTCCATATGGCTAAATAATGCCGGATAATAATACGCCGACCCTACAGTAATCTCGGTCACTTCAGGCTGGGCGCAGGTAAAGGCCATACTGCCGCTACCACCACCATTGATGATATTTAAGTCATAGCCTTGTTTTTTTAACCAGTCAGCGACTTTGGGCCGGCGAGTACTGACTTGTTTTTTTGAAAGCGATTTTAGGGTACGAATGGCAGGAGCAAGTAGGGCTTTATCCGGTAAGGTTTCAGGTAAACCCGCAATTTGCGCTTCATAACCCATCATTGCGGTAACTTTTGCATGGGTAAATTTCTTCGTTTGTTTCAGCAGTTTTTTCACATCGCTTACCTTAAATAAGGCTGAGCGTTTAGTGCCAAAATACAGCTTAGGCAGCGGCATCGACATATTAATATCGAGACATAGAGAGAGTTCGGTATCGTGAGCGCGTCCGATATCTTCTAAGACTTGCCAGTGCTCGAGACTATCCACCATCCAAACCATCGTCGCGCCATTTTGGACAAAAGGAATGGTCTTGGCGATAGCGTTGCGATCAAAGCTGGGGTAAGCGCACAGAATGTTATCAAAGCCTTGCTCAAGCAGGTAGACAGACTCGCTAGCAGAAAAGCTCATTAAGCCTATAAAATTCGGGGTCTGCGCTTCGATATATTTAAGTATCTCAAGAGAGCGTACTGACTTAGTGGCAATGCGTAGATTCACGGCTTGCGTCATGGCATTAACGCGCTGAATGTTGGCATCTAGAGCGTCTAAGTCTAGCCACGCAGAGGGGGCATAGGGTGGGGTAATGTTTTGAAAGTCCATCTGGGCAAAATCCATTTTGCTTCCTTATTTATAAGAACCAATATTTAAACAAACATCATGCGAAAGAAACAACCAAGCTCCTAAAAAGAACTGTCAGGCTGCTGCAAAAACTCAATTTCTTCAGGAGTACTATCGCGACCCAAAGCCGCATTACGGTGGGGGTAGCGACCAAAGCGATCGAGAATTTCTCGATGCTTATATTCAAACTCTAAAGTGTTGCCATCCCGCAACGCTTTAAAATAGGGCAGACCCATATCATGGATATGCGTGGATTCAGAGTGCATAAAGGGCATAATAACGAACGGTTGCCAAGAGGCGGGCAGTTGGGCATAGTCAGGGTGTTTGACCGCTTCTTGCGCCAATACCAAGGCTAGCGTATCTTGCGTGAAAGCCTGTGGCTGCTCACGAAAGAGGTTGCGAGAGAATTGGTCTAGGACAATAATCTCGGCTAGCCGACCGGCGAGATTACCGAGCAAGCGAGGGGTTGTAGCAGGGCTATTAGCTTCTTTAGTATCTTGCTCAGCGTATACATCTTCGCGCCAATGCGCACATTCTCCTAACGACGCTTGTTGCCAATTGGCAAAGAATTGCTCAGCAATCGCTTCATCAAACGCCTCATCCTTGGCAAACCAGTAAGGCTGATGCGCCTCTGCAAACCAAAAATCCAGTACTGCCACTGCATCTGGGTGGGTCTTTATTAACAGCTCATTACTCACAGTTGTCATATAACTTCCTTATTATTAATACAATATTTTAATAAATACAGTTTGGTTGCAGTATTACCCGTTACTCACAAAAATCTAAGACTTCCATTGGTATACGCTGCTTATATTAGGTAAGATGGCGACCGGTAACCCATTATTTCTCAGCAAATATTACGGCTCATTTAAGTAGGGCCAATTAATGTGTTAAATACTGAGATTTAATATTGGGTTCTACGCCATAACCTATTATAATTGCCGCGATTTTTTGACCTTACATCGCTCTTATAGTCCAAGCTACTATTATCGACCTGTATAGTGGCCCGCTAAAGACGACGACTTGCCAAAGGCTCTAACCATGACAACAGCTACCGACCTAAATACGCCTTATTATCAAATCGATGTGCCCGCACTACGCCATAATTTAAGCATCGTACAGCGCCTATGCGAATTGTCGGGTGCCAAGGCCTTACTCGCGCTAAAATGCTTTGCGACTTGGGGCGTGTTTGATTTTATGAGCCCGTATTTACATGGTACGACCTCTTCGTCACTCAATGAAGTGCGCTTGGGTAAAGAGACCTTTGGCAATGGTCATGATAAAGAAACGCATGCTTATAGTGTCGCTTACTCTCAAGCTGAAATTGACGAAGTACTCCAATACGCTGATAAAATAATCTTTAATTCATTCAATCAGTTAAACGCTTTTAAAGCCAAAGCGCAAGCGCAAAATGTCCCGGTTGGGCTACGTCTAAATCCGCAAACCAGTAATTCCTCATTTTTGATAGCGGATCCTGCGCGTCCCTTTAGCCGTTTGGGTGAACACGATATTAGCAAAGTGAGCGAAGTATTGGGCGATATCACAGGCGTTATGATTCATAACAACTGTGAAAATAACAGTTTTGCCGCCTTTAGCGCTAGTCTGGATGATATCGAAACCAAATTTGGAGAGATATTCCATCAGCTTGAGTGGGTGAGCTTGGGTGGCGGTATTCATTTTATTGCGCCGGATTATCCGTTAGAGCAGCTTGCCGCCAGACTTAAAGCCTTTAGCGAGAAGTACAGTGTGCAAGTCTATTTAGAACCTGGCGAAGCTTGTATTCATGGGGCCGCCAAATTGGTCACGACGGTGCTAGATACGCTCCATAATGGCAAACCTTTAGCGGTAGTCGACTCCTCAATCGAAGCGCATATGCTTGATTTATTGATTTATCGTGAGACTGCGCCGGTAGTTGAGATTAACGGTGAGGCTTTTCAACTGACGGCCGTTGCAGCGGATAGCGATGTGGACCAACAAAACACCATCATCTGCGGTAAATCTTGCTTAGCCGGTGATATCTTTGGTGAATACCAGCTCGAGCAACCTTTAAAGACGGGCGACCGAGTCTCCTTTGGTAATGCTGCTGGTTATACCATGGTCAAAAAGAACTGGTTTAATGGAGTCGCTATGCCCGCCATCGTGATTTGCGATGATGACGGGGTACTGCAGGTACAAAAGACCTTTGGTTACGAAGAATTTAAAGCCAGCTTGTCGTAAGCAGCCTGTTAATCTTTTATTATTCTAGGTAGCTTAGCCGTTATAAGCGTTATAAGCGTTATAAGCGTTATTGAGTGCAATTGATTTAACGTACTATGGGCTTATTTGGTTAAGCTGCCTTGTAATAGTGAGCTAAGCGCCTAATATAAATAGCAGTTCTAAAAGTTTTTATCACTGGTTATAGAACAAGAGCCACACAACAAGATATATAGCACAAAAATTACAGCACAATTCGGGTACGTGGGTTTTCCTCTGGTCTTCCTTTTTAATTCACGTACATCACTAACCCGTGCCACACCTAACCTTACGGCACACAAAGGAGGATTCACCTGTTGAACACCACCAACCCAGCTAAAACCCCAAAACGTAACGTTCTTATCCTTGGCGCCGGCGGCGTAGCGCAAGTCGTCGCGCATAAATGTGCCATGAACAATGACGTGTTAGGTGAGCTCCATATCGCCTCGCGTACCAAGTCTAAGTGTGATGAAATCGCCGCTAGTGTCGTAGAGAAGGGCAGCTTTAAACAAGCCGCCACCCTACACACGCATGAAGTGGATGCGATGGATACCGCAGCAGTAGCTCAGCTTATCCGTGATACCGGCGTACAAATCGTCCTAAACGTAGGCTCAGCTTTCATCAATATGACCGTTCTTGAAGCTTGTATAGAGGCGGGCGTCGCTTATATCGATACGGCCATTCATGAAGACCCACGCAAGATTTGTGAAACGCCACCGTGGTACGCCAACTACGAGTGGAAACGCAAACAGCGCTGTGCCGACAATAACATCACTGCTATCTTAGGCGCGGGCTTCGATCCCGGTATGGTCAATGCCTACGCGCGTCTGGGCTATGACATGATGGATAAAGGCAGCGTGACGGATATCGATATTATCGACATCAACGCGGGTAGCCATGGCAAATACTTCGCGACTAACTTTGATCCTGAGATTAACTTCCGCGAATTTACTGGTACGGTCTACTCTTGGCAGAACAGCCAGTGGCAGTCTAATAAGATGTTTGAAGTGAAGCGTACTGACGATTTACCTGTTGTTGGTGAGCAGAACAGCTACTTATCGGGTCACGATGAGATTCACTCATTATCCGCCAACTTAGATGTGCCAAACATCCGCTTTTGGATGGGCTTTGGTGAGCACTATATCAACGTCTTCACTGTCCTACAGAACTTAGGCTTACTGTCTGAGCAACCGGTCACAACTGCTGAAGGCTTAGAAGTAGTGCCATTGAAAGTTGTGAAAGCGGTCCTTCCAGACCCAAGCTCACTGGCGCCAAACTATACGGGCAAGACCTGTATCGGCGACCAAGTGAAAGGTAAGATAAATGGCGAAGATGCTGAAGTCTTCATCTATAACGTTTCTGACCATAAAGACGCTTATAACGAGGTGGGCAGCCAAGGTATATCTTACACGGCTGGCGTGCCACCAGTTGCTGCGGCTATGCTAATCGCTACTGGCGAATGGGATGCTGGCAAGATGGTTAACGTCGAAGAATTGGACGCGCGCCCGTTTATTAACTTATTGAACAAGATTGGCCTGCCAACGCGTATTAAAGATGCAGATGGCGACCGTCCTTTAGAGTTTGATATTTAAGACTTATAGGCAATTGGCTTAGTAAGTGATGATTTAGCAAAGTAGATTAACAAGAGCCCGGCTATCATAGTCGGGCTTTTTTGCGTCAATTTTATGAAGAGTTGTTACTGATTAACCTATTATTTTTTAAAGCATTATGATGGAGTGAGTTATATTTTTTGCTAGACCAATCCCCGAGTAAAGTAAGGATTTACCATGAGTAAGGAAAAGTTAATCGATTTATCAAAGGAAGACGAAGATATTGTGTTGGACAGTTTACGAAGTTATATGAGCGAAGAGTTTGATGTGGATATCGGCAATTTACCCGCCAAGTTCCTGCTAGACTTTATCATCGAGACCATAGGGCCGACGATATACAATCAGGTCATAGAGGATATGGAACCGTGGTTGTACGACCGCTTTACTGGTATTCTAGAAGACATGCATGCTTTTAAGAAAAATTGAGTTTGGAGTAATAGATTAGGAGGTTTATTTTAGATTGTTTTCATCAATTCCGTGGGTTACGCTTCGCTAACCACACGCTACGAACTTTTTTAAATAATAGCTATAACTTCAATTCCCGTTATTTTTTTAATAGGACCGTAGGGTGGCTTGATAACCCACCATCTAAGTAAAAAATATAATAAACCAGAGAAAAATAATGAGCAGCACATCAAAGAAAAATACAGCAAAACAAATCATCGGGGTGGTGCTGATAATTTTAGTAGTTTTAGTAACACTTGCAGCCGTCAAAGGTATTGGCAATACGGTAAACAAAAAAGTCAATAAAGATGATGAATTAGCCATCTATATAACAGAGATGGTAACGGATATGAATAAGAGGCTGCCCATCATGGTAGATGGCGCTACAAGGCTTGAGAAGGTGGAGGTTTCTGGTTTAGAGGTGCAATATTATTACACTTTAGTAAATGCTGACATTGATAAGTTAAATGTGGTGGAGTGGACTCAGGCTGTTAGAAACGACATCACCCACCAAGCTTGCCAAGACCCGAAAATAGTAAAGATGTTTGCCTTAGGCATTAGCATTCACTTTATCTATTCTGATGCAAAAAACAATCCAATCGCTCAATTCGATATAAGTAAAGAGATATGCGAGAGTTTTAGCTATATTAAGCTACCGGAAATAACAGAAAGCTCTGTATATAGGGGCAGTACATTACGTGAATCGCGCTCTGTATAACGAGTCGATTATCAGCTCTTAAACTTATCAATTCGCTCAACCCGCCATTGCTAACAATTTTCTCTAACCGCATATCATTGTTGATATTTCTACAGTTGGTATTGTCCTAAAGCGCTAGGTAGGGTAGGCTAAGGGTAAGGCGCGTTACGCCTGCTTTATATCCCATGATATGCCTAGCAGACGACTACTTAAGCTTTGATTAATAAACACTATGCTAATCAAAGATTCTAATAACTCACAGCTCCTACTATATTAGGCATGCGGTCATGAGCGCAACTGGCATCAAGGATACCTTAAGCACAGAGTCTAGCTCCCGAGTCGCCGGCCAAAGGTTTGCCTATGCGTCGTTTCATGCCCGCAAGCGGATAGCTCAGCGTACCTCTATAGACCTATTAAAACTAATGAGTTACTTGGATGCAGACGTTTGCGTCAATATGGGCTATCACGCTGGCATGCACCGTCGCCACTTGCTATTTTATAGCGCACCCGATGACACGTGTTTTGTGGCGATTCAGGACCCTCGCTATGGCAAGGTGGTCACGGTATTGCCATTAGAGTACCATCGGCGTCTAGCTTGGGCAGTGAGTGATGAGCAGTGTGAGTTGGCCAAGCAGCGCTACTATGCTTATATGGAGGCGCAAGAGGCATTACAACGATTAAAGCATGAGAAAGATAGTACTGTAGCAAACCCATCTAACATTAAACTAAAAGCTAAAGATCAGAGCTTATCTATTAAGTATCGCTCAGTGATGACCACGGAGAGAACCTATAAAGTAGTGGTTCAGGCCATCTATATCAGTGAAGACACCAGCTCCAAAAAGAAAAGTCTATTTAAACTACTGGTAGGCTACTATATAGACGACTTCCAAAAAAGTATTATGAGCCAGCTGGGCAACCCAACGCTGTATGAAAAAGTGGATGCCAGTATTCAGAGAAAGTGCCTATTTCAAGGCAGTGTTTATGCCCTATGTTTTCAAAATAGCAAAGATAAGACCGCTTTTTATACGCTAACCCTACGACATAGAAATGATGCTGAATGGCTGACCCTACAGTATTACCAGCAGCGGCGACATATGGAGCAGGTGTTAGCGCCTTATCAGACTTCATATCTGGCGCTACCTGCCCCGCACCCTGAGGAATTTTTACCAATAAGTTGATGACTTTGTTAACTCAATACTAACTTGAAGTTCGCAAAAGTAAGCTAAGGTTAGTCTGCACTAACATAGGCATTATTCCTACACTATCTGTTAGCCTTGTATCCTCGTAACTCATGCTACGACCCCTTTAAAATATGCTGCAGCAACACAGAAACTGTGGCTTTAATGCTGCCTGCTTATACCCTACAACTAAAACCAACCTGACTGAATCATAGGTCTATAAAATGCAAACCCTGAACATCCTATATTTGGTAGGGTCGTTATTAATATTTACCAGCATTATGGCCAGCACCTTATCAGCGCGGCTAGGTGTCCCTTTACTACTGCTATTCTTGGCAGTCGGCATGCTAGCAGGCGAGGAGGGTATTTTAGGGATTCATTTTTCCCAATATGCGCTAGCCAACTTTGTCGGTCAAGCCGCCTTAGCCTGTATCTTGCTCGATGGCGGACTGCGGACTGCCTTTAAATCTTTTCGAGTCGGGCTGAAACCTGCGGTTACCTTAGCCACGTGGGGTGTTATCGCTACAGTCTTTATTCTAGGTATTTTCGTCACTTGGTTGCTCGATGTTGATTGGCGGGTCGGCCTACTGATGGCCGCGATTGTCGGCTCAACCGATGCGGCAGCGGTATTCTCCTTATTACGTAATGGTGGGGTCAAGTTAAATGACCGGGTGCAGGCGACTCTGGAGTTAGAGTCAGGGGCCAATGACCCGTTAGCTATCTTATTGGTCACAGGATTGATTGCTCTGAATGTCGATCCCAAAGGGCAGACGATACTGGGTTTTCTGGGTTTATTAGCACAGCAACTGGGCTTTGGTCTCGTGATTGGGATACTGGCAGGCTATGTGCTATCGAGAATGCTGCCTAAGGTGCGGCTTGCCGATGGTATGTATGCCATCCTGATTATGTCGGCGGGTCTGGCGGTATTTGCGGCGACCAATATGATTGGCGGTAGTGGCTTCTTAGCGGTCTATCTCACTGGAGTGCTGATAGGTAACCGCAAGGTACGAGCTACTGAGCATGTGCTGCGGGTGATGGACAGTTTTGCTTGGTTATCGCAAGCCGTACTATTCGTGGTGTTGGGACTGTTGGTTACCCCATCAAACGTCATAAAACTTTGGCCTTATTCGGTCGCTATCGCCGCCTTTATGATTTTTGTGGCGCGCCCCATTGCCGTCTTTACCAGCGTAAAACCGTTTGGCTTTAAAGACCGTGAGGCGGCATTTATCTCTTGGGTCGGCCTGCGCGGTGCAGTACCGATTACCCTAGCGATCTTGCCAGTCATGGCGATGGTCGATGATGCCTTTATGTTGTTCGATATTGCTTTTGGGGTCGTGGTGCTGTCTTTGGTACTGCAAGGCACTACTATTTCCTTTATGGCTGACTTATTCAAAGTGCGCATTCCGATGAATCAAGACCCTAAAGAACAGCGTGAGATTTGGGTCTCGGATAAGGCCAGTATTACCTTGTATGAGTTTGAAGTAAAAGCGGGCGCCTTTGCTACTGGTCGTCATCCCAAGGTAATCTCTAGGAGAATCAGCAGTGAAGATATTGATGTTTTCGCCTTGGTGCGTAATCAAAGGATTATGGTCATTGACGAAAATACCCAGCTAAAATTTGGCGACAGTGTCTGGTATGCGATGCGCGGTAACTATGCTCGCGATATCGCGCAGATATTTAATGACACCAATTTTGATCTGAGGGCTATAGAAGATTTCTATGGAGATTGGATGGTGTCGCCCAGTGTAAAGCTGGTGGACTTGCCCTTCTTTAGTGATGATATGCCGGTCAATCTAGTTGTGGATGGCGTGACGAAAGCTGCAGATGCCGACTCAGAAAACATCTGGCAGCAAACGGTAGCGGAGTATATTAATGCTAATTTAGAGTCGGCGCCTGTCGCTGGAGATACGGTCGCTATCAATGATGAGTGGTTACTGGTCATTAAAGATATTGATGGTAAAGGGGTGCTGCGTACTATTGGTCTAAAACAGCAGAAAAAGGCGTCTTAATATGCGCCTTCCTAATAATATGTGCGTTTCTCCATCGTCTACTCCTTTCGCTATTGATGAGCAAAAGCTTTCCTGCCAAACCATTCCTTATCAAACCATGCGGTTACCACACGGTATCACCATTACTGTTAAGCGTATTGACCAAGTGCACCCGACTATCTCGGGTAATAAATGGTTTAAGCTCAAATACAATCTGCTTGAGGCGAAACGATTAGGGTATTCGCAGCTGCTGAGTTTTGGTGGTGCGTATTCCAATCATATTCATGCCTTAGCGCATGCTGCTAACGAGTACGGATTTACCAGTATTGGGATTATCCGTGGAGCCGAATTAGCAGATAAACCCTTAAACCCAACCCTGACTACGGCGCAAGGTTTGGGTATGCAATTTGAGTTTATTGCTCGCAGTGACTATCGACTCAAGCATACTCCTGAGTTTTTGGCGGAACTACAAGCCCGTTATCCTAACGCTTATATTATTCCCGAAGGGGGCAGCAATACCTTGGCGGTACAAGGCTGTGAAGAAATTCTCAGTGAGCAAGACCGACAGGACTTTGACACGATTGTCTGTGCGGTAGGGACGGGGGGTACGTTTGCGGGGTTAATTAATGCCAGTCATCCTAAGCAACACTTATTAGGGTTTTCAGCGTTAAAAGGCGACTTCTTAATAGCCGATGTTAAGGAGTGGACAGATAGTAATAAGCAAAACTGGACGCTGTATTCTGAAGAAGTATTCGGCGGTTATGGCAAGTTTGATGAGGTTTTATTAGCGTTTATCAATGAGGTGCAACAGCAGTACGAGGTGCCTTTAGAGCCTATTTATACGGGTAAAGCGATGTATCGTTTATTAGATCTAATTGAGCAAGGTGAGTTTGCGCCTAACAGCCGGATATTGTTTATTCATACCGGAGGCTTACAAGCTTTCTCACCGTAAGGGTATTCATTGCTAATGTCACTAATACGATCCTAGGGCGTGTCCTCAATTGAATCATGAGACTAAAAGTGAGATAGATTTTTGCCAGTCCATGGAAATTTTGCAGAGAATATAAGCATATTGTCTAGAAATTTTCGCAGAGTGGTAGAAATATAGCCAGTTTTAGTCCATTACACGATAGTGTTGTTAATTGAGGAAACGCCCTGAACTTGACCAATCAAAAGGGCCAAAAGTTAGATTTTGTATTATCAATATCTAGCCTAGACGCTCTTTGCTATAATGAAGTCATCTTAATTAATAATGATTCATAGTCAATTATGCGTATCCGCAAGTTATTCAAATTCGAAAACGCTCATATTGTGCGCAACTGTAGCTCAGACCGCTGTAAGCGCTCTATTCATGGGCACAGCTATCAGATTGAGCTGATCCTAGAGGCGCATCGCCTCGATCATGGCCAGATGGTCTATGACTTTGGCCTGCTGAAATCTTCGATTAAAGACATCATCGACAGCTTTGACCATGCCATCTGCTTTTGGAATAAAGACGACCCCGAGTATATCGAGGCCTGCAAAAAATTTAGCGCTCGTTGGATTAGTTTGCCGGTATCACCGTCGGCTGAGCAGTTTTCGCGAGTCATTTTCTTTTGGGCGCAGTCTATTTTGCAGCAGACGCAGATGCAAAATGGTGAGGCGGATGTCAGCGTTTATTCTGTGATTGCTCATGAAACGGCTACGGGCTATGCCCAGTGTTTCAATGAGGACGTAAGCAACGAGCATATGGGTCAGCTTGAGCTGGCAGACTTCGAATTTAGCGAGCAGGTAAAAATGGAATGGCATGATTCAGAAATGTTTACCAAACTGATTGCAGGTCAACCCTTTATTAACCCTACTGTGCAATTGCAGGTGACTTAAATGGCGACGCAAACTTTCTTAGAGTTAACTTTGCAATCAGAAGCTGATACCCAACGTTTGGCGCAAGCCTTGGCCGCGTTAAATCTATCGGGTAGTGTTTGGTTATCGGGCGATTTAGGCGCCGGCAAGACCACGTTGACACGGTACTGGTTACAAGCTCTAGGTCATACGGGGGCAGTAAAAAGCCCGACTTATACCTTAGTAGAGCCGTATGATATTGTCCTACGAGGTGACAGCAGTACCAATAGTACTAAGCCTGTGTATCATGTGGATTTATATCGCCTGCAAGACCCTGAAGAGTTGTCATTTATTGGCTTTGACGAGTACCAGGACGATGCTAATGCCTTACTTATTATTGAGTGGGCGAGTCGCGCAGCGGAGTATTTAGCTGCCCCTGTACTATTGATTGATATTGCGCAAGCGGACAGTAGCGAAGCTCGCCGCGTAACCTTGCAAATAACCGAGCAAGGGGCTGCAGTAGCTATCGATTTAGCCGCGTTGGCCAGTTTCTAGAGGTCATTTATTAATTAGAGAACTCTCTATAACAGCAGGCCTGATTATGTTCAGGCTTTAATTATGCTAGCCTCGAAAAACAGTCTTTAAAATAGCCTAAGCAAATAATTTACTAATATTGCTTTCTTATTAAGCTTGCTACTTTTTTAATAGTTAATATTTCCACACCCTCTTAAACCATTCGTATTAATACCCTCTAATAATAAGCTCTCCTCTCTATGGTAACCCCAAATTCCACAATGACTACCCGTATTAAAAAACTGCCCCCTCTGCTAATCAATCAACTGGCAGCGGGCGAAATTGTCACGAGACCGGCTTCAGTGGTCAAAGAGCTGCTAGAGAATGCCATTGATGCCGGTGCCACGATAATTGACATTAAGGTCACCCAAGGTGGCATGGGGATGATAGAAGTCAGTGATAATGGCTGCGGTATTCATCCCGATGATATGGTCATGGCGGTCACTCGTCATGCCACGAGTAAAGTGGCGGATGTGGCGAATTTACAAGGCATCCGTACCTTAGGCTTTCGCGGGGAGGCTTTGGCTTCGACAGCAGCAGTATCGCGACTCACACTATCGAGCAGTCATGACAATAGTGGCATTGGCCGGCAACTGAGTGTGGCGGGTATCTTGGAGGATACGCCAGTATTGACCCCAATAGTGCAAGAGCAGGGCACGACCGTCTTGGTCAAAGACTTGTATTTTAACGTCCCGGCGCGGCGCGGCAACCTGAAGTCAGTCGCTACTGAGTTTGCTCATATAGAGTCTGTCGTACGCGAGGTCGCTTTAGCGCATGCGGATGTGAGTCTGACGTTATACCATGATCACCGTAAGCGGCTTATCTTGCTAGCGCATACCGCTGAGCGAGAAGAGGGTCTAGGGGAGGCTATTTCTCGACTACCACTATCCCGCCTTGAGCAAGCTTTGGGCATGTCGCTAGAGTCGCAAAGTATGGCGCTATTGGTAGATTTATCAGCGCTATTGGGTGACTCATTAGGGGCAGCAGGGACTGATCCTATAGCCAGTACTGCCGATAGCGACAGTTATACTGATAAGGATACTTATAGTGGTGCTATCGATACGCCGCAAATACAAGGGTGGCTATGGGTCGCTAACCATAGCGCACAGCCTTTACCCAAGCTTATTTATGTCAATGGGCGCCTGATAAAAGACCCTATTATCGCAGGTCAATTGCGCCAGGCTATTCAAAGTCTTGCGCTCAATCATTATGGCTATGCTTTATATTTTGAGCTGCCCACCGCTTGGCTCAACGTCAATGTGCATCCTAGCAAACAACGCATTAACATCCATGCGCTGGCTAATATCATGGCGCACCTTAATTATGCGATTAAAGCCAAGTTAGGGGCGTTTTCGCCAAAAGATACGCCTTATGCCTCGTTTGAAAAAACCGCACATCATAGTGATTATCGCGTATCACAACCGTCCACTAATCAAGTACGTGAGCCTACATCAAGCTATCAAACTACCAATAACTTTCCTAAAGTAACCACACCACAGCCCACCTTTGCAGACGCAATAGCCCCTTTTGCCAATAGCGAAGTTGTTTCTACTAACGCTCTTGCCATAGTAAACCAGCCAATCAATGAGACAGCCGACTCGCAGATTGGTGATTTGCCGGTATTACTTAAAGTCATTACAGATACTGCGCCATTGTTAGACGACTCATTGAAAGCAGTAGCCTCGAAGTCACCACTATTATTACTATTCTGGTGCGAGCAGCATTACCTCATTCATTATGATGTTTGGTTAAGTTTATTAGCGCAACAAGACGAGGGCGCTGAGCAAATGACCGAAGCTGCTATTGTTCAGCATTACCAAGCTAGTCTTCAGCCATTTGATGTCGATGTTAATGTTGATGTTGATGTTGATGTTGATGTTGATGTTGATGAAAAGGGCAGCGCTGTAACTTGGCTATACCAAAACTTAAACGAGCAGGCGTTGGCGATGATAGACGTGCCGCAATTACTAACTATAATGCTGAATTCAAAAACTAAATAGGGTGGTTCTCATGACTGAAGATATAGCTATGATTAAAGAGAGCGCCTTGAATAACATTGCTGACAATAGCGTGGTGTGCTTAATGGCGCCAACAGCCAGTGGTAAGACCGCTTTAGCATACGAGCTCTACGACAGTGGTCGCTACGAAATCGTCTCAGTGGACTCCGCGCTTATTTATCGCGATATGAATATCGGTACGGCCAAGCCAACCGCTGAAGAGTTGGCACGTTATCCGCATCATTTAGTCGATATTATCGATCCGACAGAAAGTTATAGCGTGGCAGAGTTTGTACGGGATGTTGAGCAATTGGTCCAAGAAATCCATGGCCGTGGCAAAATCCCTCTGCTAGTCGGTGGCACTATGATGTATTACATGGCATTGTTTGAAGGGTTGTCTAACGTGCCCGAAAGTGCTGCTGCAGTACGCGCAGAGGTAGAGGCATGGCGGCAAGCAGCAGGTATCGAGGCGCTCCATCAGTATCTAGAGCACATTGATCCCGCCGCCTATGCTCGATTAAAACCTACGGATACGCAAAGGATTACTCGGGCTATCGAGGTCTATAAACAGACAGGGCGGGCGCTTAGTGAGTGGCAAGATCAACCTAAAAATGCCTTGGCACGCAGCAGCGACACCCAATGGTATGGCTTGGCCGTGATGCCGGATAGAGAATGGCTGCATGAGCGTATTGATAGGCGCTTGGATATTATGTGGGAGCAAGGGCTAATTGAGGAGGTAATTGGCCTGCTAGAGAACTACCCATTGACTCCTAATATGGCCGCCATGCGCTGTGTCGGCTATCGCCAAGTGTTAGAGTATTTAGTAGCTGTGTCTCATCCTGTTTTAAGCTGTGCTCATCTTGATACCGCTGCTTTTTATCAAACGTTTTTAGACGCTGATAATAGCGCAAACTTGGCTACAGTTTCTCCACTAAACCACCACAGTGATGCATACAAGCTTGCTTGTCTTACTATGCGAAATAAGGCATTATATGCTACACGGCAATTGGCCAAACGCCAATATACATGGTTGCGGAAGATAACTAAGCCACCTCATGACTTTTCATCTAACGTAGCCGCAGATCAACGTGCTGCTACCGTTCCCGTATTTTATACTTTTAGCAATATCCAAGAAATAAAACCATACTTAGAATAACTTTGAAGGGCAGTATGTATTCAAACTATGAGTGAATGGCTCTTCTTGCAATAGGTGTATTTAAATCTGATTAGAGGTGTGGCAGAATAGCACCCGTTTCTTGTGACCGTATCATTTAACAACAGCTAATAACGACATTTAACTAATATTCCTTATAAATTATTTATAACATACTTATTATTACGCCACATTCAGGAGTCATCTCATGTCTAAAGGTCAAACCCTACAAGACCCATTCTTAAATTCGTTGCGTAAAGACCGCATCCCTGTTTCTATATTTTTGGTGAATGGCATCAAGCTACAAGGCCAAATCGAATCTTTTGATCAATATGTGGTACTGCTAAAGAACACGGTCAGTCAGATGGTTTATAAGCATGCGATTTCTACCGTCGTGCCTGCGCGCAATCCTCGCGGCAGCAGCCCAACGGCGACCGGTGGTATTCAGCAAGGCGGTTATCAAGGTGGCGGCTCAATGGGCGGTGGCTTTGATCGTGGTGGTGATCGCATGGGCAGTAATGCAGGCGCAGGTGGCAATTTTGACCAAGGCGGCTTTGGTGGCAATCGTGGTGGTTTTAACCGCGGTGGTTTCAACCAAGATCGCGGCTTTTCACAAGACCGTAGCTTTGGTCAGGACCGTGGTTTTGACCGTAGTGGCTTTAGCCAAGACCGCGGCTTTGAAGACCGTGGTTTTGACGCTAAAGAAGATCAAAATGACTTTGATGATCAGCCGCCAAAAGATGACTTTGGCAATAACAATCAGTAATCCGTTAATTAGCAGTAGTCCGTTAAGCTGCTGATGGCCATGGATAAAGTTGCTGAGCTCATTCAAGCTAGTGAGTAGATGACTGCCTAATTTGTATTTATATTCTGACCTACTCTTAAGTAGGTCATTTTTTAGGAATTTTTTGAGTATTAGTCCGGCTTATCTCAGTCAGCTATTAGCTTTATCTACTATAATTCAGATCTATTGTAATTAAAGTGATTAAATCCTTAGTCTACCGTTACCCAGTCCATTCTCCCCAAGTATAGAGCCCTCTTATGACGCTATTGAGCGATGATCAAGTTATTAACAATGCAGTCGCAGCCATTCAAACTGAACAGGCCGCGCTGAGCTTACTGATTGAGCAATTGGACAGTCGTTTTGTGCGTGCTTGTGAAATTATATTAAACTGCTCAGGCCGGGTGGTTGTGACGGGCATGGGCAAGTCAGGTTTAATAGGTCGTAAAATAGCGGCTACCTTGGCGTCTACAGGTACTCCGGCCTTTTTTATGCATCCTGGCGAAGCGGGTCATGGTGATTTAGGCATGTTGGTGCAAGGCGATGTGTTAGTCGCTATTTCTAACTCAGGTGAGTCGGACGAAATCAAAACCTTACTCCCAGTTGTGAAACGTCTAAAAATCCCTTTGATTAGTATCAGCCGAGATAAGCGTGGTATGTTGCCAAAAGCCGCCGATATCCCCTTAACGTTAGGCAAGTCAGAAGAGGCTTGTCCCTTAGGATTAGCGCCAACCTCTAGTACCACAGCTACTTTAGCTTTGGGCGATGCCTTAGCCGTAGCCTTGGTTTATGCACGCGGTTTTACCTCAGAAGATTTCGCTTTATCGCATCCAGCAGGGGCTTTAGGTCGGCAATTGCTAATGCAAGTAGAAGACTTGATGCATCCCTTTAGCGAGTCACTCCCTATCGTCAAAACCAGCGCGCCTTTGCATGAAGCTTTATTTATCATGACCAGTGGCCGCTTAGGTATGACCGTGGTGGTTGAAGACAACAATAAAGTGGTAGGAGTCTTTACCGATGGGGATTTGCGTCGGGGCCTAGAAAAAGGCATCGACTTAGCCACCCCTATGCAAGATATTATGACCAAAGACCCGCAAGGGGTTAGCAAAAATATGCGGGCCTCAGATGCGCTCAGTGTCATGAATGAAAAAAGCATTAACCAGTTATTAATTTTAGACAGTGATAAAACTTTAGAAGGTATTATTACTATCCACGATTTATTGCAAGCTGGTGTAAAATAGCGGATTCTGCAAGCGGATTTTCCCAGTTTCTCCATTATTAAACTAGCTACCATAACAAGAGACTTTTATGAAAGATTTGATTCAAGAAGCAGGTAAGGTAAAGATGCTAGTATTGGATGTCGATGGCATCTTGTCTGATGGCAAAATTATTTATGATGCGAATGGTATCGAGACCAAGGCTTTCTCCGTAAAGGACGGCGTTGGTATTAAAGCATTGAATAAATACGGTATTAAAACCGCTATTATTACTGGGCGTAGTAGCCCTATGGTCACAAAACGCGCTACTGAGATTGGCATTGATTATGTCGTTCAAGGGCGTGATGATAAATTGGTTGCGCTACAAGAGTTGCTGCAAGAGTTGCAGGAGAAGGGTGAGCAAATCGAGGCAGCAGACTGTGCTTATATGGGCGATGATTTGCCGGATATCAAAGCTTTACAGACTGTAGGTTTTGCCGCCTCAGTACCTAATGCTCATTTAGAAGTCATCAATCGGGTTGATATGGTCACTAGTCACGCTGGGGGCGATGGTGCTGTCCGTGAAGTCTGCGATCTTATTTTGAAAGGTCACGGTCATTATGATGAGTATATTGCGGGCTATACTCTAGATAGCACTACAACTGCAGATGACCGCTCGTGAATACGCGTATTCTGATAGTTTTGGCGCTAGTGATGGCGGCTATTGCCGGATGGTTTTTTTATAAGCAAGACTCAGTCACGCCTACCGTCAACATAGCCCCTTCTGAAGTCGACTATGAGGCGACAGATATCAAAGCGGTGCAGACCAATGATGAGGGCGAGGCCGAGTATGAGCTCAATGCCGACTCGCTAACCCACAATCCTACGACCAATGAAGACGAGATGTCCGGCATTACTATGGATTGGGCGCCTGGTACTGAGCAGCGCTATCAAATTTCAGCAGGTACTGCCTCTATTAACCAAGAGACAGGTGAGCTGAAGCTTACTGGTGGCTTTGTGTTGACCAGTAAAGGAACTGGCGAAAAGGCAACGCCCATTAAAGTGACCGGGCAAACGTTATTTGGTAATACTAAAAAAAGAGCGGTCTACAGTAAGGAGCCGGTCAAAGTAGAGCAGGGCGATAATCGCTTTGAAGCCGCCAGTATGCAAGCAGATTTAGAAGCGGGTGATTATGAGTTTGGGCAGGTGGCGGTCACCTTTATGCCGGCTGCACGCCAAGACGCAAAGTTATTCTAAAAGCCGCCAATAAACCGTTATAATAGCCTTTAAAATAACTGCTTTCCTAAGAGCTCTACTGATTTTCTAAGATAGCCCCTGTTTTTCTAAGTTAAATGCTGTTTTTCTATTGAAGCCATGGCTTTTATCTTAGAGTAATCATTGAATTGGCGTCAGTCTACCCTCATTATCTACTGTCTGCATATAGAGTACTATTTATGATCTCAACTCCTAGTAGCGTGTCTTATATTTTTAATAAAACGCTTGCGCGTCGCAAGCAATTGGCCGCGACTATTTTGCTAGGCAGTCTCGTAGGCGTGAGTATTTCAGCCTATGCTTTGCCTGAAGACTCTAATCAGGCTATCAAGCTGCTAGCAGATAAAGCCACCTATAGCGAGCGTACGGGTGTGACCAGCTATACGGGTAATGTCATTATTACTCAAGGCACCTTACGCCTGACGGCCAACGATATTACGGTCAACCTATCACCATCCAGAAGCATCAACTCTGCAGTAGCTACGGGCAGTCCAGCGACCATGCAGCAAGTAGTAACCAAAGAAAAGGGTCTCGCTAAGGGTCAAGCGAATAAGATTGATTATAATGCCGTCAGCGGAATTATCACTTTGACTGGCAATGCTAAATTAGTCCAAAATGGCGCGAGCTTTGCGGGTAACGTGATTCGTTATAGCCTAAAAGCAGGGGATGTAGAAGCGACAGCAGGCGGCAATCAGCGGGTTGAGTTGGTCTTCCCACCGAGTAATGGCGCCAACCAAAAAAGCTTACGTTAATCTATGACTACCTCCTCTAATCCGCGCCCGAATGACTATGACAATGAGCGGTCTATCAAGGCTGTTGATAGCCAATCTAGCGCAGTGCTAGAGCCTAGCGCTGCGCTCAATGATAACGCTCAGATGCCCAGTACCTATCCTAATACCACGCCCGAGACTTCTCGGTTAGCGATGCAGCATTTAGGCAAGCGCTATGGCAAGCGTTGGGTGGTCAAAGACGTGTCCTTTTCGGTAGAGCAAGGCCAAGTGGTGGGTTTGCTAGGGCCCAATGGAGCGGGCAAAACGACCAGCTTCTATATGGTGGTAGGTCTAGTGAACATGGATAAAGGCCAAGTGACCTTGGGTAAGATGGATTTGTCCAAGTATGCCATGCATGAGCGCGCGCGTGCGGGTATTGGTTATCTGCCGCAAGAAGCCTCTATTTTTCGTAAGCTATCGATTCAAGATAATATTTTATCTATTTTACAAACTCGTAAAGACCTCAATAGCAAGCAGCAAAAAGCCGAACTGGAAAAGCTCGTTGGTGAGTTTAGCCTAGAGCATGTGCGCAATTCGTTAGGCATGAGCGTGTCCGGTGGTGAACGGCGCCGTTGTGAAATTGCGCGTGCTTTAGCGGCGAATCCAAAATTTATCTTACTAGATGAGCCTTTTGCAGGGGTCGACCCGATCTCTGTCAGCGATATTAAAGACGTCATTTTGGCGCTCAAAAACCGCGGTATTGGGGTTCTAATCACTGACCATAATGTCCGTGAGACCCTAGCAATTTGTGAAAAAGCTTATATTGTCTCGGAAGGGGCTATTATTGCTGAAGGCACGCCAGAAGATATCTTAAATAACGATTTAGTAAAATCGGTCTACTTAGGAAAAGACTTTCAGGTATAAGCTTTTAGCTAGCCTTGCTTAACTAGACTGTAGATAAGCTCTAAATTTAGATAAGCTGTAAATTCTAAATATGACCTGCCATTGTGGTTGTCACCCTCTGTCGCTATTATCTCTAAATAGCGACACCTCCTTAGCCATTATCATAATCCGTCATTCTCTCCATAGTTGACTATCCTCTTAGCATCAGTCACTCTGAGGGAGTCGCAAAATTTTATTATTCTAAATAAACTCAACTTATAATTCATATATGCAATCTATTAAGGCCATGCCGAGTATTATTGGCTCAATGACCTTATTGCCTCTCATTGTTTCTATTTTAGCTGCCAAGCGGCTTAGATAGCTGCAAAGCAGATCTTATTAAGCAAGGATATTATCGATGTCAAAAAATAAAAGCAGCTACGTCTGCCAAGAGTGTGGGGCACATTTTGGTAAATGGTCTGGACAGTGTAGCGATTGTGGCGAATGGAATACGCTAATTGAAGCTCCAAATGTGAGTATGCCGCACCATAAGCCGAATGCAGCAAAGAGTGGCGGTAGTAAAGCCACTGTCAGTACCAAAGGCCCAGCTGGAAACTACGCCGGCTCACGCAGTGCCGTCATGCCACTGAATGCCGTCAATGTCACTTTTGACTCTCGCTTACCAACTGGTATTGGCGAATTTGATCGGGTATTGGGTGGCGGGCTAGTCGCTGGTTCAGTCGTGCTGATTGGTGGGCCTCCCGGTATTGGTAAATCCACGATACTCTTGCAGACAGCGACCAATATGGCCAAGATAGATTCGCCTGCAGGCAGTGCCCTGTATATTACGGGTGAGGAATCCCTTTCGCAGGTAGCCATGAGGGCGCAGCGTTTAGGATTGCCCGCAGACCGGTTGCGCGTATTAGCAGAGACCAATGTCGAAACGATTTGTGCGGCATTAACACAAGAGCAGCCAGCCATTGCGATTATCGATTCGATTCAGACTATCTATACCGATGCTATTAGCTCAGCGCCAGGTGGGGTTAGCCAAATCCGTGAGTCGGCAGCCATGCTAACCCGTTATGCGAAACAAACGGGCACCGCCTTATTCTTGGTCGGTCACGTCACCAAAGAAGGCTCACTGGCAGGGCCGCGTGTACTCGAGCATATGGTAGATACGGTATTATATTTTGAAGGCCAGTCGGACTCGCGTTTTCGTATGATTCGCGCCGTAAAAAACCGCTTTGGTGCGGTGAATGAGCTGGGTATCTTTGGGATGACCGATTTAGGCCTAAAAGAAGTGGCCAATCCATCGGCAATATTTTTAAGCCGCTATGATAAGCCTATAGCTGGGTCTATCGTCATGGTCAGTCGTGAGGGGACGCGGCCCTTATTGGTTGAGGTGCAGGCACTCGTAGATGATGCACAAGGGCAGCCCAGACGGATGGCACTGGGTCTAGACTTTCAGCGCTTATCAATGTTGCTAGCGGTTATGCACCGACACGGTGGTATCCATACTAGCGGTCAAGACGTGTACGTCAACGTGGTCGGTGGGGTAAAAGTCATCGAGACCGGCTCAGATTTGGCAGTACTGTTGGCTTGTGCCTCGAGTATCAAAGAGAAGCCGCTGCCCTCATCTTTAGCTGTCTTCGGTGAGGTGGGGCTATCAGGTGAGATTCGCCCTGTACCCAATGGGCAGGAGCGCTTAAAAGAAGCTAAAAAACATGGTTTTACTTATGCCATCGTCCCTAAAGGCAATGCACCAGCGAAAAATTCGCCGCAGTTTGCAGGGATTGAAGTCATTGCGGTAGAACGCTTGGATGATGCCTTAGAGCGGGCGTTTGAGATTCAGGGTTAAAGAAAGCTTACCTGCGCTGTTATGATTCAGCTGTCTATTTTAAAAGTTGTTTTTACAGCTGTTTTGATAGCTAATTTGTAAGGCCACAAAAAAGCCCCAAGCTAATAAACTTGGGGCTTCTTCAAGGGTTAAACTTATATAGTTTTAAGCTGTCTATAATTCACAGCTGTGCATTATGGTCCAGCAACACGCTCAATAGCTACGTTACCTACGCCTTCACTAGTGATGCCTAATTTCTTCGCAGCACCGTAAGACAGGTCAAGGACGCGCTTACCATGGAAAGGACCACGGTCATTCACTTTGACCACGACGCTCTTACCATTAGACTTATTCGTAACTTTCACATAGCAGTTCAATGGGAGCGAGCGATGCGCTGCTGTCATTGCATTCATGTCAAAAGTTTCACCGCTGGCCGTCTTACGACCATGAAACTTACGGCCATACCAAGAGGCGAGGCCAGTCTGCTTAAATTTGCTCACTGTGTTTGAAGCCACGGCTGTCAAACGTTCAAGCACGTCTTCATCAGTAGCAGTAACGTCAGTTTGGGCGCTCAGGAGTGGGCTATTTAAGGCGAGAGAAGTAGGTTGACGGGCAGATTTCACTAAACTTGAGGCATTGTCGTGTTGTTTAGTGAGTTCGCTCAGGACACGGTCTATATTTGAGCCTGAGTCTTGAGAAATCGTTGGAGCTTGTGAACTAACAGCGTTGGCACTTGAGGCCATTCCCATACCAGCACATAGAGCTGCTGACGAAAGGATTAGGCCAGATAGACGCTTATTCATAGATACCTCATATTGTTTTGACCGATGGCGGACTTGGCAAATTGCCGTGAACATCCATTCCATATCTCTAGTCGGTCATTGCCACTATAAGGACAATAGATGTCTCTCAACCTTATGCTAAGAGGATAGTAACTAGAGTAGTCAGAATCAGTTTTTATTACTCAGTGCTAGTCGACTATTAATAAACTAATTAACCGTTCGGGCTGTCACCGGGTAATGATATAAGAGCATGTATGACAAATTTCAAGGTATATTAATTAATGACAGTATTGACTACTTAGTTGGGTTGGCTCTCAAGTCCTTTGATCACTAGCCCCATTCAGTAGGATATTAAATCATTGTTACCTTAAATTTTACAAACTCTTAGAAATTTGGATTGAATTACTAATCGCGAATACTAACAAACGAATATAACCTCATTATGAACTTTACGTAGGTTATAATCTATAACTGTATATTTTTTGTGTGGATATTTACCAGATTTAGAGGTTACCGCAAAAAATTGTTAATGACAAGTAAAAATATTCTAGACAACTTGGCAAAAATATTCTATTTAGACCCGCAAGCCATTATTTTATAACCCTATGCTGCAGATGAGAATATTTTTGTAACGGTGGTTTTATAGCGCCAATAATTCCCCTATATCGCACTAGCGATTGTTGCGATGAGTATGTAAAGACATCAGTAAACCGAACCCCGCCATGAGGGTTACAATAGCCGTACCGCCATAACTAATAAAGGGTAGCGGTACCCCTACCACCGGTAATATGCCGCCGACCATGCCTACATTCACAAAGACATAAACGAAAAATGACAGGGCGATTGCCCCGGCTAATAACCGTGAATAAACATCAGGATTCACAAAAGTAATATAGAGCGCGCGCAGTAATAAACAGGCATATAAAAACATTAATAAGCTAACGCCTAGCAGGCCAAATTCTTCTGAAAAAGCGGCAATAATAAAATCCGTATGACCTTCAGGTAAAAAATGCAAATGCGATTGCGTGCCTTCTAAAAAGCCTTTACCCGTCAAGCCCCCTGAGCCAATGGCTGTTTTAGACTGCATGATATTCCAGCCAGCGCCTAAGGCATCCGCCTCGGGATTAAGCATGGTCAAAACACGAGTACGTTGATAGTCATGCAATAAAAACTGCCAAGCAAAAGCAACGAGAGGCACGGAGAGCGCTGCGGCACCGCCAATCATCCACCAAGGCAGCCCTGCTAAAAACAGGACGAATATGCCACTGGCCGCAACCAATAGCGAAGTTCCCAAGTCGGGTTCTTTAGCGATTAGTAATACCGGCACTACAATTAAAGCTAGCGTGGTTGCGACACTGGTCAAGTTGGGAGGTAGGTCGCGCTTAGACAAATACCAAGCACACATCATTGGCATGCCCAGTTTCATAAACTCTGAAGGCTGGACGCTACCAAATCCTGGTATACGAATCCAACGCTGCGCCCCCATGCGCACCTCACCAATCACGTCGACCAACAGCAACAATACCAAGCCCAGCAGGTAAAAAATTGGCGTCAGGGTTCGATAAAAACTTGGCGGGATTTGTGCCATGGCAAACATGACAGTAAAGGCTATCCCATAGCTGACGGCTTGACGCAGGACCATATCGACATCTTGAGTCGATGCGCTATAGAGAATGGTTAAACCGATAAAGCAAATAGTTAATAATAACAGCGTAATCCAAGGGTCTATATGGGTGCGTTCCCAAAACTTAGGTTCAAAATCTCGGCCTAAGTGATGGCTTTGGCGGGAAAATCGGTATTGCTGATTGGAAGACATAAGCACAGGATCAGTTGAGGGTAATAGGGGGTGACAGTAAGGGTCTGCGAAGTGATGCGCTATATGAGAGTAAAGAGTATTTAAAACTAAAGGGGTTTAAAACTAAAGGTATTTGCAACCAAGCCAGTATAGTGGGGCAGGCGCCGCTTAAATCCAACTAGAAAACCTGAACGCTACGGGTAATAAGCTTGCTAGCATAAATGAACCAGCGTGGTATAACTCTATAATAGGTAAGTTGCTTATAAATTATAGGCAAGTTACTTAGAACACTTAGTAGCGACTATTTTACAGAAGTTCTGTCACGATAGTTACACAATGCAGGGTCAATAGTTTAGCTTGCGAATCAATTTTTTGATAGTATCGACAAGATGTTTTTGCTGCGATGATAAATTGTTATGAGTCTAAAATTAGGCACTCTGAGCCGTCATATTTATAAAATGCCGTGGGCGGCTTGGTCTGGCGCGCAGAACGAGCATAAGCGTTCAATAGAGCAGGCCAAGAGAGCAGCGATGACGCTAACAATACCGCATGAGCCTAATCTCACCAGTAGCCGCTTTGATAATAGTCATTCCGCTAATAGCCATGCTACTAATGACGCTACACAAAAACGTAGCTTGGGTCATAAGCTCAGTTGGTTGGCTGCGGTCAGTGTTGGGCTATCGGGGTTGAGCCTGCCCGCCGCTGCTGAAGTGATAACGGACAGTAGTGAGCGACAAATTCGTGCGATTGCCACTGCAGCGCCTGCAAGCAACACCATCACTTATAAACAGGTTAACAAAACCCCAGTAAGTACCTCGTCTACCCGTTACGGCACCGCTGCTAATAAGGCGGGCAGTGATGATTTATCGGGCAATGTCTCTAACTATGTGTTTGGTGCTCAGAAAGTCTCAGGCGATAGTATGCAGGGGCTAATTCAGCAAAAACAACAACAGTATGGGCAAGTACAAAATTCGCAGCTTTCTATACAAGAGAATAGCCGGATACGGGCACAAGGCAGCAATAATACGCGTTATATCAATGACGAAGACTATAGTATAGGCATCGACGTTAGTGGCATGGATTTTGAGTGGTGGTTAAACGCTAATTCCTATCGTGCTCAGCAAGTGGCGGAGTATAAGCGTTACCTAAGTCAGCAAGTGGGCGCGAGCAACGTGCCGCCAATGGACCAATTATTAACGACTGCACGCAGTTGGGAGACTTGTGGTTATGAGCCTTACCAATTACCGCCGCAGTATCTTTGGCAAAATATGGTACCGACTCTAAAGCTGTATGCCACGCTAAAGCAACAAGGTCTACTGCCCGCTACTACCGAAATTCGTTCTGTCTATCGCAGTCCTGATCTCAATCAGTGTGCGGGTGGTGCCAATGCCAGTAAGCATATGAGTGCGGGTGCGATAGATATTTGGATACCAGAATATCAGAATACGCCTTGGCTTAGGAGCGGTGTCCAAGACAGTCTCTGCGACTTTTGGCTCTATCAAGGCGTGGCCTACGACTTTGGTCTAGGGCTATATGCGACCGGTGCTATTCATTTAGATACTCAAGGTTATCGTAAATGGGGCAGTAATCACTCTAGCAGCAGCTCTCCGTGTCGCTATGGCTAGCAAGTCTGACTAAGGTAGGGGTAGGGTTATAGTTGGCGCTACTGAAAAAATAATGGTTTCACTGCTAATTGCTTGCTCTGCTTACCCGAATGATTTAAAAGACGATGGCTGTTAGCTATGGTCTTTTTTTATGGGCTATGCTGCGGTTTGGAAAGTAGCTATACAGCCTCAGCAGACAGCATTTAGACCCGTCGATTGATAAAAATTTATTACATTTATCAGAAATTATCATTAAAAATGCTAAGCATTATGTTGAGGAAGCAGGTAAGATGACCTCTTTTAGACTTCGTCAGATATAATAATATTGAGACCGATCGTATCAAACATGAGCTTATTTCATAAAATACTTACTAAGCATTTAGTCGTTAATAAGCTAGGATTGGGCGCTATAGCCTTGAGTCTAAGCAGCGTAGTGCTGATAGGTTGTGCGCCAAACGAGCCAGCGACTGTGCAAAGACAAGAGACGCAAAATAAGGCCGCTATGGATTCAGCCACCAAAGGGACGGCAGAAACCAAGGTAACGAGTGCTGCGGTGGCAGAAGCGAAATTGCGAATTGCCGAGAGTCACGGAAAATCGACAGAAGCAGAGACGGCAGCCTTAGAGGAAAGCTTAAGAAACTCTTATGCTCGTCTGGCAGCAAAGCATAACGATGTTTGCCCTAAATTGCTGCAAAAAGAGGTGGATTCTAGTGAGATAGTACGCAGCAATGATGTCATGTTTGACAAACATTGTGACTATTTTATTTATCCGCAGCCAGGCCAACATATTTTAGTGACCAGTAACAATGCGTTATTAGAAGCCTTACTGATTTCGCCGGAAATGTACAGCTTTAAGAACGGCGATTATATTGCTAAGAGCTCGCGTAAGCACGTGATTCGTATCACTTATAATGGGATTGCTCATCAGCCAAAACCCGTGAGCTATGATGTCGTGGTCACCATAGAAGATTAGTCATAACAGTGACGGTCAGCTGATATAAAAAAACCGGTCTATCTTGGTAGGATAGGCCGGTTTTTTGTTGTCCAATATTAACTACTTAATACTTTTAATGGTTCTTTTTTCTACGATATTATTTTCAGTAGCTGCTTGCTCAGTATTGGCTTGTGGAATCTCTGCTTTTGGAGCATTTGTTGTTGGAGCATTGCCTTCGTCTACGGTAGTAGCCACTGCTGCTGCGGTATCCTCTGGAGTCGCTGGTTTTTGCTCATCTACCGTTTTAGCTTGGTCGCCTACCGTTACGATCAAGAATTTCTTCGGATCAATTTTCTGACGTAAGGCCGTATTTACACCTTCTAAATCAACCTTATCGACTCTGGTTAAATAGTCAGTTAAATAGCTGTCAGGCAATTGATAAAAATTCATCATGCCCATTAAGCCATTAATTCCGGCATTACTGGCAAAACTCATGGGAAAGCTATTTTTTATGCTGTCTTTAGTGAGCGCCATTTCTTCATTACTAATACCTTCGCTCAAAGTAGTGTTAATAGTGGCTAAAGTGGCGTCAATAGCAGCTTCCGCTTTGTCATTACGGGTAGAAAAGCTAATTTGATAAGGTCCACGAGTCTGCATAGGGCTCATGCCACCGGAGATGCCATAGGTATAACCTAAGTTTTTGCGGACTTCCGTCATTAAACGCGCATTAAAATCGCCACCTGCCAACACGTCATTACCCACCGCAAAGTTAGTGCGACTCTGCAGCTCGCTCACGTTTTGTGCATGTTTATCACCCAGTTGCCCCATGATGATGGTCGTTTGTGTGCTATCAAAAGGGATGTGAATACGCTTACTGGTCGTCAGTTCTTTAGGCTCTGGAAGTTTGGGCGCAGCGCTGCCTTTTGGCAAGACCCCGGTTAGGCTATCTGCTAGCGCTTTTGCTTCCGCTAAGCTCAAATCGCCTGTGATCGCTAAAGTAGCATTATTGGCTACCAAGTAACGGTCTTTAAATTGCTGTAAATCGCTTTGCGTTAAGCTAGGGGCAGTCTCTAGGGTCCCGCTAGAAGGATGGGCGTAAGGGTGATTGCCAAATAAGTTTTCACTAAAAGCGATACTGGCAATGCTACCGGGGTCTTGCTGCTGCTGTTGTAAACCGACCAACAGACGGGCTTTATTACGAGCTAATGTGGCTTCATCGAAGCTAGGGTTAGCTAGCATCTGCTCGACCAAGGTTAAGGCAGGAGCTAAATGCGCCTCGTCAGACAAACTGCGCAGCGAGACAATAAACATATCTTTGTAAGCGCTGCTACTAAGCTCGATACCTAAAGTTTCTACCGCTCGGGTAAACTCATCTTCATTCAGATCTTTGGTACCTTGCTCAAGCATGGTCGCCGTCATACTGGCAATACCGTAACCATCCGCACGGATACCGGCATCTCTGGCACTGCCGGCATTAAACCGTAAATCTATATCCACAATAGGCAGCGTAGGGGTAGAGACAAAAGCTACGGGCACGCCGGAAGCCGTTTTAAACTTTTGAATATCGGGTAAAGTTAGCGTTAATTCGCTAGTATTAGCTAAGCTGCTGAGTTTAGGCAAAGGTTTTGCAGCCTCTTCTGCCGATATTTCGCTACCGCCGCGTTGCTCTTCTGCTACCGCCTGCGCGCTAAGCGGTACTGTGGCTGCTGTGCCGATGAGTAATGAGATCAGCGCTGCGGAGACACGACGTGGCTGCCCGAGTTTACGGATGGCTGTTAAAGCAACAGGGTCGGTTAAAGTCGTGTTATCCGTTAAATTAATGTTATCCGATTGATTGTTAGTAAGTTTATTCATCATAAGATTTTTATCTAAAATTTTTTTATAGTTAGCAAGGGTAGGGCGCATGAGCGTCTCTCGATAAGTAGCAATTTATCATTAGTCATTAGCATTAATACGGAGGCTATGACTCATTATTTAGGCTCGACATACATCACTGACAAATTGTCTTTTACCAGATAAGTCTTAGCAGCCTGTTGAATATCGGCAATGCTGATGCCCTCCAACTCGGCTGGCAAGCGTGCCAATAAGGTATCGTCTAGACCAATAGATTGTAAAGAGCCAATCATTTGCGCTTGCCCCTCCATACTGTCTTGGGCATAGATAAGCCCGGTCATGGTATTGGTCTTAGCGCGGGCAATCTCATCGGTATCGATAGGCTCGACTTTTAACTTGTCGATTTCTGCCAGAATAGCGGCTTGCGCTTGCGCTAAGGTCACCCCATCTCTTGGCGTGGCCTGAATTAAGAAGAGTCCATCACCACGATCTAATAGACTATAAGAAGTACCCACGGAGGCCAGCAAGCCTTGCTCACGCACTAAGCGACTCTCAAGACGGGCAGATAAGCCACCATCTAAAACATCTTGGGCTAAGGACAGCGCAAAAGTATCTTTGCTGGCGACTGGCGGTTGTGCGGACTCTTTCTGTTTGGCCGACCACAGGCTTGGCACGTTATAGCCCATTAATAAGGTAGGCACTTTGACGGCTTGCTTGGTCGTAGTCTCTTGATAGCCGCGGAATCCGGTCTGGCGCACACTTGGCCGCGCGGGCAAAGGCCGCTCTTTTAACCCACCAAAGTATCGTTTCACTTGGGCGAGCGCTGCTGCGGGCTTGACGTCACCTACGATGACTAAAGTGGCATTGTTAGGGGCGTACCACTGCTCATACCAGGCTTTAAGCTCGGGTAAGGTAATCGACTCGAGCTCAGCCATGGGGCCAATAACGGACTCTCCCTTAGGGCTGTCGGGTAGCGCCAATAAGCGAAACTCTTCATAAGCTTTGGCCAGAGGATTGTCATCGGTACGCTGGCGGCGCTCTTCCATGACGACTTGATGCTCTTTGGCAAAAGTGCCCGCATCAAACTTAAGGTTGGTCATACGATCAGCTTCTAACTCGAGCGCTAGTCCCAAGCGATTGGCAGGGAACAGTTCGTAATACCCTGTGTAATCGTAACTGGTAAAGGCATTATTGACCCCACCATATTTAGAGATTAAACGCTCAAAGTCGGTGCTCGAGACTTTCGCCGTGCCCTTAAACATAAGATGCTCGAGCAGATGCGAAATACCGCCTTTATTCACCGGTTCATCGCTAGAGCCTACCTTGTACCATAGCTGCGTCATTACCACGGGCGCACGGTGGTCTTCTTTAATCACTACCTTTAAGCCATTATCCAACTGGTATTCATGACGGCCTGATAAATCCATAGTTAGCGCATTAGCTTGCTCATTGCCGCTGGTAGTAGGAATAGTTGCTTCAGCTTTATCAGTCACCGCCACCGAAGTAGGAGCCGTAGTGCTGGTTGCTGGTGATGATAGAGACTGGCAACCCATTAGCAGAACGCTGCTAATACTCATAGTGAGCACCATCTTGATAGCGGGTTTAAAAATAGGCTGGCGGGCGAGCGTAAGCGCTGAGCGTGGGGTAGCAATAAGGTCGATAAAGGGCAGCATGGGACTCTCTTATTATTGGATTGAGTGCTGTAAATATAATGGATTAAGATAGGTGGCAAAAGAGGCCACTTATTTATTACTAGCTTGCTTCACTGGCAGTTGTTGTTAAAAAGCCGTGGTTAAAAAGTCAGTAGTGACCGTTATTATTAACAGCCATTATTAAAAGCCGCTATTAAAAAACGGGCTATTAAAGACTGGTATGCACGCCCATAATGACCGTAGCAGTAGGTTTAACGGTTGGGGTAGTGCTGCAACCCGTCGCTATCGTACCCGCCACCAACAGAGTAGCTAGGGTCATAACCGCTTGCGGTAGCTTTGATTTGGCAGCATTAACAGAGGGAGAAGCTACCGTGATAGCTGATACTTTAGACATGGTAAATCCTTACAAGTAATAAAAAAGAGCGTAGGCTAATAAAACGTGAACTAATAAAATAGGTAGGATAGAAAAGTTTTTGCCTATATTCGCATAAAATATTTGTATATGAAGAGCTGCCCTATAAAAAGGTAGCCATTATGCTAATTTATACCCTACCATCCTGAACAGACTGTAGCTAAGTTATACGCTAGGGTATACGTGGTCTAGGTGCTATTTTTGTGATGAATTCTTAAGCAACTCTCACAAGGTTAGGGTTCGCTATCAGAGTAAGTAGCGGCTCTCTAATCTATCACAGTTACCGCATGATGGCTGCAGGACTATAAAGAGTCTTATAAAACCTAAAAGGGCTTATAAATACTAAGATAACCAATGTTAATCATGCTATCAGACTGACAAAGGCAAATATGACTTGAGAGGAAATATGCTAAACTATAGGGCCAGCAGCGGCAGGACGTTAAGCTAAATACAGCCCACAAGGGTGTGCGTTGCCTCGATATTTTCATCTAACTTTTTTGTTTAACTTTATGATAGGCCAGGTGTATGAATAACCAAAATAATCCAACCCGAGTAGTCATTGATCTTGATGGAAGTCTGGATGAGTTAGAGGACGATGATATTACGCTGCCAAGTATGCCGGTGCAGTCGGTTGCGATTGTAGAGGAGGCTCCCCGTACTCCTGTAGCCAGCGCTGATCTTGCTAGTCCTACTGAGGACAGTGATATTGATATCGTGCCAAACCTGCCACCGCAAATTACCGTTATTGATGAGACTAAGGCAGACGCTAACCCAACGCCAGCTCCTGCACCAAAAACACCAGAGCCGGTCAGTAGCGCAGTAGCCAATCAAACCGCTACCGACAGTTTTAGCCAAGCCAATATTAGCGCAAACAAGTCTGCGCAACCTCAAGACGCTGAACCTAAAAAAGGCAGCTGGTTTAACCGCATGAAGTCGGGGCTAAGCAAGTCGCGGAAAAACTTAGCCGAAGGTATGGTCAACATCCTTATCGGTGGTAAAGAAATCGATGACGAGCTGTTAGAAGAAGTTGAAGACCAATTGCTGGTGGCCGATATTGGGGTCAATGCGACCAACCGTATTATCAAGAGTTTGACTGAGCAGACGGCGCGTGGCGATTTGATTTATTCACATTCGCTATATAAAGCCTTGCAGCAAGAGCTGGTGGATATCTTAGAGCCCAAAGTCGCCCCGTTAGTGATTGATACGACGAAAAAGCCTTTTGTTATTCTTATGGTCGGTGTCAACGGCGTGGGTAAAACCACCACGATTGGTAAATTGGCCAAGCGCCTACAAGGTGAGGGCAAGTCGGTCATGTTAGCGGCAGGTGATACGTTCCGTGCAGCAGCGACTGAGCAGTTACAAGTTTGGGGCGAGCGTAATAATATTCCGGTCATCGCCCAAGGTCATGGCGCCGACAGTGCTTCGGTAGTGTTTGATGCTATGCAAGCGGCAAAGGCTAGAGGTATTGATGTGCTTATCGCCGATACTGCAGGTCGCTTGCAGAATAAAACGCATCTGATGGCAGAGTTAGAAAAAGTCGTCCGCGTTATGCGCAAGGCCGATCCCGAAGCGCCGCATGAAGGGATGATTGTCCTAGATGCCGGTACCGGTCAGAATGCTATTAACCAAGTAGAAATCTTTAACCAAGCCGTACCGCTAACCGGTATTACTGTGACCAAGCTAGATGGTACAGCAAAAGGCGGCGTGGTCTTCAACATTGCTGAGACCACCAATGTGCCGATTCGTTATATTGGGGTGGGTGAGTCTATCGATGACTTACGTGCCTTTAGTCCTAAGCAGTTCGTCGCAGCCTTATTTGAGACTGATGAGTAGGTTGCTACTAAAACAACGACTATAAGGACTACGTGAAGCGCGGCAGTGTTGCTAATTAAAACCCTAGGAGATGACCATGATAATGACAGCGGCAAGCATACCCAACTTTGAGTTACTGCTGGCCAGTCATTATGTGGACGGCCAGCCGAAGCTGGTATTTTTAGATTGGCTCACTGCAGATAATGCCCATACCGCCGAGCAGGACAGTAAATCACTGGGTAAATTGAAAAAACACTATCGCCTTACGGATGACGATACAACCTTTGTTCAGCAAAATAGCCTAAGTAAGGAAAACGATTTACAGGATTTACTGCTCACCGCTATACGACAGCTCAAAGATTATGCGGCGGGTAACTTAGCTACTTTTGAGCTGCCGTTGGATATTTCCATGGGCACGGCCTTTCAGCAGCGGGTTTGGCGAGCCCTGCAGGCTATTCCTTATGGCCAAACCATCAGCTATGCGCAATTAGCAGCCAATATTGGTCAACCGACCGCTTTTCGAGCCGTCGCCAATGCCAATGGCAAAAACCCCTTTTCTATTATAATTCCTTGTCATCGAGTGATTGCCAGTGATGGTGGCTTAGGCGGCTATACTGGTGGTCTTGATAAAAAACGCTATCTGCTTAGTATAGAGGCGTCATAACCCTTGTATGGCGCTAATCAGGCTGCTGCATCTCCCTGTCTTATTAAACCCTAACCTTGTTAATAACTAGCCTTGCTAATAGCCTTATGCAAAACAGCTAACCACTGTCATAAAACCGTCTTAATCGTTGACCCGCTTATTTGCTATAGTAGAGAGTAGAGATAAATAGTGATAAAAGCGATTAACAGGGCATACGCTAATAAAAGGGGGTGAGGATGGTCAGGGCTAGCCGACAATATAGCCGACGACACAGTTTGCGCAGCAGCGGTTATTGGCAAAATAAAACTTATAATACCCGCAATATTGAGACGGAGCTGACCGCTAGCGCCCCGATATTATGAAAGCGGGCAGTAGGTTAGATGATACTCAGTCGCTTGTAGCTGCTCAGCCAACGACTTTAGATACCGCCCCATCTCATCAGCCCGCCCCTGTAAAGCAAACACCCTTAAAACCATCACAAAATACTGCGCCAGTAGTGTCTACGCTGCTCAATAGCTATGCCAGTAGCAGTCGCCAAAACCAAAGTAAACGGCAACGCGAATGGGTATATCTCAGTCATTACCTTATGATTAGCGGTCTGAATCCGTTGCACATCATCTCAGGGAAGGATGATGGCCGCGAGCCTGACTTTACCTTGATTTTTTATCGGCAGTGCCGCTTATATTATGTTGGTATAGAGCTGACCACCTTGCCAAGGTTATGGGATCAGATGGGGGAGACGGCATTGATTGCAAAACGCTGGTATTGGCAGGGTTTACAAGCAATAGCCAGGCAGCGACAACAGCAGGCGAGCTATCTGAACTTTCAGATGCCGGTTAAGACGCTTTATATGGCTACAGAGGGCTCTAACAAGCGCCCACGTCAGCTGCCACGCTTGCAGATTACGCAAATGGATATTGAGGCGGCCATGCAAAAAAAAGCTCACAAGGTATCGGCTTATCATAAACGCCGACCCCTTGATGAGCTTTGGTTGTTGATACACACGGACAAATATCAGTGCCAGCAGCAGTATCAACCGAACTATATATTAACTGAGCCCGCGGCCGCCACTCAGTTAAGTCACAATAGCAACTTTGACCAAGTGCATATCACCCGCTATCCCAGCCATAAGCTGATAGAAGTTATTCCGCGCCTTCCTCGAGCTGCGCCATGACTTCTTCCGTAAAGTTGACGTTATTATAGACTTCTTGCACATCGTCTAAGTCCTCTAACATCTCAAGCATTTTCATAACTTTCTGCGCGTCATCAATATTGTCTATGACTGCAGTAGTAGCCGGAGACATAGTCACTTCAGCGTTGTCAGAGGCTAGGCCTGCTGCACTCAAGGCATCTTGGACCGCCCCAAAGTTTTCTGGCTCGGTGATGACCATTAAGCTCTCACCATCATTTTCGATATCTAGAGCACCGGCTTCTAGCGCCACCATCATCAGCTCATCTTCTAAGCTCACATCATCATAGCTAATCTCGCCGCGTTTGCTAAACAGATAGCTGACCGACCCTGAGGTGCCCAAATTACCATCATACTTGGTAAAGGCGTGGCGCACTTCGCTCACCGTACGGTTGACGTTATCGGTCATGGTCTCTACCAGCACCGCGACGCCACCGATACCATACCCTTCGTAAGTAATCTCTTCGACGTTATCATTCTCACCGCCGCCTGCACCACGCTCTATCGCGCGTTTGACCGTATCTTTGGTCATGTTGGCCGACAAGGCTTTTTCGACAGCGGCGCGCAAACGAGGGTTTTTTTCAGGGTCCGGATCCCCTTGCTTGGCTGCAGACACAATCTCACGGATTAAACGGGTGAAAATCTTGCCCTTGGCCGCATCTTGTCTGGCTTTACGATGCTTAATATTTGCCCATTTAGAATGACCTGCCATGTTCTTTCCTTATTCTCGTTAGTTCAGTTGGCTATGGTTGAGTGCCAGTTATAAAGTGACGGATAGCCGCTAGCGCTAATAGCTATAAGTCACTGTGATAGCGTCTTATATGACCTTACAGCTGCTCTATATATACAGATAACTATACGTTATCTTAGGCTGTAGCTGATCCTAATACGGCTTTATAAGACCAGCACTGTTTTAGCGAGCCTTTATAAAGATATAAGATTACGCCTGAGTTGATATATTATGTATGTTGCCTATTGGGGATATTTGCTACACTGTCACCTGCGTGTGCCCAGAGCAGTCGCTCTAGCAATAACAGAGTGCGCTATAGCAAAATATTGCCATGACAGCCCCGCTATTATAAACCACTTATTTTGTCGCTGTTTAAAATTCATAACCACGCGGCACTAAAAGGTTTGGTCAAGACTGTTGGCTAAATAGGGTAGGGCTAGACTATACGGCAATGCGATTCTTATTGGTTGCTAGCTATAGTGATAACTTTTTTCTGTCATCGTGACTTGTATGCGGTGACTTGTCTTTGACTCATATGATACCTTTATGAAACGACCCACCTCAGAAGCCATCACGCACTTTCGTAACCGCATTCATATTATCATCGAGGGCACAGACACTCGGTTAGGTAAGCTGTTTGATATTGTCCTATTAATAGCTATCGTGGTCAGTGTCGCGGTAGTGATGTTGGACAGTGTGCTCTATATGCGCTTGCAGTATGGCACTATATTTTTTTATGCCGAATGGTTTTTTACCATTCTCTTTACCATGGAGTATCTATTAAGACTGTTTTCGGCGCCCAACCGCTTTCGTTATGTCTTTAGCTTTTTTGGGGTAGTGGATTTATTGTCCGTATTGCCCAGCTACTTAAGTTTATTCTTTGGCGGTATCCAATACCTAATCGTCGTGCGTGTCTTACGTATCCTGCGCATATTTAGAGTATTAAAATTAAAGTCCTATATGCAGCAGGCAGGATTTTTAGCATCGGCGCTGCGCACCAGTCAGCATAAAATTACGGTATTCTTTTTATCGCTAGTGCTGTTGGTAACGATTTTCGGCTCGGTCATTTATGTGGTGGAAGGCGCGGAAAACGGCTTTACCAGTATCCCTATTTCTATCTATTGGGCGGTAGTCACGATGACTACGGTGGGCTACGGTGATATGTCACCAAAGACTCCGCTAGGTCAGGCTATTGCAACCATGGTCATGATCACGGGTTACTCGATTATTGCGGTACCGACGGGCATCTTTACCTCAGAGCTGACCAAAAGTATGCGACCCCAGCTGCATCCTATCACTTGCCCTAACTGTGGTAAATTTGGCCATGCTAATGGGGCCGAGTTCTGTGATCGATGTGGCCATGATTTGCATGTTTAATAAAAACGCATGTCTGTTATAGGCATGCGTTTTTGTTTGGGGGTTTTATGAGGTCACTGCATGGGTTGCTGGAGTAGGAATATCTAAGTATTCAGCCACTAGTGGAGATAAGTCAATCGTGACCCCAAGATTGACTAGGTTCCAGTACTGCCCTGAGACGGTACGATCTAACATCATGGTTGAGGCAGAAGGTTGAAATTGTCCAAAGTATTTCAAAGAGGTCTTCATTAAGGCCATGACCTCATGATGCACTTGGCTTTCACCAAATTTAAAGTCACCCGTATAGTAAGGTTCAATGGACAAAGGCTTCAGACCAATCGCTAGCCAAGACTCATAAAACTCACCTGGGATATTTTTGTCATCTTCACGGCGAATGCCTAAGGTGACCAAGTCTTGCTCTAGCGCCGTCACATCGCCTTTAATGGCGTGCAAAGCAAAGCGCTTAAACAGCTGTACCTCAGCATCGCTATAGCTGCGAATACCACCAAAATCATAAGCGACGACACTGCCATCGGGACGGAAGGCAAAGTTGCCAGGGTGGGGGTCGCAATGCATGCGATAGAGCTCAAACAACTGACCCGCCGTAAAATGGAATAAGCGTTGCGCAATCTTCTGCTTAATGTCATTGTCCCAAGTTGCCGCAACCGACAGAGGCTCGCCCATCTCCTCCGACAAGGTTAAGATGCGTTTAGAAGAGTGGCTGGTAATCACGCGGGGAATAATAAGGCCCTCATCATCAGCGTGGAAGGCTGCAAACACACGTAGGTTATGCGCCTCTTTAATATAGTCGAGCTCATCGTGTAAGCTCTGGCGAATCTCAGCAAACAATTGCTCTTGCAGCTCGCGGCTCATATTGAGTACGCCGGCGATACGGAGCGCCATCCGCACCTGTTTTAAATCGCTATCACAATTTTTATCCACATCAGGGTACTGCACCTTCACCACCACACACTCACCATCCGGCAGAATAGCCTTGTGGACCTGTCCGATGGAAGCTGCGGCAAAAGGCTGCTCTTCAAAGCGCTCAAATAAAGTCTCAATAGGCGCACCCAGTTCGCGTTCGACCTGCGCTTTAATCTGCGAGTAGGGCATAGCTGGCGCGTCTTTTTGCAGTTTTTCTAGGGCAGCAGCAACCTCTGGTGGGAACACATCTTTGTACTGCGAGGCAATTTGCCCCACTTTCATGACGGCGCCCTTCATCTCGCCTAAGGTATCTGCTATCTGTAGCCCCACGTCTTGCATTAACTCAGAGCGGGCTTGCAAACGTTTTTCTTCATCACTCGATAAGTGCTTGAATGAGTTTTTCGCCGCCTTGCCAGCGATACTGGCAGTCATTCCTGCCAACTTTAAAAAGCGTTTTCCAGACGAGTTGCTCATTGATTCCACCGCTATGTGACGACACAAAATACAGGATTAAAGGTAAGCCCTAAGACATGACCAGCTATATACAAAATACCAAGATACAGAATACCAAGGTTAAGCTCACTTATTGCTGCAGTTAACTTATTTTATTTATAATTTTTCTTATTCTTCTTAACTGTTTAATACAATCCAGTGTGGCGCTAAGACGCTACTGGAGTATGGTATAAATTGGCCAACCAATAGTCTAAGGCCATATGGTAGCCCTGCGCACCAAGACCACAAATAACCCCGACAGCCAAATCACTGAAATAGGAGTGATGACGGAAGCTTTCACGCTGATGCACATTAGATAAGTGCACTTCGATAAAAGGTTTTTTGGTGGCAGCTAAGGCATCACGAATGGCTACTGAAGTATGGGTATAGGCGGCTGGATTAATAATAATGGCATCCACCTGCTCTGCAGCAGCATTGAGTAAACCATGCTGTTGAATGGCGCTTATCAACTCTCCCTCATGATTAGACTGGACGCTGACCACCGTTACCCCATGTTTAGCGGCTCGGGCTACTAAATCGCTCTCAATATCTTGCAAGGTCGTATAACCATAAATTTCCGGCTCACGTTTGCCCAATAAGTTAAGATTGGGGCCATTGATTATCAATAGTTTACGGGATAAAGAAGGCGCGATGGGTGATGATTTGTCAGTATTCGCATCAGCTAGCTTAGGGTCATCATTGAGGTGGGAAGCGGCCATAAAGTCTCTCACAGTACACAATTTAATTAAGGATATAGAGGGCTAGCATAATCGACTCCTTCTAACGACGCAATCCTATAGGCAAGGTCAAATAAATTTGAATCAACTATTGCGAGTGATAAAGTTATTTTTATGCCAAGTCAGTCTTTTAGCAAGCTGTTTAATAGTTTCGAGTTGTAATAATAGTTTGCGACATTCTTTAGCCATATTTCATTAGATAATTATAGAAGATAGCTATAGATCAGCTAATGTTATCTTAGCTAGTATTGAAGCAGAGATAGTTAAGTTCATATTTATAGGGGAGCAAATTTAACAAAGCTAGCTTATAGCAATTACTAATAATAGTATAAGGCTTAGGAGTATTTATCCCCTTAATATATATGAATAAATGATTAAATCCATAAGCCTACATTACACCAGTCCTAGTTTTACGAGCTTAAACTTATAGAATAAGCACCTGCAAATAGGCGGTAATAATAAATTAGTATTGATAATAAAAGTTTAATAGTTAATTTATTAATGTTTGCTTAAAGTGCTTTTAGTTGTTGAATGCCCATGCTATGATATTTTTAAGTAATCGGGATTACGCTGATGTTGCGACATAATAGTTTATTGCTACTAGCTATTTAAGAGTTCGTTATTTATTAACTAGTAATTTATGAGCTAGTACTAGCATCATCACAGTTTCATTCCCTATAACTTAACCGGGACTACTCGCTTATTGTTAGAAACAAGTCTTGCTTAAGGTTAGGCTTTGCTAGGTAACTAACAGCAATTCATTAGAAAGATTAGCGAATTCTAACAATAATAAATGCTAAGCATATTCAATCGTTATCAAGGTATAGCATTATAAGTTACGATAATAAGCGCAAAATAAAGGATATCTCAGCTCAACGCCTTATGTCTGCTAGAGCAAATCTTGACAGGCAGATAGCTTGATAAGAAGATAGTTTCACAGGCGAGCGGGCAGGTAGCTGGCAAAGTCTAAAAGGTCGATATTACATCAACGACCACTCTAGTCTTGCGGTAGATATCTAGAATTATGTCACTTATTATGGTACAAATATAATGGGTTGGAGGTGTTTCAGTGATGATATTCAACTCTTTGGTGTCAGTTGCCATGATACGCTGTTAGTACACTGGTATTTAACTGATATTGCTTAAGAACTTTTTTAGGAAGTAAGATTATGTCAGCTCGTGAACAAGGTGTTGTAAAGTGGTTTAATGACTCTAAAGGCTTCGGCTTTATTCAACGTGAAAGTGGCGAAGATATTTTTGTCCATTTTCGTGCTATTCAAGGAGACGGTTATCGCTCTCTGAAAGATGGCGAAAAGGTCGAGTTTAATGTGGTTGAAGGTCAAAAAGGCTTACAAGCTGAAGAAGTGACCAAGATAGAGGCGTAAGATGTAAGAGCTGTTAGATAGCAGCTGTTTATTTTACGACTCACTGCCGTTATAAAACTGCATGGCTTGATGCTAAGCAGGTATAGATTTTGTCGTACTTAGAAACTGTCTCTTAAGCGTATGAGCAACTGCGCATGCCCCATGACAGTCATCCAAGGAAGCATAGTAAGTATCCATATTGCATACTGTTTATATGGCCTTAGAGGTGATATACAGTGGGTCGTGCCTGACCATGGTTTAGGAAGCTAAGGATAGCTTATCCCTATATCTTTTCGGCTAGCAAATTAGCTTCTTAACCTCTAGTATTTCAGTGAATGCCATCTCATATACCATTCAACGGTTAGTCTCTGACATCAACTCCCTCTAGATAGCCCCCTCTAAACAGACATGTGCTATGGCCATAACGGTTGCCCAAAATCATTGTCCCTTTTACATTGCGCCGTTTTTCAATGATATCGTTGCCTTGAGCGCTAAAGCTTGACCTTTGTCTTTAGAATAGTCATGCTGTAACCCTAGCCATATCCTGCCATACTCCCTAAGCTATTATAGTTAAATCCTAGTCTTGGCTGTATTAGGCGGCTACCTACAAGCACTTACTTGAGCAACCTGTATTTTAACTATATTCGTTTAACCTTATTTTTTAACCTTAAAGGGACTTTTCATTGAGTGATTTTGCCTTATTTAATCAGTTATCGTTAACTGCTGCCGTACAGCGCGGTATTGATGACCTTGGCTTTACGGAATTGACCCCGATTCAGGCGCAGATACTGCCGCATACTTTAGCAGGCCAAGATGCTATCGGTCAGGCGCAGACAGGTACGGGAAAGACAGCAACTTTTCTGATTACGATTATTGAAGCACTGTTACAACGGCCTTTTACCGAGGATGAAGAGCGTTATTTGGGTGAGCCGCGCGCGCTTATTTTAGCGCCGACTAGAGAGCTTGCGCAGCAAATCTTTGATGATTGTGTGGCCTTGACCAAATACACGGATTTGCACAGTGCTTGCATTATGGGTGGGGTCAACTATGACAGCCAACTCCATGAGCTAGAGCGCGCTTATATCGATATCTTAATCGCCACGCCTGGGCGCTTAATTGACTTAATTAATAAAAACTTCGTATATCTCGACAGATTAGAAGTCTTGGTGTTGGATGAAGCCGACCGTATGTTGGATATGGGCTTTATTCCGGATATTAAACGTCTGATAGGTCGTATGCCCCCCAATACCGATCGGCAAAGCTTGCTGTTCTCGGCGACCTTTAACCAAGATGTGATGAGCTTAGCTTATAAGTGGTTACATGAGCCGGTATTCGTAGAAATCGAGCCTGAGCATAAGACGAGTGACTTGGTCGAGCAGCGTTTTTATATGTTGGCAGAAGATCAGAAGCTCGCCGTGTTAGAGGAAATTATTGCCTCAGAAGAAGTGGATAAGCTGATTATTTTTGCTAATCGTAAAGATCAGGTCAAGCGCTTGTACGATAAGCTGCGCAGTCGCTATGAAGTCGTTATGTTATCTGGCGATGTTATTCAGCAAAAGCGCGAGCGTTATTTGCAAAAGTTTAAAGATGGTCAGGCCAAAGTTTTGGTGGCTACTGATGTGGCGGGTCGCGGGATTCATGTCGATGACGTCAGCCATGTGGTCAATTATACTTTGCCAGACCAACCAGACGATTATGTCCATCGTATTGGTCGTACAGGCCGAGCGGGGCAGACGGGGATTAGCATTAGCTTCGTCAGTGAGGATGATGCCTTTAACTTGCCCGCCTTAGAAAAACACTTAGGCAGCAAGCTGAAGCTGGTGCAGTGGTAAGACGCTAAGCTAAACTAACGGAGTCATGTCCTAAAAAAAGCTTACTAATCCTTAAAGATTGGTAAGCTTTTTTACGTTGGCTAGCGTCATTGTTTAGCTAGTGCCATTATTTGGCTATTACCACTATACGCCTCGCTATGACAGAGTGGGCAGAATTAATGACTGTGCTCAGTATCCATCGCCATATCGCTGTGCTGATTATTAGGCTGCTCGCTACCAGTACCCATATCTTGTTTATGCGTTGCATGTTCCGCTTCAGTCATGGCACCCATATTTGCCATATCATGGCTCATAACTTCTCCTGAGTCACTCATCATAGCGTGTTGCATAGGAGCGCCACCATGGTTCATATGGCCACCATGATCCGCACCATGCATCGTACTCATTATGATAGGCAGGGCAATCACGGCCAGCCCAGAGAGCACCATGACCGCCCCATTAATTTGACGCAAGCGTAAGCGACCAATATGATTGCGAATCCAGTTAACGGTGGTATGGGTGGCGACCAACATAGGAATAGTCCCCAAACCAAAGGCAAACATCAGCATAGCGCCTGTCGTCACACTATGACCGACCACCGCCATTAACAAAGCCCCGTAAACCAAGCCGCAAGGTAGGAATCCCCACAGTAAACCGGCCATCAAGGCTCTGGGGAAAGTAGTCAGTGGAAATACTTTTTTGCGCAATGGGGTTAGATACTGCCAAAAACGCATACCGACGCGTTCTAAGTGGTTTAAAAATGGCGCGCCTAACATCGTCACGCCAATAAAGATAAACACGAGACCCAATAATATTCGCGGTAAGCTATTGCCTTGCATAAAGGGAGCTAATAGAGCCGTACCTGCCAGACCTGCCATCAGACCTAACAATGAATAGCTCATTAAGCGACCGAAATGATAAGTCGCAATCAAAGCTCTGCGCTTACTGGGGCTGACCTCTTGCATCGATAGACCAAAGGCCGCCACTAGGCCACCGCACATGCCTAAACAATGCGGGGAGCCTAAAAACCCCATTAATAAAGCGGCCGTTAATAAAGCTAAGGTCATGATACAGATTCCTCAAAGGCTAGCTACCGATAAGCTGGCTGGAATGAATAAATAGCGGGCTAAAATGAATGCTCGGGACAGGGAAAGTGATTAATCGAGCTTAGTGGTCGCTGCACTCTTAGGAGTTTTGGCAGCGTCAATAGTCTCCGATGCGGGAGAAACAGTAGGTTTAGGAGTATTTTGCTCTTGTAAGACTTGGCGACGCTCTTGTCTGTCCTCTAAGATAATGCGCTGTGAAGCATTGTCTAAGTCATCGAATTGGTCGGACTTGACCGCATAACGAATCGCCCAGATGGCGACGACGAATAACATTAAGCTAAGGGGAATTAATAGAAAAATACTGGCCATTGAATACCTCAGGGGGTAATGACGCTTGAATATAAGAAACGGTGGATAAGGCTATTTTAACATTTTACGCGGGGTCGGCGGTAGGTTTTGCCTATTAGGGTCATGAACCCGTGCGTTATTTAGAAACGCTAGCCTTATTTATTAGGCTTATTTACTAGGTTTGGTTATGGGTCTAAGTTACTAGCCTTACAGATTCTGCGTTATAACTAAGGGCGGATGATACTAGCCAGTTAGTCGGCAATTAAAAATAGCAGCCAGCTAAAAGGTCTTTAACGCGAGTGGTTTACGGCTGCGCTTTAGCGTCTCTAAAGACACTTCTTCGCTAGAGCGACAATCTTGCTGCGGTATCAGTATGTCCCTTAAGTAGGCGCCGACCTCATATAAAGTGCGTTTGGAATGACGATAGTTGGCGGCTATATTATACCAACTGCTGGGTTCGGGTAGCGGCGCGTTGATAGGAGTCGTAGCTATACCATTGAGCGCAAACTGCCGGCGAGCCCGCGTCATATGATAGGCGCCAGTGATGAGGTAGACATGCTGTATGTCTAAGCGTTTGGCTGTAAAGCGCGCATTCTCGCAGGTATTCATACTGGCGTTTTCACTAATAATTTGACCAGCAATGTCTGCATGATACGGCTGAGATTTAGGGTTGGCATCATGCTTGACCAGCCACTCATACATCCACGGCGACTCTACCCCCGTCAAGATAACGGGCATAGGGTGTTTATGATAGCGGTCGAGTAGGGTTTGGAGGCGGCTGCGGCTAAAGTCATTGACGACGATAGTACCTTCAGCATCTTTCGTTAGCCCACCGCCTAATAACAGATAGGCGGTAGGCTCGCTCACTACCAGATTAGGAACTTTAGGAATAGGCAGGTGCTGCAAAAAATATAAGCCGACCTTGGAAAAAAGCGGGGTAAGAAAACTCACTGCAGAGACGATAGCGATTAGAATGCCCATCACAAATAGCCACTTTAGCAAGTCGATTAGGGCTTTCCAAATACTGTACATGATATTCGCCATCAAGGTTAAAAAGTCTAGCTTGCTGCTTCAAGTCACTGTTTTAAGTTGCTGCTATGGCATTAATTCTATTACAAGGTGGTGTTGTTTAGATTAATCTGCCCGTCACTATCTATCCAAACCGGCTCACGCTCGAGCATAATGTCATAGGTCGCTAATATCTGCTGCTGGATATAATGTTGGGTCGCTGCGACATCCTGTTGGGAGGCTTTGGTAGCGCCAAGGGTAGCGCTATGATTGGTGAGTACTAAAGCCTGCTGCTCATGGCTAAGTATGGGCGCAATGCCGCCGCCTTTAAGACCTGCGTGATCAATTAACCAACCTGCGGCCACCTTGGTATAGTGCTCATCGACTCGGTAGCCCACCATTTGTGGGAATCGCGCCTGTAAGCTTTGAAATTGCTCAGTAGGAATTACCGGGTTTTTAAAAAAACTGCCGCAATTGGGCAAGACTTTCGGGTCAGGTAGCTTGCTTTGGCGAATAGCAATAATCGCTTGCATAACATCGACTGGGGTAATGTGTTGGCGCGAGGCGTCATTAGCCAATTGTAAGGCTTGCGCTTGCACATCCCCATATCCTGCCTGCACGCGAGTAGAATCTTTATGGAGGGCAAAACCCACGCGAGTAATGAGCCATTCGCCAGCTTGTTGCTTAAAGATGCTGTCACGATAGCCAAATTGGCAAGCGGCTTTATCAAAGTCATGCCAAGTCTGAGTAGAGAGATGGCACGCGCGCACATGGGTTACGCAATCGTCCAGTTGTACACCATAAGCACCAATATTTTGTACTGGAGCCGCGCCGGTAAGTCCTGGGATTAAGGCTAAATTCTCTAAGCCATACCAGCCGCTAGTGACGGTGTGCAAGACTAGCTCGTGCCAATCTTCGCCGGCCATAACCTCGATATGAATGCTCTCGTCGCTGTCCCTAACTACCGTAACGCCTTTTAACAGAGGACGTAATACGGTCGCCTGTAACTTAGGCGGTAGCAGGATATTGCTGCCTCCTGATAATACGAATAACGGCTCGTGCTGAGCTTTATCCTGCAGTATTTGCTCAAGTTGTGCCTCGTCACTAAGCGTAATAACCTGCTCTGCTTGGCAGGCCAGCGCCATAGTGTTTAAAGCCGACAAATCAGCTGAGGTTTGCGAAAGGTAAGAAGCAGTCATGGCGTGCCTGTGATAGCGAATAAAATAAAAAGGGAATGCTAAGTAGAAAAAATTAGGCGCCTAGCTAGGAACAATTCTAGCTAGGAATAAATATAGCTACCCTAATCCGTTTTCCAACTTTCAATCCAAGCATCAACAGAAGACTCTATCTGTTCAATGACGCTCTCAAAACCATCTCTCTCGCCATAATAAGGGTCAGGCACGTCTTCACCGCAATACGTAGGGTCTTCTTCACTGAATAAAGCCAGCTTGGCCAGTTTAAGGTCGCTGTCACTATCTTGGCGCAATTGGTCTTTGATAGCTTGCAGGTCTTGGAGATTCTGTTGATCCATAGCGAGAATCAGGTCAAATTTAGTAAAATCATCCGCTTTCACTTGGCGCGCGACCAATTTGCTAATGTTATAGCCGTGGCGTTTGGCGTGTTTTTGTGAGCGCGGGTCAGGGTTATTCCCTACGTTCCAATCACCCGTACCTGCTGAGTCAATGCTCATACTCATGCCGGCGACCGCTGTTTTTTGCCGTAGGATTTCTTCTGCAGTGGGCGAGCGACAAATATTGCCTAGACAGACTATTAACACAGAACGTGGTGCGGAGGTTTTGATGGGCATGGGATACCTTAGCAAACTAATAAAAAGCGACAAGTCAGAACACAAGCTAGCAAAACAGTAGTCAATACGCTAACTGCTACAAACTTAACGCGCTATTCTATCAATGATTGTGCCAAAACGATAGGGAGCAGTCGCCCTACGCCAGTCATCGCTAGCTATTGATAAGACTAAACAAAAACCCTAACGCTAATCTTGGGAATGTTTAAAACGCTGTAAGTCACGACGTTGCTTTTTATTAGGCTTAAAGTCAGGCCGAGCTAAGTTAGCCAGTTTACGCTGCTCACTAAAGTGCTCGCGACGCTTGATGCTCTCTTCCGTCTCTTCGTACATAGTCTGAGCGATAGTGGCATTGCCGCGTTGCACCGAGAGCTCTTTGACCACGATAGTCTTTTCAGTCATAGCGGTCGCTGAGCCTTGGCGAATAGTGAGCTCGTCGCCCACACTGATTTCTTTGCTGGTTTTGACGCGACTGCCCGCAAAATGTACCTTGCCGCCCTCAATAGCTTGCTTAGATAGGCTGCGGGTCCGATAAAATCGGGCTGCCCACAACCATTTATCCAGACGTACTTTCGCTGCAGCGTTGTTATTGTTTTCAGTCATAGCGTAATAATATTCCTTATAGTGACAGCCCCTTTGATATCAAGCGCTATCCTAAAAAACGGTATAAAAGGTCTTACTTATATGGTGTGTTTTACCCAAAATGCAAATCCATAAAAAAAGGTGACCTTAGGCCACCTTATTCATATTAGTTTAAAAATATATTCAATAAAATAATTACTAAATTTTCCAATGCTAATTAATTAATAAACTACTTACACCACTGTTTTTCGCATGGAACGCCATCATTATTGCCATCCATTTTAGTGTTAGGACAATGTTGAATAAAATAAGTAGCCTCTGCACAAGATGTCATTTGCGAACAATGTGTTCTACCATCGCAGGAAAAGACTTGATTGTTAGTGGATAGAGTAGGGGTTTCTTCACTAAACAGCCTTTCAGATTCAAGACTTTGAATGGTAGTTTGTGGTGCAAAAGGTCCTTCTTGAGCTTTGAATTGTTGGTAGCCATAGAATATTGCTACTAGCATTAAAATAAGAAAAATATTTTTCATGACTGTCTCAAATTACATCAGGTTGAATTGAAAATAACAAGTATCTATAAATGAATACTGTCATTCCCAATTCAATGAAATAGTTATTGTAAGAACATCTGATAACCAATATTATTCTCTACCGCTGAACAGTCATAGCCAATATCGTTAAGAGTGTCTTGCAGGGCACGTGAATTGGTGGCTGAGGCTTGCAAGCCTACTAAAACGCGACCATCGGCAGCACCATGATTGCGATAGTGGAACAAGGTGATGTTAAAGTCTTGGCCAAGCTTCTCTAGGAAGTTTAATAGAGCGCCTGGACGCTCAGGGAAGGCCACGGTAAAGAGCTGTTCGTCAGCCAATCCGGCATGACCGCCAATGAGATAGCGGATATGGGTCTTGGCAATTTCGTCATCCGTCAAATCATGCGCTGCATAGCCCGACTCAACGAGCGTATTGGCGATGACTTGGCGCTCTTTTTCGCCTTCTTTTAGCGCGATACCGACGAAGATAGCAGCAGGTTGCAGGGAGTCAGGGGCAGTATGGCTACGCGCGCGGTAGTTAAACTCTGTAATATTACGGCCTTTTAGGTCGCGGCAGAATTCTAAGAAGGCACCGGTACGCTCTGGTAAAGTGACGGCAAATACTGCTTCTTTTTTCTCACCGATTTCAGTACGTTCTGCGATATAACGTAGGCGGTCAAAGTTCATATTGGCACCGCAGACGATGCCCACGCAGTTTTTACCCTGAATATTGTGTTCAGTCAGATACTTTTTCATACCTGCGATAGCTAGCGCGCCGGCAGGTTCAACGATACTGCGGTTTTCTTCAAAGACATCTTTGACGGCAGCACAGACTTCATCGTTATTACAAGTCACTACTTCAGGCTCGATAACCATGCCTGAGCCATCGCTTTTTTGACTGCGCACTACGTCAAAAGGTATCTCACCAATTTGACCGACTGCCACACCATCTACAAATAGACTCACTTGCTCAAGCTTAACGCGCTCGCCAGCGGCTAGGGCAGCCTTGAGACAGGCCGCCCCTTCAGCTTCAATAGCGACAACTTTAACATGCGGGGCTACTTCCCCTAAAAAGGCTGCGATACCAGAGATTAAACCACCACCGCCAACCGCAACGAAGACATACTCCATATCGCGCCACTGCTGCGTAAGCTCAAGGGCAATCGTTCCTTGGCCGGCGATAACCAATTCATCGTCATAGGGAGGTACGAAGGTTAGCCCTTCTTTTTCAGCACGATCAATAGCGTAGCGATTGGCTTCATCAAAACTATCCCCAAATAAATCCACGTTGCCGCCCAAAGCTCTGACAGCACTGACTTTGATATCTGGAGTAGTCGTAGGCATTACAATAATATTGTTAATGCCGAGTTTGGCCGCAGAGTAGGCAACGCCTTGGGCATGATTGCCAGCAGAGGCACAAATGACCCCGCGGGCTTTTTGCTCATCATTCAGTTGGCTAATTCGATTGTAAGCACCGCGCAGCTTAAAAGAAAAGACCGGCTGCAGATCTTCACGTTTAAAGCGAATATCGTTATTAAAACGAGCAGAAAGTCGAGGCGCCCGATCTAGAGGCGTTTGGATAGCAGCGTCGTAAACGGTGGCTTGCAAAATAGCGCGAACCCAATGAGATAGCATAGAATGTCCTAGCGAGGTTTTATTTGCGGTAAAAGAAAACTAACGGGATTAAGTTTTTACGACCAATAAGCCTATGCTCTTTTTCAGAGTCGTGCAAGGTTTAAGCCGGAATTTTATATGATTTTTTAGCTTAGTGACGCCTCATAGGGCAACCCTTTGCTTTATGGGTCACCTAGATTTACGACCCGATAAAATGAACTGTCAGCGGTTATGAGTTAATCCAATATCCTTTTTCTCTCAGAATCGGGTAAAATTACTGCTAAGCATCCCTTTTATCCTTCTTTCCTTCAGTCCTTAGAGGCCTTTATGAGTCAGCAGCCCAGCCCAGCAAACCGTCAGCAACAACTAAAGCAAGAGGTGGCTCGTGCTGCCTTAACTTATATTGAAGATGATATGATTTTAGGCGTGGGGACTGGCAGTACGGTCAACTGCTTGATTGAATTATTACCCAAAGTGCGTTTAAGAGGGGCGGTGGCCAGCTCGCAAGTGACGCAAGATAAACTAGAAGCCCTCGGTATCGAAGTCATGGATTTAAACTTCGTGGGTGAGTTGGATTTATATATTGATGGTGCTGATGAGGTTAATCCAAATCTACAGTTAATTAAGGGTGGCGGTGGCGCATTAACACGCGAAAAAATTGTCGCGGCAGCCTCTAAAGAATTCATCTGCTTAGTCGATGAGAGCAAATGGGTAACCACACTAGGTCGTGAATTCCCAGTCCCTATCGAAGTATTACCGCAAGCCCGCTCTTATGTGGCTCGGGAACTGGCGAAACTTGGTGGGGAGCCGGTCTATCGTGAAGGTTTCGTCACCGATTATGGCAACGTTATCTTAGACACTTATGACTTAGATGTGCAAAGTGCCAGTGAGATGGAAGCGCGCTTAAATAATATCGTCGGCGTAGTCTGTAACGGTATCTTCGCTGCCAATCAAGCAGATAAGCTATTGATTGCTAAAGAAACGGGTATCGAAACCTTATTGCGTTAGACCGTAAGATTATCAGGGATCACTAGGGCAACGGCTGTGCAAGACAGCGTTGCAGGTCTGTTAGTCTAAGTAATATAACTCCTCATATAAATGACGTATTTTAGTGCTAGAGTAAGCGATGATCAGCTTAATACTATTCATCGCTACTCATCTTTACTTATAGCTACTTATAGCTTAATACACTAACAAGGACGTTATATTATGCCGAAAATTACTATCAATGATGCTGAGCTGCACTACGAGGACAGCGCGCCCAACTCTAATAAACCTGTCATGCTATTTGCCCACGGCTTATTATGGAGTACCCAGCTCTATGATAAACAAGTGGCTTATTTCCAAGACCGCTATCGTTGTATTGCTTTTGACTTTCGTGGTCAGGGGCAGTCTGAGGTCACTAAATCCGGCTACGACATGGACTCCCTCGCTGAAGATGCTATTGGCTTACTTGATGCCTTAGCGATTGACTCCTGCCATTATGTTGGGCTATCTATGGGCGGCTTCGTGGGTCAACGTGTCGCTATCAAGTATCCTAAGCGCTTACAGTCGCTCATCCTTTTAGACACCTCAGCAGATCCTGAAAGCCCTGATAACATCCCAAAATACAGCAAGCTTATGAAAGCTATCAAATGGCTAGGGGTAAAAAGAGTCAGTAAAAAAGTCATGCCCATTATGTTTGGACAGAGCTTTTTAAACGATAAGTCGCGCAAAGCTGAGTATCTAATGTGGCTGTCGCGCTTAAATCAAAATAATAAGAAAGGCGCAGTCTATGCGACCCAAGGTGTGATTGAGCGCGAGGGTATTTATAACCAGTTAATAAAAATTACTACTCCGACCCTGGTTATCGTGGGCGATGAAGATGTCGCGACTCCGTATGCCAAAGCGGAACGGCTGCACTTTGCTATTAAAGGCTCTAAATTGGCAATAATCAAAGGGGCAGGGCATAGCTCTACGGTTGAAGAGCCTAAAGCGGTCAATCAGGTTATGGAGAATTTTCTTAAGTTAAATGACTTTAGTGAGAAATAGCTGTTTATAAAAACAACGGACTCTAATAAAGTAAATACTAATAATTTAAAAAAAAGCGGGCTAACCCTCAACTAGGATGAGCCCGCTGTTATTTAGCTTATAAATCAGCCTTTGTCACTCAGACGTGGTTAAATTTTAATTTTATCTTGTAGTAAAAATTCCATTAGCGCTTTTTGGGCATGTAGGCGGTTTTCGGCCTCATCCCAGACGACTGAACGTGGGTCGTCTAACATATCATGGGAAATCTCTTCGCCACGGTGTGCTGGCAAGCAGTGCATAAACAACACTTCAGGGTCGGCTTTATCTAGCAAAGCAGGTGTGACTTGGTAGGGGGAGAAACGACGGGCACGGGTATTCTGCTCGCTTTCTTGCCCCATACTGGCCCAAACATCGGTGACGATAAGGTGAGCATCTTTCGCAGCATCTTGGACGTTTTCGACCCAACTGACGCAATGGCTGAATTTTTCCATGAGCGCAGGATCAGGCTCAAAGCCGTAAGGGGCAGCCACGCGTAACTCAAAGCCAAACTGATGGGCCGCGTGCATAAACGAAGAGCACATGTTATTGCCATCGCCGACCCAAGTGACGATCTTGTCGCGAATACTGCCACGATGCTCGTAATAGGTCTGCATATCGGCCAATAGCTGACAAGGATGAAACTCATCGGTCAGCGCATTGATAATAGGCACTGAAGAATATTCAGCGAATTTCTCAACCTTTTCGTGCTCAAAAGTACGAATCATCACGATATCGACCATACTAGAGATGACGCGGGCAGAGTCTTCTACTGGCTCGCCACGACCCAACTGCGTATCATTAGGCGATAAGAAAATCGCATGGCCACCAAACTGTCCCATACCGGTCTCAAAAGAGATTCTCGTTCGCGTCGAAGACTTCTCAAAAATCATGCCCAAAGTCCGGCCTACAAACGGCTGATACACCGTGCCAGCATGTTGCATGCTACGCAGTTCAGACGCGCGTTTGATAAGCTGTTCAAGTTCGGCTGGCGATAGATCAAGTAAGGTCAAAAAATGGCGCACACTCATGGTCATCTCTGTCGATTGCGGTAAAACGGTGAAGTTATATAGACTAAAAATCCAGTATAGCGAAAAATGGTCCGTTGTAAACGGCTAACAAGGCGTGTTAGCACAGTACCATAAGGTAACCTATTTAGCGCTTATTTGGCTATACGTTTTCAGCTTTATTTTAGCGAGCTTGGTACTAAAGTTATGCAGCAAAGCCTGTGACACTAAGCTAAGAGCCCGCTAGATTATCTTACGAGTAGGCCGTGGCGTCATGCGGCACAGCAACTCATAGCCAATAGTATTCGCCCATGCCGCCACGTCATCAACGTTAGGGGCAGAGGCAGTTGCTGTAGCTGCATTCGGTGATTTTCCAGCATCGCCAAGACGGTCATCATGTGAGGGAGTAGATTGCGCATCGCCCCATAAGATAATGGTATCGCCCAGCTGCGGCTCTGGAACGGCAGAGACATCAATGGCAATCATATCCATGGCCACCCGGCCGATAATCGGGCAGTGATAATAGGTATCCCCCTGTTGCAAGCTGGCCCAAGCGGCCTCGCTGACTACGCGTGGATAGCCATCGCCATAGCCAATACTGATGATGCCTTTTTTAATCGGTTGCTCAGCCAAATAGCGACTGCCGTAGCCGATAGCAGCCCCCATGGTCAGGTCGTGAATGGCCATCAGCGCCGTACTAAATGTCATGACAGGTTGCAGGTTTAGCGTTTGCGAGGTTACGCCGTCTAATGGCGAGCTGCCATAAAGCATGATGCCAGGGCGCACCCAGTCGTAATGGCAGTCGGGGAAATTAATCGTGCCTGCTGAATTGCAGAGCGAGGCGCCAATAGTTGGGGAAACTTGCTCGTGCAATTGTGCTAGGACGCTATTAAACAGCGTAATTTGTTGCTCATTATAAGGGTGGTCTTGCAGGTCGGCATTGGCAAAATGACTGGCCAAAATAATATGATAGCCAGCGTCATGTAACGCGGTCGCCACCGCAACGATTTCATCGGGTTCAAAGCCTAAGCGGTTCATACCAGAATTTAGCTTGAGCCAAACAGTACGCGTGGGGTGATTAGGCTCATTTTCGAAGTCGGGACGGTGGCTAAGCGCCCAGTCAACTTGCGGCATCTGATGAATTAAACAGTTCATTTTATAGTCGATAGCGGCTAGCCATTCTGCTTCACTAAACGCGCCTTCAATCATCGCCACGGTCTTGGTCCAGCCGAGATCGCGGACATCACGTGCCTCTTCAAAAGTCGCCACGCCAACCCCATCGGCATCCTGTAGCGCCGGCAAGCAAGCGGCCACACTATGACCATAAGCACCCGCCTTGACCATGGCGAGCACTTTAGAGTTTGGGGCGAGTTTTTTGACTTGATTTAGGTTATGGCGTAAGGCGCCAGTATTAATAGTGACGGTAGCAGAACGCATGGCAATCAACTTAATAACATTATCAGATTGAGGGAAGGGTGACAGTAACTAGGGTTAAATTCATATAACGCTTATTCATCATTCTCGAAGCTGTTGGCTTGATAGAATTCAGGCGTTAGGTTGGTAAAGCGGGTAAATTGACCTTCAAAGGCAAGACGTACCGTACCAATAGGGCCGTTACGCTGCTTACCGATGATGATTTCAGCAATACCTTTTTGATCAGAGTTTTCGTTATAGACTTCATCACGATAGATAAACATAATCAAATCCGCATCCTGCTCGATGGCGCCTGATTCGCGCAAATCCGACATGATAGGGCGTTTATTCGGACGGTTTTCAAGACTACGGTTAAGCTGCGATAGGGCAATCACAGGACACTCAAGCTCACGGGCTAGCGCCTTAAGACTTCGTGAAATCTCCGAGATTTCCCCAACACGGTTGCCCTCTAAACTTGGCACCTTCATCAACTGTAGATAATCGACAATGATAGCGCCTAACTTGCCATCATGATTTTTGGCAATACGGCGACAACGCGAGCGCATCTCGGAAGGGGGTAGCGCCGTGCTGTCATCGATATACAGATGCTTTTGTTGCAGATGTTGCACCGCATTCATCATTTTGCCCCACTCATCTTCGTTCATTTGTGCGGAACGTAGGTGGGTTTGGTTAATTGCTCCCCAGGAGGACAGCAAACGCATGACGATAGACTCTGCGGGCATCTCCATAGAAAAGACGACCACAGGCAGGTCTTCATTAAATAACACGCCCTCTGCTAAGTTCATCGCAAAAGTCGTCTTGCCCATCGAAGGACGTGCGGCGACGATGATTAAATCACCACCCTGCAAGCCCTGAGTGCGGTTATTGAGCTCGATAAAAGGGGTCTGTAGACCAATCATGCCATCAGGGTTGGATTTTAGCTCGGCGAGAGTCTCCATGACATTGGACAATACGGAGTTGACATCGACGGGCCCACGTTGCTCAGCGCGTTTATTATGCTGCTCATTAATATAGAAAATTTTGGATTCAATCCCATCCAAGATATCGCTAATGCCCTTGTCTTTAGGGTTATAGGCGAGACTCAACATCTCATTGCCGGTAGTGATCAGTTGGCGTAAGGTAGAGAGCTCACGTACCCGTTGGGCATAGGCGGTCAAGTTAAATAGCGTGGCTGGGCTCTGACTCAAAATGTCAGACAAATAGGTATCACCACCCGCTGACTTGAGCAGTTTCTGCGCATCCAACCAGTCATGCACCATGACCGTATCGTAAGGCTCGCCAATACTGGCCAAATGCGCGATAGCGGAAAAGATATGTTGATGGCGCCCGGCATAGAAGTCGTCTTTGGTCACGATTTCTGAGACTTTATCGTAGGCTTCTTCAATACTCATCAAGGAGGCTAATAGCGCTTTTTCGATATCGATATTATGCGGGGGCTGCTGGTTTAAGAGCTCTTCGGTTTTATTCGTTTCTGCCATGGGTACTCAAAGTCTCAAATAAAATAACAAAAATAGGGTAAGTCGCGTGACGCTAGTATCGATAAGTTGTGCAAGGGGGTAGACGTTAAAAACCGTCAAATATGACGGTTATAGTGTGGTAAAGTTTACCATAGTCTAGCTCAAAGGTTCTGCTCAAAGTAATGAGATTTTCTTTTCATTCGACTCTTTAAATGCAGCCTTAATTCATAAAATTCAATACCCTTATTTATAATAATGAGAGCCTTATGTCTTTATTATCCGCGTCGTTGAACTTAGCACAATCCTCCTCGTCTCTACAGTCTGTCAGACAACCCTTATTGATTACGACGGGCGAGCCGGCAGGGATTGGTATGGATATTGTGTTGAGCTTAGCGGCCAATGGCGAGTTGACCAGTAGCACACAACCCATTTGGGTCACGGCGGATGCGCAGGCATTAGAGGACCGCGCAGCAAGGTTAATAGCAAACGGTTCGCTAACCGAGAAACCGACTTGGCGAGTTATTGAGAATACTCAAGCCACTATTGATAGCGCTTTACTGCGTTTAGCAGCCGATGTCTCTACGGAATCGGCTCATACTGCCGATTTCCTCGTCATTGATGTACCGGCAACCAACCCGGCGCAGGCGGGCGTGATTGATGTCGCCAATGCGGCTATGGTGGCAGAGCAACTGGCTTTAGCCCATCGATTGGCGATAGAAAATAAAATCGCCGCTATTGTGACCGGACCGCTGCAAAAATCCGCGTTGATCGAAGCGGATATTCGTCTGGATGATGGCACTATGTTCAGTGGCCATACCGAATATTTTATGCAAAAAAGTGGCTGTGATAAAGTCGTTATGATGCTCGCCAATGACGCTATGAAGGTCGCCCTCGTGACCACCCATTTACCATTAAGAGACGTGCCAGCGGCCATTACGAAAGCAAATGTACAGCAGACGGTACAGATTGTATTAGAGGATTTACGCAGTAAGTTTGGTTTGTCGCAGCCTAAAGTGCTGGTCTGTGGTCTGAATCCGCATGCAGGCGAGGGTGGTCATTTAGGCATGGAAGAGATTGAGATTATTAACCCCGTCTTAAACACTTTCCGAGTACAGGGTGTTGATATTTCAGAAGCCATGCCCGCCGATACGTTATTTACGCCCAGACATTTAGCCGATTGTGATGCGGTCATCGCCATGTATCACGATCAGGGTTTACCCGTGTTAAAGTCACACGGCTTTGGCGATACCGTTAATTTAACTTTGGGGCTGCCTTATATCCGCACGTCGGTCGATCATGGTACGGCATTAGACTTAGCCGGTACAGGGAAAGCGAGTGCCAGTAGCCTAAAGCAAGCGCTCACTATGGCGCAGTCTATGGCCGCCAATCGTTAATCCCTGATGCCTACTAGCCCCTAATTGCTAACGATATACCCTAGGATAAAGACCAGTCAGCGTGGTGAGGCAGAAGAACAGTAAGGTAAAAACGGCCAGGTAAAAAAATAGTTACGCATTGCTATTTAAGTGCCAAGCTACCGCTGTGATATACTGCCGCCACCTTACTAAAGCCTATTTTAAGCCGAATATAGTCAGTCCTGTTTGAAATTGGTACTTAGCGAGTCACTGATATAAATTTTCTGGCTAGAAGTCATTATAGACTCAAGGCAGGCGCAAACTTATACCAGTAACTCTGTGTCAAATCTTGAGTTGACTTACTATATTTCTGCTTTAGCGCTAGTTAACCTTTTATTAAGATTAAAAAAGACCCCTTATGAGTATAAATCCAGCTTCCGTTCGCACGGCTCTAAAAAACCAACACCAACCGCGTAAACGCTTTGGCCAAAACTTCCTGCATGACAGTAGCGTCATTCGCCAAATCGTAGAAAGTGTCCGCTTAGAACGCAGCGATTATTTGGTAGAAATCGGCCCTGGTATGGGGGCGTTAACCGAGCCATTATTAGCCGAAGTGGATGCTATGACGGTGATTGAGTTGGATCGTGATTTGGCAGACAGTTTGCGTATCCGTATTGGCGCCAACAGTCATGAGGCGTTTACTATTATCAAAAGTAACGCTATGACCGTCGATTATCGCGAGTTGCATGCGCAAGTGACCGGTATTGAGCCTAGCGAGACCGCTGCTGTTAAAGCTCCGCTAGCGGATGCGGATAAATTACGTGTCGTGGGCAACCTACCGTATAACATCTCTACGCCCATTTTATTCCATCTTCTCGAATTCGCTGATGTGATTAAAGACATGCACTTTATGCTACAAAAGGAAGTGGTGGAGCGCATTACCGCCGAGGTGGGCAGCAAGACTTATGGTCGTCTCTCAATCATTATGCAATATCACTGTGACACCGATTATCTTTTAACCGTGCCTAGAGGGGCGTTTAATCCGCCGCCTAAAGTGACTAGCGCAGTGTTTCGTTTGACGCCGCATATTACCAAGCCGGTACAAGCAAGTGATGAAAAGAAATTTGCCATTATTGTAAGAGAAGCATTCAACCATCGTCGTAAGACCATGCGCGCCATCTTTAAAAATTCGTCTATTTTGCCGACCTTGACCGAGGCAGATTTTGCGGCCACAGATATCGATCCGCAAGCCCGTCCTGAAGTCTTAAGCGTGGCGCAATTCGTCGCTTTAAGCAATCAGATTGGTGACTTAGAAGGCTAGTCCTACCCAACTTGGCTAGGATTAGGATCGAATAAATTAGTATTTGAGGGATTATGAGCTATCGCCACCAATATGTAATTGGAGACTTGCAGGGGTGCCATACGGCATTCTTAAAGCTACTAAAAACGCTAGATTTTGACCCGAAACAAGATAAGTTATGGTTTGCGGGGGATTTGGTGGCGCGCGGCGAGGACTCCTTGCATACCTTACGCGATGTCAAAGCGCTATGTGAACAAGGGGCGGCCGCGACGGTCTTGGGCAATCATGACCTTAATCTACTAGCGGTGTGGCGCGGTGCTACGGAGATCAAGAAGAAAGATAAGACCGCGCCTATATTCGCAGCAGACGATTGCGATGAGCTGCTGAATTGGCTGCGTCGTCAGCCTATCTTAGCCTTCCCGGATAAACATACGGTCTTGGTCCATGCCGGTATTCCGCCGCATTGGTGTATTAAGCAAGCTCGCGGTTATGCTCGTGAGTTAGAGGCACAACTGCAGAGCAGTCTGATGCAACTCGATCGCTTATTGCCCAACTTATACAGTAAAACGGCGGACGATTGGCGCGAAGACTTGCATGGCTATACTCGAATGCGAGCGATTGCCAACTATTTTACCCGGATGCGCTTATGCAAAGCGGATGGTAGCTTAGAGTTTTCGTTTAAATCAAGTTTGGATGACCATATGCCAACGGACTTCCGCCCTTGGTTTGAATGGCAGGTGCCGCGACGCCGTAAGATATTATTTGGTCATTGGGCTGCTCTGAAGGGCGAGGTGGATTTACCCCACGCTAGAGCTCTGGATGGCGGTTGTGTCTGGGGCGGCAGCTTACTGGCGTATCGTCTAGCAGATGGCAAGGTCATTGAGTCTTCTGCCAAATGTGATTAGTGCCTTAACCGCCATAGCAATAGAAAAAATAGTCTCAAAAAAGCCCTTAATGATTAAGGGCTTTTTTGTTGGTTACAGGGATGGTTAGCAAAGGTCTGCCATTAAGCGACTGACTAATTAGATTGGATGTTAATTAGGCAACTTATTAATTAGGTAGCTTGGGCGGTTTGGTAGGTTTCGGTAAGGAAATCTTAGCATTCGCAGTCTTATCATCACTGGTAGGGGCATCTTGCGGCATCGGTGTATCAATCAAGCCATCATCTAATACTACGATTGTATTTTCGTCTGAGCCTGTAGCTTCGGCTGCCTTTTTCTCTTTAGCCTGAGCAGTGGCAGGCATGACTTTGACTTGGGAGAGGCGGCGGATGACGTAATTTGTTGGGAGAGGCTTGCCACCTTTTTTACTGTTTACCTCTTCAAAGATCATCTGACCTTGGCTGTCGATAGCGGCGTATTTCATCGGTTCTGCACGCGGTAAGACAAAGTCTTTAGGATTGGTCCATAAATGGGTAAATAGCAGCTTAGCTAAGCGACCCCACTCACTAAACTGAACTTCTTTGGAGCGCAGTGCTACGATAAGCGCTAAAGAGAAACTCACGAGTAGGTTGACTAAGCCAATGAGCGCTACGCCTAATAGCGAGACTAATACGAGATTAACCGTCACTAAATCCGCCGGCATGTTGATGAGGCCGTGAGCAAAGTTGGCAGAGGCAAAGGCGATATGGCGGATGTCGATAGGTAAGCCAAAAATAAAGCCAATCGTCGCTGTACTGCCTAAGAACACACCAAATAAGAAGTTACCCATAATAGCGCCAAGGTTGGTCTCGATAAATTGAGCAAGGCGTTCTAACCAAGGTTTTGGCAGGATACGTTTAAGCGTCTTATGACGGACAATACGAGCGCCAATATGATTGTATAACGCCAAGTTATCATAGTAGCCAGCAATCAGCCCCGATAGGAACAGAAACACTCCGGCAATGGCGGCATGGGGCAGGGCTAACGAGTGAAAAGGATCGAGTTCATGCAGTAGATGTTCGGCTTTATCGACCCCAATCATGGGCTCGCCACCAAATTGCAGCCACAATAAAGAGATGAGCAGGGCGACCGGCATGGCTATGAGGACGTTACCCATAATAGCGACGAACTGCGTGCGTAGAATATCCACTATCAGCTCGGATAGTTTATTGAGCTGTTTGGTCTTTTTACCGGAGCCATCAGAAATAGTGGAGGCGATAGCGGCAGCAGTCATGGCGGGCTGCTTTGTCGCTACCGTACCATGGATAATATGAATAAAAACGAAGCCCAAACCATAAATCATGCTGTTAACAAACGCCCGACCCATAGGCGCTAAGATTAGGCTGTAAGATAAAATCTTTAAGGTCGCCATAAAAGCAATGACGAAGCCCCCAATCGAGGCCTTCTTAAACATGTTTCTATAGCCCGCTTTGTTGGTGCTGATATAGTGCTCACCCACTCGGCTGGCGTTTTCAGTGATTTTACGCGATAGTAGTTTCGTATTGTTATTAATCAAATAGCCAATACTGTAGCGGCGTTTACTGCTGCTAATAATCGTGGAGGTCAGCTCAATGATGGCTCGGTCACGATTCTTATGATTGTCTGCTAGCAGTTCGCATAAAATCCGCATACGCCGCAAACTTTGCTCAAGGCGCAGCATCATATTGGTCATGCGAATCGAGATGCCCGTCTTATAGATACGTTTGCGAATATTCGTGACGATATCTTCGCACTGCTCAAGCATCACCATTAAGGGGGCAGTGGAGATGGCATTTTCTGGGGTAACGTCTTTTAAGGCATCCAGCTCATGCGCTTGGCGATATTGATTGACGAATAGCACGGCTTCTTGGTTTTGCGCGACAAAAGCTGCTGAATAGCCCAGCACTTGCGGATAGGCGCTCATTAGCTCAGGATGTAGGCCAATACCGGTGATACGGTAAGATAAAATAACCATCGCATTTAGCAGGTTGTTTTTGGCCGTGGCTACCAAATCAGCATGGGCAACATCCACAGTAATGAGATTGACTAGCGTATCCCAAAGCTGCTCGTTAATCCCCATAAGCCAACGCTTATCATGGCGGTGGTCAAATAGAAAATCGACCAGCTCAACCACAGAGTCCTCTTGCGGTAATATCGGCAAAAATCTATGGCCAATCAAGCGGTTCAAACTGGTCATAAAGCCTTGGTCAGACAGGATGCCGGTTTCGGTAAATAAAGAGATTTGCTGATACTGGTTCAGCAATTTTAGAATAAAAGCGGCGAGTCCTGAACCATATTCAGGATGAGTTTGTAGTAAGGTAATGAGCGCTTGAATATTCTCATTAGCCACTTCAATAGACTTAGCAGCATCACCCTCATCAGCTCTAAGTGTATCAATCAGCTTTTTTAATACGGAGGGTTCTGGCACTTCGCTGAGTGCCGTAATTTGCTGCAAAATGCGTTTTAATTCTGACAAGGCGCATCCTCAAAGTTAATGTCTGCTAGGCAGCCATAAATATAATGTTCGCTATTTTAATCGTATATGGTCAAGTGTTGATAACTTTTTTGTTAGCAAATAAAAAAGGACAGTATGACTGTCCTTTTTTTGTACTTCATTATTAATAGCAACTATATAGAGTCACTGATGTGGCACAGCTTAACGGCGCGAAATTAGCTCGCTGGTACTTCAAAATAAGCCAAATCAAAGTCCATCATTGGATCACTACCTGACTTGACCATCTGCGCATGCGCGTCAATACGTGGCAAGATACGACCGACGAAGAAGTTGGCAAGTTTGGCTTTATTGGTATAGAACTCGCCTTCTTTGCCATTGGCCGCTTCGACCATCATGGCAAACATGTAAGCGTAGCATAAGTAACCAGTAGCGTGCAGATAGTCAACGGCACAACCATTGATTTCATTCTTACGCTGGCCGATATTCGCTAGGACAGTTTGCGTCAACTCTTCAAGAGTATCAGCGGCAGCTAAGGTCGCTTGCTTGATAGCATGATCCGCTTGCATGTTAGCGACAAAATCACGAATCTCAGCTAAGAAATTCTGCATGTATTTGCCTTCGTTACGAGCAATCTTACGACCTAGTAAATCTAGAGCTTGGATACCGTTGGCGCCTTCATAAATCTGAGCGATACGAGTATCACGGACTATTTGCTCCATACCCCATTCACGGATATAGCCATGACCACCAAAGACTTGCTGGCAATCAACAGTGGCTTCCAAAGCTTTATCGGTTAAGAATGCTTTAGCTACAGGCGTCAATAGTGCTACACGCGCTGCTGCCGCTTTAGCTGCTTCAGGATCCGTACTGAACTTCTGCTCATCTAGGTTTTTGGCGACATACATAGCAAAGCAGCGTGACGCTTCAGAGTTGGCGCGAGCATTCAATAGCATACGGCGCACATCGGCGTGATGCACGATAGCGTCTGCAGGTTTTTCTGGGCTCTGTAGCTGAGTATCGCTACGGCCTTGACCACGGTCATTGGCATAAAGGGCAGCGTTTTGATACGCCAGCTCAGTACCACCAAGGCCTTGTAGGCCCATAGTCACACGCTCATAGTTCATCATGACGAACATTGAGGCCAGACCGGTATTTTCTTCACCAATCATCCAACCTTTGGCGTCATCAAAGTTCATGACACAAGTCGCTGAGCCTTTGATGCCCATTTTGTGCTCAATAGACCCTGCAGATAGGGTGTTACGCTCGCCCAAGCTACCGTCTTCATTGACCATGAATTTAGGCACTAAGAATAGAGAGATGCCTTTTGAGCCTTCTGGAGCGTTTGGCGTTTTAGCCAAGACTAAATGGATAATGTTATCCGTTAGGTCATGCTCACCACCAGTGATGAAGATTTTAGTACCAGAAATCTTGTAGCTGCCATCGTCATTAGGGATAGCTTTGGTCTTGATGATACCTAAATCAGTACCCGCATGCGGTTCAGTTAGACACATAGTGCCCGACCATTCGCCAGAGTACATTTTCTCTAGGTAAGTTTGCTTTTGCTCTTCTGAAGCAGAAGCTAACATACATAAAGTCGCGCCAACCGTTAGGTTCGGGTATAGAGCAAAAGCTTGGTTGGTAGTAAAGACCATCTCTTCGGTCAGCATGGTGACCATTTTTGGAAAGCCTTGGCCGCCGTATTCAGGGTCGCCGCCTAGGCCAATCCAACCAGACTCAGCATATTGCTTATACGCTTCTTTAAAGCCAGCAGGCGTGGTTACGACACCATCACCTTGATAAGTTGCACCTTCTTCATCGCCAGTACGGTTCAATGGCAATAGGACGTTTTTAGACAGCTTAGCCATCTCTTCTAGGATCATATTGACGGTATCAAGATCAACGTGAGCTAGATTTTCGTTATTCTGCCAAAAATTCTCGGCCTTGAATACGTCATTGAGGATAAAGCGCATGTCGTCTAATGGAGCGTTATAAACTGCCATAGTACTTCCTTATAGTGAATCATTAATATTACAAAATGAGTGGCCGATTTAGTCCGCTAAATATAACAGAATAAACCGGCTAATTAGTCGCTCAGTAGTACAGATGACTTAGTAGACGAATTGGTCTATGTCCATGTCCATAAACGGTTCGTGGCCGGCGTCAATACGGGCAACGTGCGTACGGGTACGCGGTAAAATTTTGCTAAAGTAGAATTTAGCGGTTTTCACTTTGGCATCATAGAAGCCTGTTTCAGTAGTATCGCCAGCTAGAGCTTGTTGCGCTACTAGCGCCATACGTGCCCATAAGTAAGCTAGGGTCACATAACCACTGAAATACATGTAATCGACCGCTGCAGCGCCAACGGCTTCTGGGTTCTGCATGGCTTGTGCGCCGATACGTTGGGTCAATTCGCCCCATTCTTTATTTAAGTCCGCAAGTGGCGCGATAAACTGGGCCATATCTGCATTGTCTTGGTGCTCTTGGCAAAATTTATGGACGACTTTACTGAAGTTGGCCAATAATTTACCTTGTGAGCCCAATACTTTACGACCTAATAAGTCTAAAGATTGAATCTGGGTCGTACCTTCGTAGATACAAGCAATCGTGGTATCACGGATGTTTTGCTCAAGACCATACTCGGTACAGAAACCGCTACCACCTAGTACTTGGACGCCATGCTTAGCAGATTCAAAGCCCGTTTCAGTCAAGAAAGCTTTACCAATTGGCGTCAAGAAAGACAGCATTTGGTCGGCATAGGCCAGCGCTTCACCTTCGCCTTTAGCTACGATGTCTGCAAATTGTGACATATAGCATACTAACGCACGGCCGCCTTCAGCGAAAGCTTTAGTAGTTAATAACATATCACGAACTGCAGGGTGCACGATGATAGGATCAGCCGGTTTTTCAGGGAATTTCGCACCGCCTAGTGCACGTAGAGCTAAGCGCTCTTTAGCGAAAGGTAAGGCGCCTTGGAAAGCATATTCTGAAGCAGTCACGCCTTGGACAGCAGTACCAATACGCGCAACGTTCATAAAGGTAAACATGCAGTTAAGACCGCGGTTTTCAGGACCAATTAAGAAGCCTTTAGCGCCATCATAGTTCATCACACAAGTGGCAGAGGCTTTAATCCCCATTTTGTGCTCGATAGAGCCACAAGAGACGCCATTACGCTCGCCTAAGCTACCATCTTCGTTGACCATAAATTTAGGGACTACGAATAATGATAAACCTTTAGTCCCTGCAGGAGCATCTGGTAGGCGGGCTAAGACGATATGGATAATGTTGTCTGACATGTCGTGCTCGCCAGCTGAAATCCAAATCTTATTGCCTTTAATGCTATAAGTGCCATCGCCATTAGGATCAGCTTTGGTGCGCACTAAGTTCAAATCTGAGCCACACTGCGGTTCAGTTAGGCACATAACGCCTGACCATTCACCGCTAACCAATTTAGGCAGATACTGCGCTTTTTGCTCATCTGTACCATGGTGCTCTAGGGTAGAGATAGCGCCTTCTGATAGGCCTGGATACATAGAGAACGACCAGTTTGCTGTGCCCATAAACTCGTTGACCGCAGAGTTTAATGACGTTGGCATACCTTGACCGCCAAACTCTTCTTCAGCGGTTAAAGCGGTAAAGCCTAGCTCGCAATACTGCTTATAAGCTTCTTTAAAACCTTTTGGCGTCGTAACCACACCCTCATTAAAATGACAGCCTTCTGCATCACCAGACATATTTAATGGAGACAATTCGTTTTCAGCAAAGCTGGCTGCGGTCTCTAAATAGCTGTCGATAATATCTTGTTCAACATGAGTAAAAGCTGGGATAGTTTGGTAATGAGCCGCGCTGTCTAAGAGCTCGTGCATAACAAATTTAGTATCACGTAAAGGGGCTTTATATTGCATGGAACTTTTCCTTATAGATTTGGATTTTAAAGAAGGAGGTGAGATTAAAATTCTTGGGTTCTTATTAAAAGGCATGATGGGCGAGGCAATACCGCCTCAAATCAAACAAGTCAAAATAATTAAAAAAATAGCAGCGAAAGCTATCACCGCTTAGTGGCTAATTTTAGACTCACTCTATTTAAAGTGCTCTGTTTAAGACTGAGCCTTATCGCACTATGGCAACTAAGTGATAGATAATAGAACTATATTAAAGGGCTAGCGCATAAAAATGAATAATAAAAATATACTGTACAGTACAAGTTAATGATGCGGCGCTATTTTTAAGGCAAGCTACTAAAGCAGATATTTGTCTAGTAATAGGGTGCTAAGCGAGTTCGCAAAGGTAAGAGTCATCTGCTAACCGCAGTAAAAGATAGAGGTTCAGCCATCATTATACAAGTGTTGTTGCATAACTGATAAGTCATTAGAATTCAATAAAAAGATACTTACAGTTATGGTAGAGCTACCACAGTGGCGCCATGATCATAGGCTAAAGAAGAGGGGGTGTAACATTAGCAATTTCAGTAAGTATAAAGCTAGGCCTGAGGTCTTATAGCAAAACTTGAGTGGACCGCCTATAGCTTAGCCGCCTTTAATTTTAGCTGCTTGTAGCTTTAGCCGCTTGTAACTTTAACAGCTCAGTGGCTTGTACGGCTGTCATAGGTTTGCCGAACAGATAGCCTTGCCCGTATTCGCAGCCAATACTGGTTAAGACCTGTTGCTGCTCTTGAGTTTCAATACCTTCAGCGACAATCTGCATATTTAGGGCATTGCCTAGGGTTTTGATCGCTCTGACAATATGCTGCTGGGTAGGCTGCGTTGTAATATTATCCACAAAGCTCTTGTCCACTTTAATAAAGTCAAAGGGGAACTCTTGTAGATAGCTTAGCGAAGCATAACCGGTACCAAAGTCATCTAATGCCAAACTAACCCCCAACGCTTTAATGGCATCCAATTGATCTATGATCGATTTTTGGCGCAGCATAAGTGAGGATTCAGTAATTTCGATATGCAGCTTTTCGGGGGCGATATTATAAGCATGTAATAAATCGTCAATCCCCGCACAGAAATTTTGTTTACTAAAATCAGCGGCATCTGCGTTCAGCCCTAAATGAGCCTGAAGCCCTAGTTTCTGCCAATGGGCCAGTAAAATCATGACTTGTTCAGCCATCTGAAAGAACAGCTCGAAAGACAGTTTATGGGTGATAATCGCTGTGATAAAAGCATTAGGAGTCAGCAAGCCGCGGGTGGGGTGTAACCAACGAACCAAAGCTTCAAAGCCGACAATAGAGCCATCTTTTAGATTAACTTTTGGCTGATAATAGGCAATAAACTGTGACTCCTCAAAGGCATTGCGCAAATCGCTTTCGAGTTGAATCTCTAACAGATGATTATAATTTAGCTTGGGGTCAAACCAAAATACCTCATCGCCACCTTGATTTTTGACATACTCCAAGGCATTTTCAGCGTTGCTAATGAGCACATTCATAGGCTGCTCGTTGCCTGGAAAGTTACTAACGCCTACCGACATATGTAGATATAAGGTATGGCCGTTCACGCTAAAAGGCATTTCACACAACTGCATAAGCTTATCAAGCTGCTTACGGAGCATATTGGCATCTTGCACATCAAATAACATCGCATAGTCTTCTCCGCCAAAATGGGCAAAGCACTGCAGGCCATGAAAGTTTAAATCCGTAATACGCTTCACAAAGTGACGCATGACATTATCTACAGTATCTTGCCCAAGGCCACTTACCAGCAAGCGGTAGCTGTCGACACACAGCCGCAGTACGGCTATTTTATGTTCGCTACCTAGCAATAAATCACTAAGATGACGTAAAAAGAATTGTCGATTAGGTAAATTGGTCACCTGACTGTAATTTTGTAGGTGCTGGATCTTTTTTTGATCTCTTTGTTCTAAGCTCATGTCGCGTACTAGGCCGACATAGTAGCTCTCTTTATCAACAATAATATGCCAAAAGGAGAAGCTTAACGGTATTTTTAGACCATAGCGGGTCATAACCAACACTTCTTTGCGATAGACGTGGTTGGGCGGCAGCCGCCGAATCGATTTCTTAACCAGTTTTAAGGTCGTGATGGGAACAAAGTCAGCTTGATAGCTACCCAGCAGCTTACCTAGAAGTTCGCTACGTTCAAAGCCCATCATTTCTATAAAGCTTTCATTCGCTTGTATATAGGCAAAGTTGGCATCTAAAGCAAAAATGCCTTCTTCAGAAAGCTGACAAAATTTAGTGCTCAATCTCATGATAATCTTGTCAAAAATGGGAGGGATTTTAGTCATAAGAGAACTCACTAGTGATCAAAAGTAGAGACTGCTCTGGGTTTGTTAACGTCTATTTACGTCAAAATATACAGGGTGGCTGCCAATGGAGACAATGCGTTGAAGTCGTCAACGTCCAGTGTGCTTAGCAGCTTAGCGCCTGTAGCGTGGCTAAGGCCACTACGGGTGCGGTTTCAGTGCGTAAGACCCGCGGCCCTATTTGCCAAGCGATAAAACCATTGTCTAAGGCCAATTGCTCTTCATTAGCGCTCAATCCTCCTTCAGGGCCAATTAGGAAGTGGATATGTGGACTCGCAGCTTGGGTCGTTTGCGCTATTTTTGCTGCTATCGGTATATCAGTGGCGGTTTGCTCTTTGGGCACAGCTAATAGTAAACGTAACGCAGAAGGTGCGGTTAGGGGCTCGTAAAACGGTTGCAGCAATAAAGGAGCTACCATGGCGCTGACTTGCTCGCTATGAATACCAGATTGCGTGTGCTCAATACCTATACTGAGCCAATGCTCAACAGACTGCGGCGCTAGAATAAGGGGCGGACGATTTAAGCCACATTGCTCACAAGCGGAGATGGCGACTTGCTGCCAATGCAGCAACTTTTTAGCGACCTGATCGGCTTTTAAATTGACCTCACCATGCTGGCTGGTCAATAGTTGAATAGCCGTTACCCCAAGCTCAGTCGCCTTTTGAATGGCATAATCCATACGGTCACCGCGGCTCATTACTAGGCCAATAGTGGTGAGCGTAGTCGGTGTGCGCTCTACAGCGGTAAAGCCTAATAGTTTCACGCTAGCGTGTTTTTTACTGACCTCGGTCAACTCTGCGATATATTCGCCGCCATGACCATCAAACAATACGGCTTTATCACCGATAGTTGCTCTTAGTACCCGGCACCAGTGATGCACGACGCTCTCAGGCAAGGGCACTAAGTCCTCGTTACCATAATCAGCCAAAGTAGCATACTGCGGCTTTTGCTCAGCTTTTACGGGGGCGGTGAGTGAGGAAGTAACATCAAAATAAAATCTACGCATGCACAGGGTACTCAAGAATTAAGACCTTACGGACCATAGTCTTGCGAGTAGAACTTATCAGCAAGCATGGGAAATAAGGTTAATACAATAAAAAGTATAGTAAAAGTTGCAGCAGTAAATAACATCATACGACAATTAAAAGACAAATGTTAATAAAAACATCAGTCTAAATTGAAATTTATGCTAATAATCTACTGTTATAACATTATAAAATAAATCTGCAAAAGTAGGTTTAGTAAATAAAACCTTTAGATACAAAGCTTGCAGAGCACTAGTCTACCCACAATATCTATAATTTTCTAGAACAAAAAACCCCGACACTTGTTATGACAGTGTCGGGGTTTTAACGTCTATACATTAAAGTCTATTATTCTATAACAGAATAAACGCACTATTATAACAATCATATTACTACTAGGGGCATTAATATCTAATATATTAATAGAACCTCTATTAATAACATTCAGACTGATTAAAGCGCTAATGCCTCTACTAAGCGCTTGTTAGGCTGCACTTTATTCATGCTATAGAAATGAATAGCTGGCACGCCTTCACTAATGAGACGCTCGCACAGACGCAGTACCACATCAAAACCAAACTGGCGAATGGCCGTACGATCATCGCCATAGTCGGCCAATTGCTTGCGAATATAACGCGGGATATCAGCACCACAACTGTCAGCAAAACGCATCAAGTTACTGGCATTAATAATAGGCATTATACCAGCTACTAAAGGCTGCGCATTGGTATCGATACCGCTCTTCTCTAAGGCATCGCGCAAGTAGAGATAGCTGTCCGCATTATAGAAGAACTGCGTAATCGCGGTATTGGCGCCCGCATTGAATTTGTTTACTAGATTTTGGATATCAAATTCAAAGCTGCGCGCTTGCGGGTGCATCTCTGGATAAGCCGCGACTTCGATATGAAAGTGATCCCCAGAATACTCACGAATGAACTTAACCAAATCGAGAGCAAAAGGTAGCTCACCCATGCCGACCTGTCCCGAAGGCAAATCGCCACGTAGGGTGACCAAGCGCTTAATACCTTGCTCTTGATAGCGGTCTAACAGCTCAGCAATCTGTGCTTTGCTATCGCCGATACAAGAGATATGTGGCGCAATAGGGGTGTCACTACGCGCGCATAAACTATCGACGATATCGAGAGTACGCGTACGCGTAGAGCCACCAGCCCCATAGGTCACTGAAAAGTACTTAGGCGCCAATGTATTTAGCTCATCAAATGTCGTCAGTAGCTTCTCTTTACCTTGGTCAGTCTGCGTCGGGAAAAACTCAAAAGAGATACTGGGCTTATGTAAAGACACGCCTATCTCCTTAGTATTTATAATCGTCAGGCTTAAACGGCCCGTCGACTGAGACGCCTAGATAGTCAGCTTGTTCTGGAGTAAGCTTAGTCATAACGCCATTAAAACCAGCGACCATAGCGGCAGCCACTTCTTCATCAAGCTTTTTCGGCAAGACTTTGACATAGAGGTTGTCAGTACGCTGATCGGCAGGCAACTCAGCAAATTTCTCTTCGAACAGATACATCTGCGCGAGTACTTGGTTGGCAAACGAGCCATCCATGATACGTGATGGGTGACCAGTAGCATTGCCTAGGTTGACCAAACGACCTTCAGACAGCAAGATTAGGTAATCACCTTCCGCTTCAGAGCGATAGATTTGATGCACTTGCGGCTTAATCTCGACCCAGCGCCAGTTATCACGCATGAATTGAGTATCGATTTCAGTATCAAAGTGACCGATGTTACAAACTACTGAACCTGACTTTAGAGCCGCTAGCATATGCTTATCACAAACGTGATAGTTACCCGTCGTAGTAACGATTAAGTCGGTGTCTTGTAATAGGCGCGTATTGATAGCTTCTGCAGTGCCCGAATTCTCGCCAGCATTGTAAGGAGAAACCACTTCATAGCCATCCATACAAGCTTGCATAGCACAGATAGGGTCAACTTCTGAGACGCGTACAATCATACCTTCTTGACGCAAGCTTTGTGCTGAGCCTTTACCCACATCGCCATAACCGATGACTAGGGCACGACGGCCAGCTAGTAACATATCGGTAGCGCGTTTGATAGCGTCGTTTAAGCTATGACGGCAGCCGTATTTATTGTCGTTTTTAGACTTAGTTACCGCATCATTAACGTTGATAGCCGGTACTTTTAGCGTGCCTTTATTCAGCATGTCGATGAGGCGATGCACGCCCGTAGTAGTCTCTTCAGAGATACCATGCATGTTTTCTAACATTTGTGGATATTCATTATGAATCAATGCGGTTAAGTCGCCGCCGTCATCCAAAATTAGGTTGGCATCCCACAATTGGCCAGACGCCTCGCCGCCCACGTGGATTTGCTGACGCAAGCACCAGTCATACTCTTCATTAGTCTCGCCTTTCCAAGCATAGACAGAGATACCAGCAGCGGCCATAGCAGCAGCAGCATGGTCTTGGGTAGAGAAAATATTGCACGAAGTCCAACGTACTTCAGCGCCTAGGGCGATTAAAGTCTCAATTAAAACAGCGGTTTGAATCGTCATGTGGATACAACCGACGATTTTAGCACCTTTTAATGGTTGCTCAGCTTCATAGCGACGACGCAAACCCATTAGGGCAGGCATCTCAGCTTCGGCTAAAGAAATCTCACGACGACCGTAGTCAGCCTGACTGATGTCAGCTACTTTATAATCGGTGAAAGAGGGATCGATGGTATGGGCAGATGCGGTCAAGCCAGCATTAGACACTGCGTCCATAATATGCTCCTATCAAAAGCTTAAGTGATAAAAAGAATAATAACGCAGGTGCCGTTGTTTGCGATTAAAAACCCCATGTCTCTAATGCATACCGAGCCTAACATCTGTGCCTATACGCAAAAATGGGTATAAACAGATAGGCCAAATTACTATTTTTATCACAGTAATTTGGCTTATTTGGGAGATGGTGCAACACCTCTCGGCGGAGGTTATTGTAATGCAAGTCGATGTTTTTGTCATTCCCTGAAGTGGTATTGTTAGGTATTAACTTCATTACGCTACTATCAAATAACAGTTTGTATTGAGCAAACTGCCTAAGTTTGGATATAAAAAAACGCCACCCTAAAGTGACGTTTTGTGTTCAGCCTGTCTGTTAGCTAGATTTAGCTATACAAGGCTAAATTTGCAAGGCTAATTAATAGAAGTTGTACGTTAGCGAGGTAAAGAAGTTGGTGCCGTCTTGGCTGTAGCGATCACCAAATGCTTCATTAGTCGTATAATTTTTATTGGTTATATTATTTATGCGACTGGTTAAGGTCAAATTGGGATTTACGTAATAATTACCGCTTAAATTAAATAAGGTGTAATCTTCAATAGAAGTGCTATTATCTGCTGAATTATAACGTTCTCCACTATATTCTGCTTCAGCTCTAACATCAAATTTGGTAGCTTGATAGCCTATATAAGCTAATCCCGTATGCTCAGGTCGAAAAACTAGTTGCTTGCCTTTATTAGGACCAGAACGGTTTTCAGCATTGGTATAAGTATATTGACCGCCTAATAAGACATTGCTAAATTGCCAATCTGAAGTAACGCTATAACCTGACAGTTTAGCTCTATCGATATTAGTGGCTTTATATTTATAAGTTACTGGATCATAAATATTGTCAATGAGATCACTAACATTGCTATTAAAGCCGGTGATACGAGTAATCTGATTATTAGTATTAGATTCAATAAATACTTCTAAGTTATTACTTTTCTCAACTTTTAAATTTTCGTTTGGCACGTAATAGGCGCTTTCAATATAAAGATCATTGAGCGAAGGAGCTCTATAACCGGTAGCAAAGCTAGTACCAAGACGTAAGGTTGGTGCTAAGTTAGCAGCAAAGCCTAAGCTATAGACGGTTTCATTATCAAATTGAGAGTTATCATCATAGCGGACGTTAGCTTGTAAATCATAAGCATCCTGAGCAATCTGATACCCGACAAAGCCACTTTTAATCGTTCGTTCATTTTCTTTAAAGCTGTCTAAGCCATTGCTAGGGGTATTATCAGTTAAATCAACCTGCTGCTTTAGCCATTCAGCGCCTGCTTGCATTTGACCTACAGGAAGCTTATAGATACTTAAAAGATTAGCTTGTTTCTGCTTAGTTTCAAACTCATCACCAATTTTATTATCAAGTTTATCCAGGCTTCCACCACCGCTTAAACGCAGTGTTAATTTATCGTTCTCGAATTGTGTAAAAGCAGATGCTGCGCCATTTTTCTGATCTATCTCTGCGTTAGGAGTGCCGCCATAAGCATCAAACTCAGAGGTAGATTTAGCAAGTAGGCCACTAGCACCTACCGTAACGTTATTAGTTAAAGGAATGCTAGCATTTAAAGAGAAATTATTACTTTTAAAGCCATCATCATCCTTATTAATACCCGTTTGATACTCAAGAGCACTAATCCCATCCGTTTGATTGCGGTTAGCAGATAAGCTTAGTCTTGCACCTTGCTCATTAGCAAACTGTGCTGTAGCCCCATATATATAATGGTCATGCGAGCCTGCACCTGCAGTAACAGAGAACTGATTGTCTGCAGCCTCTGCACCTTTTGTAAATATCTGAATCACACCACCCATGGCATCAGAACCATATACACTAGAACCTGAAGCGCCATACACGATTTCTATACGGTCGATTTGGTCAGCAGGCAATAGGCCTAGGGCCGGTTGGCCAGTAGACATAGAGCCATAACGAATGCCGTCAATTAATACTAAGATACGTTTACTGTCATAGCCACGAATATATAGATTACTACTAGCGCCTAAATCACCATCCTGCTTAATACTAAAGCCTGGTTGACGTTTGAGTACTTCTAATACCGTTTGACCGCGATAGCGTTGTAAATCCTGACTATCAACGATTCTAGTCTGAGCAATAGTATTGGTCACTTTAGTAGGCGCACGCGTGGCCGTAACTACCAGCTCATCGAGTTCAGTCGTTGGCGAGGTCTCAGCGTTTATCACCGCTTTTGCATTCACTACAGACGGTAGAACCGCTTGGCTGATGGCTGGAGCGCATAGGCCCATGGCGGTCAGTAAGCATAAACGCAGGGTAGAGGGCGTGGTGATACGAGTAGATATAGACATAACAGACCTTAGTAAGGCTAACGTAAGATTAAGACACAAAATTAATGGGGCTATTATCTTAAAATTACATAAGTTAATAAACCTCTTTATCTGTATGTTTGCTCATCTTAACATGAATGTAATTCAGCTTAACTTTAGAATAGGCTATTAGCCATTCTCAACACCTTATCTGGCACCATTCCGTATGCAATTTAGCGTGGCGCTAGAATTTATTATAAATTTTCAAGGGATTAGTGAAGGACCACACGGATTAAATTATTGAATAATAATAAAGCTGCTGGCGATAATCTTGAAAAATGCGCATAGATAAACCGACACAAGGTCACCTTGTTTACCTAAAATTGTTATCATAGCGACACGAAACTTCAGTAGCATGTAGCGCCTATTTCTCGTAGTTTCTCTCAAGTTTTATATCTTGTCCCATTATCTTACCCCTAGCAATGAGCTATGAGTTGTTTATGACCGTAAAAAATATTGCCCGCCCGTCCCAAAAAAATCGTAATGCCAATTCTTCTGTAACCGTGTTCAGTGATGTTGCCGCCAAGCCACCGCTAAAGAATAGCACCCGGGCTATGCGAATGTATTGGCGACAAGCTAGTGTGTGGCTGCTGCGTGGGTTATTAGCCTTTACATTGAGTTTATTGACGCTACAGGCCAGTTTGGCCATAGCACCAATAGATACAGGGGTAGGGGGCAGTACGGAAGGTGAAGAAAGTTCTGAGGCAAAAGACCCCTTTGGTCGCGATACGCCGCGTCATACCGTCCAAGGGTTTCTTAGTGCGCTGGCTGCTAACGATACTTTGCTGGCGAGTAATTATTTAAACCTCTCTAAATCTGATAACCCAACCACAGCTGTGCGTCAATTAAAGCAGGCTTTGGATGCGGGTGGCCGTTTTCAACAAGAGCTGCAGATTAATAATACCCCAGAGGGCAGTCTTAATGACCAACTGCCGCCGAGCCAAGAAAAAGTCGGTAGCATTAATGTCGCTGACAAAAGTGTCAATCTAATCCTAGAGCGGGTGGTCACGAGTAGTGGCGATCAGTATTGGCAGTTTGCTGCAGAGACGTTAAAGGCAGTACCGGATGTCTTAGAAAATGTAGAGCCGACTTTGGTCAATCGCTACACTGTAGATTTCTTAAATGATAAAAAAGTATTGGGCTATGACATCTCGCATATGACTGCGGTAGTGATTTTAGCCTTGGTCACTTTTATTCTAGCCTATCTGTTGGTATGGCTTTTCTATCACCTTACCAATTTCCTCTACCCTAAGTTACGTAATAAGCCCTTACCGCTTACTGATAATGTGATTTTACCGTTGTCCGTAGTCATCATGGCAAGTTTTCTGTCTGAGATTATGGTGTACGCTGGAGTCTCAGTCACAGTACGTGAGCCGGTCAATCGTTTGACGGATATAGCGTCGTGGTTGGCCATGACTTGGTTGTTATTACGCGTTATCGATGCAGTATTCAAACGCGCTGAGCACCTAAGCTATAAAAAGAACTATACCGAACGGGTTTCTATTTTAGGGCTGCTAAGGAAACTGACCAAAGCGCTGCTGCTCATCTTTGCAGTGATTGTCATCTTTGGCAACTTAGGGTTTGATTTAACCACAGGTATTGCCGCATTAGGGGTTGGTGGTTTGGCCTTAGCACTGGGTGCGCAAAAGACCATCGAAAACTTAGTGGGTAGCGTGGTTGTGGTGGCAGATTCGCCCGTACGCGTCGGCGATTATTGTAAGTTTGGGACTTATGAGGGTACGGTCATCGATATTGGTATTCGCTCGAGCCGAGTCCGTACTTTAAACCGTACTATCGTGACGATTCCAAACGGTGATTTCTCTTCTATGCAGATTGAGAACTTTACCTCGCGGGATATGTTCCGTTTTTACCATCATATTTACCTCAAACGTACGGCTGATATCGATACCGTTTTTGCTCTGAATAAGCACCTCGATGAGTGTTTAAATGAGCACGAGCTGACCAACCAAGAGTGGAACCAAGCGCATATCTCTGAGTTGCGTCAGGATTGCTATGTCATTGAATTACAGGCCTATGTGAATGCTAGTGGGGCAGCAGAGTTCTATGGTAAGCAGGACATTATCTTCGCTGATCTATTAAAAGAGCTGGATAAGTTTGATGTTGAGCAGGCGTTGCCAACCCAGCAATTAATCGTACATCAGGATGATGTCTCAGCGACTACTAGCGACAAGCGGGTGGACTTTAATAAAAAGGGCGCTGTAGCATTGAGTAAAGCCTCTGCAGACGATGCGCCTGATAGGGACAGTAAAGAAGGACAGCAAAAAGACAGTTAATAGGGGCAATACAGATTATAGCTAAGCCATTAGCGTTATTAATTTTTCCATAAAAAAACACCACTAGCATCAGGCTAGTGGTCTTTTTAGTGCGGGTTATTACAGCCTGAATTTGAGAGGATTTTCTAAATCCCTCCCTAACCCTCCCTTTACAAAAGGGAGGGGACAAAATCTGCAGTGTTTATTTAGCTTCTTTATCTTTGTCAGTTTTAGTCTTTTTCAATAACACCAATACCGCACCATTGCCACCATCTTTAGGTGGGGCAGAAACAAAGGCTAAGACTTCAGGCAATTGACGCAACCAACCATTCACACAAGTTTTTAAGATAGCTTCTGTGCCTTTGCCATGGACAATTTTTACGACCGTTTCGTTATTGTTTTTGGCTTGATTTAGTAGCGTGGTCATCGCTTCACGAGCTTGTTCAATAGAGCAGCCATGGATATCGACCGCATCATACCAACGCATTTTACCTTGCTTTAATTGGTTAAATACTTTGGTTTGGATGGTAGGGTTCTTATAGCTAAGATAAGCATCACCAGCGACTGGGTTTAGCAGGGCTTGCATATCAGATAGTCCAGCGCCAAGACCTTGCTCGTCACTGCCTTGCGCCGCGGCACGTTTGGATAAAGTCGTAGCATCAGGTTTAGTATTCTTTGACGATTTAACTGGAGAGACTACGTTCTTATCTTCCATTTGCTTGACGCCAGCCATAGCTTGCATAAATAGGACTTTATCGTCATCGACATGCTCGCTACCCATTTTTTTAACGGTCTTTTTGACTTGTTTTTGGGTAGGTAGGCTTACAGACTCAGTAGGTTTGCCGCCTTCAGTATCTGTCGCCGAGGTATCACGACCGGTAGACAGTTGGCCTTTAAGGGTTTTGAGCTGGTCTTGCATTTCTTTAGAGAATAAATTTGCCATAAGAGTAATATCGTCTGAATAATCTGGTTAAGTGAGGGGTCATCGGTTACCGTTTGCTAGGAGCCTATAGCGCTCTGTCACTGCATGACCGATATGGGAGTTACCTTAGCGGTTTGCGGAAACGCTCGCAAGTAAAGATTGTAACGCATTGCCGGGGTGCTCGGTCTTCATAAACTGCTCACCAATTAAGAACAAGTGCATATCATGCGACTGCATTAAGGCGATATCGTCTGCGCTATGAATGCCACTTTCTGTGACTAATAGTGGGGCTGCCTCATCATCTGCAAAGGCATCCAGTAACACTTGCTTAAGAGTGACCGAAGTTTGCAAATCTACCCTAAAGGTATTTAGGTCGCGGTTATTAATCCCATAAATATTATGGGCTGAATGTGGCAATTGTAGAGCACGTAGCAGCTCCTCTTCCGTATGGGTCTCAATCAACACATCCATACCGAGCTCTATACTAACTTGGTGTAGCGCCAGGGCAGTCGCATCATCTAAGCAGGCCATAATCAGCAAAATACAATCGGCACCTAATACATACGATTGGTAGATTTGGTAGACATCGACCATAAAGTCTTTACGCAGTGCAGGCAGCGAGCATGCCGCTTTCGCCTCACGTAAATAGTCGTCATGACCCTGAAAGTATTGTTGGTCCGTCAATACCGAAAGACACGTGGCACCGGCCGCTTCATATTGAGCAGCGAATTCAGCAGGAGCAAAGTTATGGTTAATGATGCCTTTAGAAGGTGAGGCTTTTTTAATCTCAGCGATGATACCGATATCGGCATTACGTAGGGCGTTTGCAAAGCCTCTACGTGGTGTGGTAATAGCAGCGGCCTGCGCTTGTAATTCAGCCAATGACAAGACAGCTTGCGCCGCAGCGACCTCTTCATGTTTAGTAGCAACAATACGTTGTAACACAGACGGAATTTCAGGGCTCGTGGTCATAATGCTCTCAGCAAAAATATAAACGGTGGTTAATAGAGTAGTTATTAACAGTAGTTATTAAGATAGTAAAAGAGTAGGTCGCTAAATGATAACCCTAATAGGCTAATTGAGCGTTTGCGTAAATTCCGCTAATGATTCCAGTTTCGCTAAAGCCATCCCTTTTTGGATAACGGCTTGGGCACGGTTGACGCCATTGGCATAATTGCTAGCCAAACCGGCCACATAGATAGCCGCTCCAGCATTGAGGGCAATCATATCTCGAGCCTTTAACACGCGACGCTCAGTCGTCTCTTCTCCAGACAAAGCGGCACGAATTAGCGCTAAGCTTTCCGCTGGCGAGTTGACATCTAAGCCAATCAAGGTCTGTGAATCAATACCGGCATCTTCCGGCATCAGCTCATACACACTGACTTTACCGTCTTTTAATTCTGCTACAGTCGTTGAGGTGGCTAGGCTGATTTCATCTAAGCCGTCTTTGGCACCAACTACCATGACATGGTTGGCGCCCAAGTTTTTCATAACGTTGGCCAGGGGCTCACACAACTGCGCAGTGAAAACCCCAATCACTAAGTTCGGTACGCCAGCTGGATTGGTCAATGGCCCCAAGATATTGAATATAGTACGGGCTTTGAGAGCGCGGCGCACTGGATTGGCATGGCGCATGGCACTGTGGTGATTGGGCGCAAATAAGAAGCCAATGCCTTGATCTTCAATACAGGTCAGCGCCTGAGCAGGGGTTAGCCCTAAGCTAATCCCTGCTTGCTCTAATAAGTCGGAGCTGCCCGAATTGGTAGAGACCCCGCGGTTGCCATGTTTAGCGACTTGTGCGCCAGCGGCGGCGGCTACTAAGGCAGAAGCGGTGGAGACGTTGAATAGATTGGCCCCATCCCCGCCCGTACCGACGATATCCACCAAATGATTACAGTCACGTGGGGCAATGGTATCGGCCAATTCACGCATGGCACTGGCCGCTGCGGTAATCTCGATAATTGACTCGCTTTTCATACGTAGGGCAGCCAAAATTGCCCCCATCATAGCCTCGCTGCATCTGCCTTGCATGATAATCAGCATCACGTTGCGCATTTCTTCATAAGTGAGATCAATGCGCTCTAACAGATGGGTGAGAGCAGTGGTCAAAATGCCGAAGATCTGCTCATCGCTCATCGCTTGAATGGCGTCTGAAGTATGGTCATGAGAAAATTCTGGAGAAGTCGACATAAAGGCTCACATAATAGTAGTTATTGATAAATATAAATAAGGGTAGTCGTTTTATTAAAGATAAAGCTGTTTAAAATAAAGCTGCTGCAAAAAAAGTCGCTGCAATATAAAAAACCGCTAACCTACACTGGGCAAATCGTCCTTGTCTAACACAGCTAAATCATAGGTCTGCAAGAAGTTATTTAATAGCTGATAGCCGGCTTCACTCAAGATAGATTCAGGATGAAACTGTACCCCTTCAATAGGCAGATGACGATGGCGCACGGCCATAATCTCATCAATAAGAGTTTCATCAGTAAGAGTTTCATCAATGCGACTCTCATCTACGGTATCTGTAGCTTGCGTCCATGCTGTCACTTCAAGGCAAGCAGGTAGGCTAGCAGCTTCGATAACGAGCGAATGATAACGCGTGACATTAAAGGGGCTAGGCAGCTCTGTGAATACCCCTTGCTGGCGATGGTACACCTGAGATAAGCGGCCATGCATAATCTCGCGGGCATGCACAATTTGGGCACCGAAAGCTTGCCCAATAGCTTGATGACCTAAACAAATACCCAGAATAGGAATCTGCCCTTTATAGGTATCAATCACGGCTAGGGAGAGCCCAGCGTCACTAGGTCGACAAGGCCCGGGACCAATGATGATAGCCTTTGGTCCCAGCGCCGCAATATCGGCTAAAGCAAAAGCGTCGTTCTGCCAGACCACCACATCCTGCTGCAGGGCTTCTAAATACTGCACGATGTTATACGTAAAACTGTCGTGGTTATCGATCATCAATACTTGTGTGGATTCAGTCATTATATAGAGGCACTAAGCAGTTGCTAGGATTTTATTGAGAGGTCATTTTGGCAGATCATCTTAGCATCATTTACTTAGGGATTAAATATAAGGGCCTGACGGATCGGTGAATTAGGAAAAACGCAGCTAGATACTGCTAATAGCTGCTTTAAAACTTACCACCATACCTTTTTTGAATTAATCTAACCAATTTGGTGCAATTATTTTAATATAAACTATGATTGCTCTGTTTTAGTGAATTTATTGAGATTATAAAGTTCTATATTGGTGCAATTATTCAATAATCTAGCGCTGACAATAAGCTGACCATAAAAAACAACGCTATCTAAGTGGTTGTAAAAGATGGCATAGGGTTTGCACCACTAGTATAGGTAAGGCTAAGGATAAAATTATGGCGATGTCTACAGCGTTTTTCTCTATATCTTATCTCTATAGATTATGAATAGGGAGTAGCCGCTTAGTAATCGAGTCTATGATTTTATAGCGTCTTCACCTATACTTAGGCGCAGAATATGACCTCATACTATTGATAATATTTTATGGATAATTGGCCTTGCAGTACTGTGCATTTGCTGCTACTAAAATGAGTAGCCGCCACCCGTATTTAAGCAAGATAACCAATAACGAGCATGATGCTCTTTAGACAATCTCTAAACAATAGCAACGCAAGATTACCGCAATATTTAATTAAACGATCACTATACTGGAGTGTTTTATGTCGAATAAACTGTTTGATCTCATCGAAGAAACTGGTGCTAAATGGGTAGACTTTCGCTTTACCGATACCCGTGGTAAAGAACAGCACATCAGCTATCCGGCTTCTACTATTGATGAAGATGTCTTAGAAGATGGCAAAATGTTTGATGGCTCATCAGTCGCTGGCTGGAAAGGTATCGAAGCGTCAGATATGATCCTACGCCCAGATCCAGAAACGGCTTTCCTTGACCCGTTCTTTGACGTACCAACCGTGGTTGTGACTTGTGACATCATCGAGCCCATGACCATGCAAGGCTATGACCGTGACCCACGCTCAATCGCTCGCCGTGCTGAAGAGTACCTCAAGTCTACCGGTATCGGTGACACCGCTTATTTCGGTCCAGAGCCAGAATTCTTCGTATTTGACGATGTAAAATGGTCGGTCGATATGTCAGGTTCAAGCTCGAAGATTACGGCTGAAGAAGCCGCTTGGTCGACGAATGAAAGCTACGAGTGGGGCAACATGGGCCACCGTCCACGCGTTAAAGGCGGTTATTTCCCAGTACCACCAATCGATAGCTCACAAGATCTACGTGCGGTTATGTGCCAACGTTTAGAAGACGTTATGGGTCCAGATCGCGTCGAAGTGCATCATCACGAAGTGGCTTCTTGCCAGTCTGAAATTGGCGTGTCATTCAACACGATGGTTCGTAAAGCGGACGAAGTACAACAGTTTAAATATATCGTGCATAACGTCGCGCACCAGTTTGGCAAAACGGCTACCTTTATGCCTAAGCCACTAGTGGGTGATAATGGGTCAGGTATGCACGTGCATATGTCAATCTCTAAAGATGGCGTCAATACCTTTGCTGGCGACGAGTATGCGGGCTTATCTGAAAGCGCCCTATACTTCATCGGTGGTATCATCAAGCATGCGCGCGCCCTAAATGCTATCGTGAACCCATCGACCAACAGCTATAAGCGTCTAGTACCCCATTACGAAGCACCGATTAAATTGGCTTACTCAGCCCGTAACCGCTCAGCCTCTATCCGTATCCCTCATGTAAGTAGCCCTAAAGGTATCCGTGTAGAAGCTCGCTTCCCTGATCCAACGGCTAACCCGTACTTAGCCTTTGCTGCCTTGTTAATGGCTGGCCTTGACGGCATCCAAAACAAAATGCATCCTGGCGATGCGGCTGACAAAAACTTGTATGACTTGCCACCAGAAGAAGAAGCGCTAATCCCAACAGTGGCTGAAAACTTAGAAGTGGCTCTACAAGCGCTAAAAGACGATCACGAATTCTTGCTTAAAGGCGACGTGTTCAGTAAAGATATGCTAGATGCCTATATTGCTGTAAAACAAGAAGAAGTCGACCGCTTGAACATCACCGTTCATCCTATCGAATTCGATATGTACTACAGCTGCTAGTCCATAGCGGATAGGATTGACTAATAGCATAACAATTCGCTAAATAGTATTTCGCTAAATAGCAGTCCTATCACTAAGCCTCTTGTTTCAAGAAATCCAGCCAGATTTATTTTGGCTGGATTTTTTATTTACCCAGTAGTTCTTATTTAGAAAGCTATTTTTACTCCTCTATCTTTATTGCGCTGTCGCAATGGTACAAAGTAGGGATAATTGCTATAGTAACCTCACTTTAGCCCCATCTTGATATGACAAAGAGATATGATGAAACCCCTTACTTATTTATCTGCTAGCCTTACGTTGGCCTTTTCTGTCCTAGCGCTGACAGCGGGAACGGGGCAAGCTGCGTCTATTTATAAAGTCGTCGATAAAGACACAGGACGCATTACCTTTACCGACCGTCCTGACAGCTATCAACAAGATAACAGTAAACAGGTGAGTGATACCCATATCGCTACGGCTCGTCCAGGCGCTGCTGCTTCGGGGACCAATGCCCCAGCATATTCTGCACCGAGCACTAATAGCACTGCTGGGCAAGCGCTAGCTGTGCAAAATAATACGGCACCTGAGCTAAATACCAAGGCAGTGGCTAGCTCTACGTCAGCCACTTATCGCTTAGCTATGACCACGCCAGCAAGCTCGCAGGCGTATCGCCGGCCTGCACAAAGTATCGATATTCAGTTGGCGGTCTCGCCAGCATTAAAAGCAGCGGATAAAATAGCCATCTATTTGGACGGTAATGAAGTAGCGCAAGGGGTGACCGCACAGCTGCCTACGCTTGATATGTTACCCGGTGAACACCAAATCTCGGGAAAAATTAGCAATGAGCAAGGGGCTGTGATTGCTGAGGTCAGTCAGACCATTTATATCTTGCAAAATACCTTGGTACTGCAACAGAAAAAATTGAGAGAGCAGCAACTGATCGAGCAGCTAAAGGCTTATGAAAAGTTATCATGGCCACAAAAACTTTATTTGCAGATGCAACAGCAGCATTTACCTCAAGCGGCGCTACCAAAATTGCATAAAGATAAGAGCAGTGACGAAATTAAAGATGCTGCCTCGCAAGCTATTGGTGGACAGGGAAGCGCCGTACAAACCCCTGTAAAAACCAGTTCAGCCTTTAAATAGCAAAAGTGTTATTAAGAAGAATCCAGACTAAATTTAAATATAAAAAAAGCTGTCCCTATGATTAGGAACAGCTTTTTTTTATGACTAAGCCAACTTATTTAAGGTCATGCAATGAGTAAGCTAGCTAGCTTAGCCAATAAGCCACTAGTAAGACTTATTTAACGAGTTCAATCGTACCATTGGCCGTTACGGTGATAGTACTGTTACCCGACTCAAAGTTCTGCGAAGGCACAGATGAATCCATAGATTCAGATTTCATCATCGCGCCATACATTGGGCGAGGGTAGTTGTTGCCAGTGTTTAGATTAACATTAATGACCCGATAGCCCTTGGCATCCCAAGCAGTAGTCATAGTTTTAGCCTGCTCTTGAAAAGCTTTTGAGGCTTGTACCATAAGCTGACGCTCTAATTCGTCTTTCTTCGGCTCAGATACGCCAAAAGACAGATTGTCCATCACTAAAGTCTCTTGCAGATCCGCAATCAATTGACTGGTAGCAGCAAAGTCAGTGCTTTTTAGCTCGATATTCGCCTGACCCGTCCAACCGATGATTTTGTCGTTTTTATCGTAGCGTGGATAGGTGTTTTGCTGACCCGTTTTCACCGTCACGTTAGGATAGCGCTTGGCAATAGCAACAGCAGAATTGACCGCAGTATTTAGAGTCTTAGCCAAAGTCTTGGCATCAGTGGCTTGGGCTTTTTTATACAGCGTAGCCCGCACTTCGTCATTCGCCACTTCCGATTTGACTTCGGTGTTAAAAGTCACCTGATTATAGCCGGTAGGCTCAGCATGAGCCGTAGTGCCCAGTGCCATTAAAGCGGAAAGAGATAAAACGGCGCCAGAAGCGATTAGACCTTTAGTGGCTTTTTTAGAGCTGTTTTTCATGACATTATTCATAATATTTTCCTCAGTTTTTATTGTGTAGGGTCATAGCTTGCTGTCGAGCTTTCTAATGCTGAAAGGAGCAGCAGGTACTATGTAGGCTCTATTTTTATCTATTTACGGAGCAGATAATAGGTTTGTTTTGTGAGCTGGTTGGGCTTACCTGTATACGGTATCAAGCAATTGTAACAAAATATTATTAATCGACAGTTCTGGCTTATTATTGTGTGCTAGGTGCCTGTTTTAAACAGGACGGAGCATAGTGATACTGTTATAGCGATAAGTGTCAGAATGCTATATCAAAAACGTTGATAGGCTAGATAAGTTAAAGATGGGATTGTATGGGGCGGTTGCGGATGGGAGTAGGCAGCTATAAGCAGATAATTTAGCGCTGGGGTTGTAATTCAGATAAACATCGGTATAATACGCCATGGTGGCTTCATTGGTAGCCTCGCAACATTGTACTGCAAACCCCGCCAGGACCGGAAGGTAGCAACGGTAGTGGATACAGTGTGTGCCGAGGATGTGCTGGTGAAGTCGCTTTTTTTTGCCTAAAATTCCTTGATTTCATTGGGCTGTAGCGAATCTGAATATAATTAGGTAGCCAATTAGGTAGCCACTAGCCAAAAAAAAGACCGCCTAAGCGGTCTCCGTCTGTTCTAAATCTGCGTTATATTCTAATAAATCTGAATTCCTAAAATAATTCTTAGTACAACCTCTTAGCTTGACTGGTTTGGGGAAATCACCGTTATCCCACCTGCGTCTCAAAGTTGCCGTACTAACATCATACAACTTGGCAGCACTTGGCAGTGACGTAAAGCCATCGGGATGCAATCCCTCTATTAAATCGTTATGTTCAATCACCTTACACCTCTCTATCGATTGCGCTGTTTTGCCAGTCTGTACGGTCAAATTCGGGTGCTGACACGTACTTGCCGTGATTGTCGAAATAACCTTGCTCAATCATCTGCGACCGATAGCCGCAAATATCCTCTTTGCTTATCAAGCTGCGCCACAATCCAACCGCCTGCATCTTGTCTTTAGTCACGCTGCGATAGAATCCATGACCACTGCTTATTAGGTCTGTACTCCTAACCCAGGCAGGCGCACCATCAAAAACCGCTTGCGTCAATTTCTTCATCTCAATCTCCCGTCCGTAACTCAATCATCACATCACCATGCTCAGGCTCGCTTGGCTCCGGCAACCCTTGACCACTAGCTGCATACTCCCTTAGAGCATCAGCGGCTGTAATTACGGCATCAATAAACGATTCATTTTGCCCGCCCCTAACATCTGGAATGTCTCGTAAAAACACCTTGTAGCGAGTACCGCTTATTTTGCTAGGCAGCTCAGGCAGCGGCATCCAGTGTGTAATTTCAAAGGGATGCCAACCATCATTTGAAAACCAACCATACAAACACCACTCGTTAGGCTTAAAGTCTGCGCTGTAAAACCCCATCCATACCTTGCCGCACTTGGTTAATGCTAGACACTTATCCTTTTCTGATAATGTGTTTTGGTATTCAGGCAACCGCTCATCAACGCTAATCCATTGCGGCTGACAGGCTCGGATAGCGTTAAAAACATACGGGCTTAAATCCATCGCGCCATCAGGTTGTAGCTTGCGCTTAAAGCCCTCAGCTAGTGCCCTTTCTCTAATTTCGTCATTAGTCATTGCGTCAACTCCCTTTTGATTTCGTCAATCGTTAGCACCCACTCGCTCATATTTAGGGGATAGTGGTCGCTCTCTACCCATGCTTTACCATCTGCAATATCAACTACTTTTTTACGTGTCATCGCCCTCTGCTCTGCAAAGTTTGTTATCTGCACACACCACCCTAAATCAACTGGGTTTCTGCAAATAATATACTCATGCGTCATTGTTCGAGTAGCAACCGAGCATAGTTGGTCAGTGAAAGGACTTCTATGCTCAATCCAAACTAGCGGCCTTAACGGTATCTTACTCACGCTGCATCCTCCAAAACCAAACTATCAATAGTCACCACCATAAAATCCTCCCCGTCTTTAGTAATCTTAGCCATGTCACCCTCAATCTCTAGCAGCTCGAAGCTCACTAATCTGTTTTGCTGCAGCTCCAAGTGATAGCGATTGCCTATTTTTAGACTGTGGCCGTTATTGTTTGTCATGATCTATCCTCTTGTTGTTGATTACTTTAGTTGAGCTAACTGACACCCACACATCAGCCAATTAGCTCAAGTAAAGCGACTGATTACGTCAGTCAATCGGCTTTGCCCCAAGTGCGTCATTACACGCCACACGTTAATGCGAAAGGAAATGCTCGGTCTTAGCTGCTTGCGATTCTTTTAGCTGCATCATCATCAAGCCTTGACGCATCTGACTATTAGCCCCGTCAGCAGGGTCTAGTTAATTGTTAAAACTGACCGTCAAAATGCTTGTTAAATGGAATATCATCGTCTACTGGTGCGCTCCCATTCATAGCGTTGTTATGCTGAGCAGGGGCAGGGCGTTGATTGCTCTGCTGATTATTGTTATAGCTCTGCTGCTGACCGTTATTAGGTCGCTGCCCATTGTTATCGCTAGGGCTGCCTAGTAGCTCGACCTCAGTACCAAACCCATCAACCACAACCTCGGTCTTATATTGCTTAGTACCGTTGTTATCCCATGATCGTGTTTTAAACTTGCCGCAAACTCGGACTTGAGTACCTTTGCGTAGGTACTGGGTTAGTTTCTCAGCGCCTTTGCTAAACATCGCAACAGGAATCCACTCAGTTTTCTCTTGCTTTTGACCGCTGTTCTTATCCATCCAAGTCTCTGATACCGCAACGCTAAAGTTGCACACACCACTGCCATTGTTAAAGGCTTTAAACTCAGCGTCTTGACCTAATCTGCCGGTGATATTTACTTGATTTTGGTTGGCCATTTCTCATTACTCCACTATTAAAAAGGTATGTTATTCCAAGCGTCCATTCCTGACGTTGGTAGCTCTTTGTTATCTCGCTCGATTTCTTTTTGCTTGTCAAAATCAGCTAAAGCATCATCGATGTTATCCGGTGTCTTTTCGGTGTCTGTCATTACCCAAACCTCACATGGCTGCCCTTGATAAACTGCACACCGTCTAGCTGTAACTGGTCTTTATCAGCTATCAGCTTGCGCTTGTCTGCTCTGTACTCAATTTGTCGATACTGCTCAGGCAATCGCTCTACACTCTCAATCTGCACCGACCATGCGCTATTTGACTGTATGCGCACCGGCATAATGTCATCGTCAATGCGCTCAATACCGAGCATCTGCAACGCTGCTAATGACGCTGCCTTTAGTCGCTCATCTTGACGCTGTAGACTCTTTTTACGTGCGTTAAGTCTTGCGATCTCTTTAGATAACCCATCAATTGAGCCGCTGATATTTTTTAAATACTTGCCGATATTGACAACTTTATCTTTGATATTGTCTTGCAGCTCTAACGCTGCCAATGCTGCATCAAGAGACGGCTCATCACCGTCCTCAATGGCTGCTGCAATATCATCAAATAGACGCTGGTAGTCGTCTGTTAGTTGATAAATGCTACTCATGCTCCCTCCGCTACTTTTCGCTGCTCTGCTGATAAATCAATTTTATTGGGGTCTAGCAAGTCCCTTTTGTCGTACTTACCTGCCGCAACTGCCGCTAGCGCTGCGTCAAACTCATTAGGACGTAGTATTCTTACCCCGTTGTCGTTGTAAGCCCAGCTAGGATTGCGCTGCGGCGGCTGTGGCTCGTTGTAAGCTGCGCTGTAGTCGTACAGGTACTTACTACCGTCAAAGTTGCCTAGATAGATGTCTGCTGCTACACCCACCGCTTTAAATGCCACGCCCAGCGCATCAGTTGTCGCTTTTTTATAACCCTCGTCATTAGGCTGCAATCCGTTTTTGTTCTTATCCACGATAGTTGAGCCACCGATGCCGCTAAACTCTTGGCCCCACTCACCGTCTAACTTTGTTTTGACAGCGACTTCAACGAAGACCATCACACTGCCGTCTGGGGCTGCCTCTGACCACATCTTGACAATGCGATAAGTCCAACCATGACCAACCACTCCAAACGCTTGCGTCATCGCCATTAATCGCCACTGAGGGTTAATGTCGCTCTTACCTTTTAAGTAACCAAACTCAATCTTTTTTAAGAAGTGATTAGGAGTTTGATTAACCCTATTCCATATCTTTAAGTTGTCGCTCATATCACTTGCTCCCCATTTCCTCAGCTTGCTGCTCTAGCCATTTCTCGTACTCATAATCCAGCTCTAGCAGATACCATTCTTCTTGCTGTCTGTCGTCCATGTCGTCACGTTGATTAGCCATTGTCTTATTCCTTATTAGTTATAAACCGACTTCGCTCGCTGTCAACGGCTCGCCTGTGCGCTGATTGATTGGCACTGCATTCCTCCAGCGCGCTCGATTTGAAAAAATACCATCGCCATCTGTGTGCGTCATAAGGTTTATTCTTCCACGGTTTTCTACTGCGTATTTATCACCAAGGTCAGACGCATAGCAGAGCACGTACTTATCACCCCTTGCCAACATCGCCTTGCAAAGATCACTACCCGTCAGCTCACTACTCAAATCAACCTCTGCAAGCTTTTTAGCTATGTCGTCACGCTCGATTAGCGAGTTTTGCCAGTTTGATGCGTCGTAGCCTTCGCCAACCTTTGCTGGCGTTTTATTGCTTGGCGACCACCTGTTATCCCCTTTATCGATTTTAGGTTCTTCGCAATACACCCAAACATCACCATCTTTATCAGTCGCAGCCCACTGCCATTCACTGTCTTGATCGTCAAAAACACTTTGGTCTAGCTGCTTGAGCTGTGGCTTATTCAAGCCTAGGCGCTCACGATGTCTATCTAGCGACGCATCAATATCAGCTTCTTGCGCCTCACACTTAGCGTCATATTCAGGGTCTGGCAGTGCGTGATTTAGCTCTGTCAGCATGTTATCTGCATGGTCTGACCATACCTGCAACATAGTTAACATTGTCGTCAGTCCTGCTACTTTGCGCTCCAGCGTCTCAATACGCTGATTTTTAGTAATTTTCATAATCCACATCCTTTCTATTCTTTGCCAAAAAATCATTAGCGTGTTTGGTGTCAGCTCTAAAGCTCTTTAGCGGCTCAACTGTGCTAGTTGCTACGTCTTGCTCAATCTGAGCTAACAGCGGCTTATGACAGCCGGTTACAGCCATTGCTAGCAGTAATACACCAACGCATATAGCGCCGATGATTACTTGCTCAATAATGTCGATGATCTTGTCTATCATTACGCCACCTCTCTAACCGAATCAAACTTGACCTTGCCTTCATGACTAACAACGATGCTTTTAGCCTGAGCCACTGAATCAGCGTTGACGTAAACAGTCATATAAACTTTCTTCTGAATAAAATTCACTTCAAACTTTTTCATGTTGTTCTCCTAAGCGTAGTAGCCGTATAAAAAATCGCTGTTTCTCATGCCGTGCTCAGCATGGCCGTCGTAGTAATCTTCACCCCAGAGTAGCGGCTCGATTTGGTCAGCTATCACCTTGTAGTTACTGTCATCAATAACGTACTCAGCGGCTTCTTCATTCTCATCTAGCGCTTCGCCAACCTCTAACCCTGTGATATTGCCGTACTCGTCTGAGCTAAACCCAATCTTTACCAGCAGCTCTTTTGTTTCAAAGTAGAAGTAACCGTACTTGTGGTAGGTAAACTCGTTAATCTCATAGTCATAGCCCCGTGGGTCTATCTTGATTTGCGTTTTGCTTAATGTGTGTGGCATACTTGCCTCCTTAGTACGTTTTAAGTTAAGCCCTGTCGCCTGTCCGGTTGAGCAGGGCTTTTTTATGGGCGTTATTTATCTATTAGCCCATGCAGTTGAGTCAAAAACTACGATCTCCAAATTTTTGTGGATGTCGTAATTACTAGCGACTTTATCTTGCATTTTGCTTATGCGAGCTACATCACTGCTTTTACGTGACTTATTAGCAGCGATAGCTCTGTGCATTTTTCTTAAGTTTTTAGCTTTCATAAGCATCTCCATTCGACTTAAATTCTGATTTAGCAATCACTGGGTTAGTCGTCCTAACCTTGTTTGCCTTTCCATGTGTATATTATTAGCTATCTAATAATTAATGTCAATAGCTATCTAATAATAATGCTATTATTTTTACAATAATTTATTAGATAACTGATTTTAGTAGCTTGCTGATATAGACAGGCACAAAAAAACCGCCAATTAAGGCGGCTTAGTGGAACTAGGTTAGGTTAGAGCAGACCAGCTTGCCAAACGATGCGACCCTGTATGTCTACTTGTGCCATGCGTTCTGCTGACAACTCTACATCAGGATAGCTGGACTTATCAGGATTATCTGAGCGCATAACCCACTTGTCATACATATTAACCAGCCGCTTTATATACAACTGCTCATCAATACATATTAGATACACTTTAGATGACTGTGGTTTTATCTCACTGGTATCTACTAGCAATACCTGCCCTTCCTCAATGGTGGGTGACATACTATCTCCCTGTGCGTAAACAGTCGCTAGATTGCCACTGTGCTTGCCTAGCTTGGCAACCCAGTCCTTTTTAAAGACCAGACCTCCCTTTACTGCCACATCCCCGATCATATTGCCATTCCCGCAGCTACCATGCACATCGTACTGCGGAATCATAACGTATTCGTCAGGGTCAGGCGTTGCGCCCGCATTATCACCACCAACAATCACAAATTCATCAAATATTGGCATTTGCTCGGCGATTAACTCCTTGCCATCTGTCAGGTACTCGGTGGTTACACCCAATGCCTTAGCTATCTTAGATAAATGGCGTGTACTTTCTGACATGCCTTTCTCTAATTGACTTATAGCACCTTGCGAAACTCCGGCCTTGTCAGCTAGTTGGGACTGTGACCAGCCTTTCTGTTCGCGTTTAAATTTAACGCGCTTACCAAGATTATTTTGCATAAAGATACCCATAAGATTATTAATTTCCTAATAATTTACAACAAAAAAATAATAGATAGCTTTTAATTTGTATATTAGTTTGCTAATATAGCGGTGTCAAGTTAATAGTTAACTAATGAGGGAATCATGACAACTACTTTAATACCTGCTTTTGACTATCAGAAAGCCATTCAAGGCTTATTAGATAGCAAGGCTGTAACACAGGCACAAATCGGTGACGCAATTGGCGTTAGTCAGGGGCGAGTATCGCAAGTGCTCAATGGCGTTGATAGCAGCACCTTTAAATATGAAGTGCGACATAAACTTTTTGAGCTATGCGCCAAGCATAGAGTTGGAATTTATTACTTGGAGGAGTGTTAAGTAATGGAATTACTAACGATTCACGAAAACCAAGACTTGCAGCAAGCGGTCGATGCTAAAGAGTTATATCAGGCGCTAGGACTGGACAGCACTCAGTGGGCGAGATGGTCAAAGCAGAATATTCAGGACAATCCTTTTGCCCTTAAAGGTACGGACTACGGGGTTTACGACTTAATGTCGAATACCCAAGGCGGCAGACCAACCACCAACTACCTGCTATCAATCGACTTTGCCAAAAAGCTAGCGATGCAAGTACGCACTGAAAAAGGCGAACAGGTTAGAGATTACTTTTTAGAGTGCGAGCGTAAGGCGCAGCAATCAGTCATGGCACTGCCGGACTTCACTAATCCAGTCGAAGCAGCACGCGCTTTTGCTGACCAGTACGAAGCCAAGATGATTGCACAAGAGCAGTTGGCTATAGCGGCACCTAAAGCAGCCGCACTAGACGAGATTGCAGCGGCAGAGGGCAGTCTAAATGCTCGGGACACAGCCAAAACACTAGGTATCAAGCCTGGCAAGTTTAATACATGGGCCATTAAGCGCAATTGGATGTATAGAGACTCGCAAGAGCGCCTACAGCCGCACAGTGACCGCATACAACAGGGCTACATGACCATGCGCCCAGTGACTTATGACGGCAGGGACGGGACCAAAAAAGCCACCACTCAGGCAATGTTTACGCCCAAGGGTTTAGCTCGATTAGCTGAGATATTCGCAATAGTTAAGGAGGTAGCGTAATGACCTGCAACGACTGCCCAAACCAAACCAACGGCACCTGCCGCCACGAAGTACGAAGACGCACAGAGGTGGTAGGCGACGAGTTATCAATCAAACGTGAATTTGAAAAAGTAGAACAGGACAAGGAGCGACGCAAAAATGAAAAGAGAGCCTAATTTTCCGGCCATGCCACGTTATGCAAGGCAAAACATAACGACCGAAGCAGAGGTTGCGGAGTTTGACAAAAAGAAGGGTATTACAAGGTTGGGAGATTTTGCACCTAAGCCAAGACCGGTACATCGGGACTATATCAAAGGTGTTAGTCCTAAGCCCAAGTATCTTAAAAAACCACGGGCAGCAAAACCGCCCACTTATGGGCCCACTGCCAAGACAGTATATCAACACTTACTGGAGCACAAAGAGATAAGAGAGGGCGATTGTGGGTTTACCAGAAAGCAGATTAGTCAGGCGGTCGGTCAGCTTAGAACGGCTGGCATCAAGGGCATAGAGACGGTGAGAGTCGAGCTGCAAGATGGAGAGAAAATCAACGGCTCTCTAAAAGTCGATTACTACAAACTGCAGGCGTAAAAAAACCGACTGCGTAAACAGTCGGTCGATGTTAATCCGAAACCAAATCCAATCAACAAAGGTATTTAACCATGAATTACAAAGATATTCAACTAGAAGCTCAGTCAAGCTTTTTTATCCAGCAAGGCGACCTAAGACCTTTAATTGGTAGTGATGGCTGCTATGAGTGTCAAATCTGCACAAACGAGGCTAGCGGCCATTTTTACGATACTGGTTTTATGCTGTGTGTGCTATGCGCTGACTACATAGCGAATGTCTACACCCATTTGAGGCGCGATAAATTTGCCACATGGACCGTAGGAGATGAATACCAGAAACCATCCTACCCGCGAAAAGACGTTATAACACAGTCACTTAGGACGCAGGTTTTTGAGCGTGACGCATATCGATGCATCAACTGTAGCTCATATAAAGATTTAGCGGTAGACCACATTCACCCCGAATCTAAGGGAGGGGGAACGACCTTAGAGAACTTACAAACACTATGCCGGTCATGCAATAGCAGCAAGGGCACAAAGACAATGGAAGAGTGGCTGGGGGTGTGTAATGCAAGCAATTAAGAGGCAAACAATGAAAGAGACAGGTTACACGCGAGTAGACAATAAGATATTTGACGCGCAGCCGTTCTTATCGCCAGTCGCGTTTAGCGTGTTAATGCGAATGGTAAGGATGATTGATGGTTACGGAAATGATGACAAAGGGCTGTCTAATACGTTTCTTCAGTCTAACTGCAATATGAGCAAAAACACAGTTTCAAAAGCCGTAAAAGAGTTGATCGAATTTGGTTTTTTAGATCAAAAAAGACAGCAGAGAACGACGACTATTTACAGTTTAAATTATGGAAATATCGCCAACTTTGACGCTAAAAAACATGGTCAAAATTTAGCATCCCAAAATTTAGCATCCCAAAATATGACCATTAGATTCCCAAAATCTGACCTAGTTAGCTCCCAAAATTTGGGACGTAATAAAGAAAACAAAGAAAAACCTTTAAAGAAAAATATAGAAAAAAATAAACCAAAAAAAGAATCATCGAAATCTTACTCACCTGAAAAACCTGAATCGGTATCTGATCAGATTTGGAATGATTTGTTAATTCTCAGAAAAGACAAAAAGACCTCGAACACTAAAACCGCTTGGACAACGATTTTCAATGCATTGGAGAAAGCTCAACAGGCAACTGGTCACACATTGGATCAAATCATCGCCTTTTGGATAACCAAAGACTGGAAAGGTTTTAACGCTGACTGGTACTTAAACGCACAACCAAAACCACAGCAAACAAATTATCAAGGACACAGCCATGCAAACAATCAACCAGCTAACAGCAGCAATCAGCCAAAACGCTCACAAGCCGACATCTACGCAGAAAAACTTAATGCAGAGCTTGCAGAGCGATTCCCAGACGAGTTCGCAGCACCAGACGGCTATTACGAAGCTAGAGATTGCAAGCCTGTTTAACGGCTGGAAGCGTTTGTTTAGATCGAAGATGAAAGACGAGGATTGGGACACAGACACAGTAATCGTCTGGCACATCGCATTGAATGACTTAGGTATCACTGCAAGCGAGTTTGGTACAGCAAAACGCAAGTCACTAGGTTTGCAATGGCCACCAACAGCCCCAGCTGACTTCTTGGCCTTAGCCCGTACCGATAGCAGCTTAGATTACCCCAGCACACAATCCGCCTTCGACACAGCTTGCCAGTGTTGCGGCATGAGAGGACAGGTAGAGCGAGACTGGGTACACGGGACAATCTACGAGACAGCAACAAGAATAGGGTGGGGAAAGCTGGCTAACGCTGATTACAACTACCTCAAACACTTTGACAGTATCTATCAGCAAGTTATCAGCGAGCACAAAGCAGGGGCAACGTTTGTTATCCCTGAATCACACCAGATTGAGCACAGCCATAACCCAGTTAAGCCAGATAGTCCTAAGTCCGCTGAGATTGACGACTTTTTGAATAAGTTTAGACGCAAGGAGCAGCAAGCATGACACTAGACCAAGAATTAAAACGAGCCTTTGCGCTGCTCGATATATCAAATTTTAGATGGCTGACAGCAAAAGAGGTTAAGGAGCTACCACCTTGCACCAAAAAAGGCTCGCTAACAGTACCGCTCAACAAAGAGACTTTTGAGGAGATGCGAGCAGCAAGTCTTTTTACCGGGCACTGGAGAACACAGGGTCGTCAAGTCATGAGGAAAAAGCGGAATTTTAGAATCACAGTGCGTATGTACCAGGTTGGCACCAATGACTACATCGAAGCCAGTGCGGTGATGATTAAGCCGGACACGGTACACAAGGCATGGCACGCAATCAAAGAAGCAGGGGATTTTATTATGGGCAGCAACAAAGATGCTGATTGGGATGAGAACCGGTGTAGGGCGAGGGTGAGTGTATGAAAACAAACGTTTATAACAAGAAGACGGTCAAAAGAGAAGAGTGGATTAAGAGCGATACGGTGGTGCTGACATATCACGATGGGACTAAAGAGACTATGAGCCGTAAGAGTTATGAGCAGATTATTAGGGGGTAGGTGATGGGTGATTTTTGGTGTTCTATGTTCTTCATGCTGATTTGTTTGCTTGTGGGGCTGCTGTATGGATTCTCACTTGGAAGGCATTCAGCGGCATCAGACTGTGATGACTATGGCAAGTTTAAGTACGGCAAGAAAATGTATGTTTGCACAGATAGCGAGGTCACCAAATGACCGAACCATTCTTCAAAGCAACCCTGCCAATTCCGCCCTCGGTGAATGGGTATTGGCTAGTAAAGCCAAAAGGCAAGTATCTGTCCGCTAAGGCTAGAAAGTTTAGAAGTGAGGTCATTGCATACGTGGCAAGTTTAGGGCGTATCAGGACGCACACAGGACGCATTAAAGCACATATAACGATATGCGGTAGGGATAAGCGTAAGTTTGACATTGATAACTATCAAAAAGCAGTCTGGGACGCGCTAACACACGCAAAAGTGATAGCCGATGACGAATTGATAGACGAGCTGATTATTAAGCGTGGTGAGATTATCAAAGGCGGTCGAGTAGACGTTGAGCTATATGAGCTAAATCCGTAAGCATTGGCAAAATTTGATAGGTACAAGCCGCTTAAATCCCGTTTATATGCAAAGGGTGCTGAATGGGGTTAGAGGGGGCTTAAAACGGAGATATGGGGATGAGTGGTATGAAAGGATTAAAGAATTTGATTGACGCTGCAAAATCGGTACGAGACTCACTAAGAGAGTATGACAACGATGAAAATACAACTGGGGAGATTTTTTACGCTGAAATGATGTGCGAGTCGGTTGATTTGTTGGTTGAGGCGCTGAACGAATACGAGACAAACAATGGTTAATAAACTCTACATGAATAAAAAAACAGGGCTGCGAGTGTTAGTGATATTTGAGAGTGATGAGCTTGTGACGTATCAAGCAAGTGATAGTAAGACACCGGTGCCAATGCGCAAGTTTATATTCATGCAAGATTTCGAGGTGGTGAGATGAGTTTGGATGTTTATTTACTAAAAGAGCTAAAGCCGTGTGATTTTGACGATATGAATTATGACGAGCAGAGCCAGTTTTATTGGGATAGCGAGATATACAGCGGCAACGTAACGCATAACTTAAACAAAATGGCCGATGCTGCAGGGATTTACGAATATTTATGGCGGCCCGATGAGATTAACGTAACGCAAGCGCATGAGTTGATAGAGCCGCTAAGTCGTGCCTTGGGTGACTTGTACGCAAGGCGTGAGCATTACGAGCAGTTTAGTCCTGCAAACGGCTGGGGTACTTGGAGCGGGTTTGTGGAGTTTGTCAGACTTTATTTAGAGGCGTGTATTGACAAGCCTAACGCATATATCGAGGTGAGCAGATGAGTGATATTGAGATTGGTAGTGTTTGGCAGGGCAAAAACAATGAAGGCGATGTAAAAATAAAATGGGCGAACCATAGTCGCGCTTATTACATTTATTTGAATACGCTTGGTAGTGAAAATGGTGATGTGTATGACGTGAGTGTCAGCCGCTTTTTAGAGTATTTTGAGCCTAAAGCAGACATGGTTAATCACCCGCCGCATTACAAAGACGCAAGCGGAGTTGGTTGCACAGAGGTTGTTAAGCACATGATGTACTTCGGTGGGGCATGTTTTAAGTACCTCTATCGCTGTGGCAGCAAGTGGGATGATATTGAGGATTTAAAAAAGGCCGTGCGATGTGCTGAGTTGGCGAGTGATGACAGATTCATAACAGATGAGTCTTGGCTGCGAGCAATGTATCAGGTTGCCAGTCATCGTGGCGGAAATATTAGAGATGCGATGTTTTGTATTCGCTCGCAGCAATGGGAGTATGTAATTGAAAGCATCAAAGCTGAAATCGTAAGGCTAGAAAGTGAGTAAGCGCGATAACGACAGGCTCATGAAAATTAGATTGATGGACTGCTGCTGTGGCTGTGGACGTAAAGCGCCAAGCCAAGCGGCTCATTCAAATTTCAGCGAGCATGGTAAAGCGAGGGGCTTAAAAGCCGATGACAAGTACACGATACCGATGGCTGCCGAATGCCACGCTAAATTTGACCAGTACAACATGGGCATGAGTCGTGAGCAGTCACTTGAATGGTTTATGCAGAAATGGCAGGAAACGAATCGATTGCTGAAATGGCAGGAACGCAAGATTGAGCAAAACGGGGTTGATTATTGATGACTAAGAAAATTAAGCGGTGGGTTAAGAGTGAGGGAGATAGGGATTTGCTGCTATCGCTAATTAAGAACATGGACGCGCCATTTACGGTTGATATTGAAAAAGGGATAAGGGAAAAGCGGTCATCTGATCAGAATCGGTTACAACGTCTTTGGGTGAACGAAGCAGAACAGCAAGGCGATATGACAGCGGAGGAATACCGCGCTTACTGCAAATTACACTTTGGTGTGCCAATGCTGAGAAACGAGAATGACACGTTTGCAGAGCTTTACGATTCAAAGATTAGGGATAGGGTGCCGCCTTACTCTTATGAGCAAAAGCTGGAGTTTATGATGGTTCCGTGGGACTTACATGTAACAAGGCTGATGACCATCAAGCAGCACGACAAGTACCTGAACATGATGCACGACCATTTTACAAGTTTAGGCATGATTTTAACGATACCAAATGACATTGACTGGGTACAAGGGCGGGATTACTAATGAGCGACTTATCAATAACGGACTTACTTTTTGCTTACGGCGCATGGGTGAGTGACGACAATAACGAGCTTGGCTGTAAAAGTCCGTCGCTTATGTTGATTAGGTCAGCGCCTAAGAAGTGTAAGGGCGATAAACCACCTAAACGAGCGCAGGTGAGTTTTATATCAGACGATGAGGCGTTGGCAGTAGACAGGGCGATGAACAAGCTCATGCGCCATTCTGTGCATTTGCATAATATCGTTACCTATCATTTTATTTATAATTGGTCAGTGAAGCAGATAGCTGATGACTACTGGTCACAATTTGAATATCCATGCGGTAAGAAGAAAGCGACCAATTACCATGTTAATCCATTACTCAATCACGCCATTGGCTTCATCAATTGCGAGCTAATAAACGATAAGGCTTGTATGTTTTAAAACATGGTGCTATTATTCATATAAGCTGCCGATTAATACGTAAGCAGCTACCTTATTTCAAGCCCTACATTAATTTGTGGGGCTTTTTGTTGAGCAAGTACAAGATAAATGAATACAAATGTAGGAAGTAAATTCTACATATAATTATGTTAGTATAATTTACTATGTGGATATCGTGGCGTGGGTTGTAGATTTTGTATTCGCGTTTCATCTACGTCTTTGTGGTTAAGGTGGACGCTTTTTCAAAATGTCTGTATGTTGTCCATTAGCATGCTTTCATCGGTAAGGAGAAGGTTATGAAAAATGAAAGCGATAACAAGAAAGCCTCTGAGGGCTTAAAGCCTGCAGATGTGTTGGCGGATGCAACAAGCACTTACTTTAATATGTTGAATAAATCTTTAGCCAAATACAATAGCCATAGGGATTCGAATCAGAAGGAGATAAAGAATGGCACAAGGATTACCAATCATAGAATCTCTCTTTGATTTCTTTTATTTGGATAGCAGGAAGATAAGCTCTTTCTATGCTCAGTTAACTGGTAATGGTTCTATTGAGTCATACAAAGAAATACATGGCGTTTCTGATGAAAAAACCATGGAAGCCACTATAGGCGTGCCTACTGTTACTGGCGGGAAGCTCGGAACAAAAGGTTTTTCAAATAGTGGTGGTGAGCGTTTTTATAATGCTACTGACACAATGCCTCGTGAGATGATTGATAAACTAGATGAGCAGGGATTTATAAATCGAGAGTTGAGTGAATCTAATTTAGGTCAATTGGTTTTACTGAAAGGGAAGCTGGGAATCGTAGATGTTAACATGCTTAGAGGGATTGTAGAGCCAGCTCTGAATTTCTACCTAAGAGAAGCTAAAACATCACAAGACAAAACTGAGCGCGATCAAGCTAAAGATATAGCTAAAGTTAAAGACGATTTAATTGCATTTATAAAAAATGTTCCCTTTGCAATACAAAGTCGTTTTTTAGTTAATGCTAATAATAATGTGCAAGAAGTATGGATGACCTTAAATAGGAATGAGCTATCGACGCCAACGCATGATACAAACTTTAAGCATGGAGAGTTTATGGCTGGCGAATGGTATTTACTAGGGGTGCTAGATGCCTTGCCGTATGATGATTTTACATACGAGTCTGAAAACGATTCCGAACTCCAAGGCGTAATTAGAAGTTTTGTCAGTCAATTGAAAAACATGGCTGGCCGTCCTAACACATCCTTTGGTATAACACCGATAGCAATTTTTAGAAGCATTGATACTTCCTTAGGTGATAATGCAGATTAACACCTTGATATAAATTTGTATTATGCAGTAATATAAAGATTCAAAATCCTGTATCACTTGGCTTAATGAGCTAAAGGTGGTAGATAGGTCATAGCCCTGCCAACTTATCGGTGAGGGCTTTTTTAATGCTCGATGTTAACGCATCGGGCTTTTTTATTGCCTAGATTTTAGCAGGATGCTATGACAAATAAGCAGTTATACGAGAGCTACTGTGATAGCACGATAACTCAAGCATTAAGAGATTGTCGGCTTAAAACGCTAAGAGAGCGAGCAAGCTACGGCAATAGTGATGCTAAGTTTTATGTGAGACTGATAGAGTCTTGCAAAAAATGAATTTTTAATAACTACGGGCCCATAGCTTAAGGGTAAAGCAACCGACTCATAATCGGTCAGATGAAGGTTCGAAACCGTCTGGGCCCACCATATTAATTAACCACTTTGCCCACATTGATTTGATGGGCATTTTTTATATGTGATTGCCGGAGGGCATACGATGAATGACGATATGCTCGACAGCGTTGAGATTGATGAAGTGAATAAAGTTGGTAGACCGTCACAGCTTACGCCTGAGCTTATAAGTAAGGCTGCGATGTATTTAACTGACTACACAAGCAATGGAGATATAGTGCCAACAGTAGCGGGATTGGCATGTTACTTAGATATACCGCGCTCATCAATCTACAACTACAAAGGCCAAAGCAATGAATTGTTGGACACGTTAGAGAAGTTAGAACAAATCCAAGAAAGCAAGTTGGTTAATGGCGGCTTAATGGGCAATTTTAACGCCACTATCGCAAAACTAATGCTATCTAATCATGGTTATAGCGAGAAGCAGCAGGTCGATAACACATCAAGCGATGGCTCGATGTCCCCGCCGCAACCGCTAACGCCTGAAACTGCCAAGGTGATAGATAACGAGTTGGAAGATGAATACTAATGATGACGCTAACCGATTATCGATCATAAAACACAAGTGTGAAAAGCAGCATCTATTCTTTGTCCGATACTTTTTCAAACAACGTATGGGCGATAAGTTTTTAACCAATTGGCACCATCATTATATTGCCTACGAGATAGACCGATTAATCAAGCGAGCGCAAGACGGCAAAGAGACAGAGAACATCATCTTTAACTTGCCACCTGGTGGCTCTAAAACCGAAATGGCGATGAACATTATCCCTCGTGGGTTGGCGCTTAATCCACGCTCACGGTTTTTGTACTTGTCATTTAGTGATAGCTTAGTGACAGACGTATCATCAACAGCTCGAACCATTGTTAAATCTAAATACTTTCAACAGCTATGGCCAGTCGCTATCTCCAGTGACACAGACGCAAAGGGTAGTTGGAAGACAGACATAGAGGGATTTGAGGGTGGGCATATTTATGCGGCCTCAATGGGTGGCCAGGTAACTGGTCGCCGTGCTGGTCGTATGTCAAAAGAGTTTAACGGCTTGATTGTACTTGATGACCCATTAAAGCCTGAAGATGCCTTTAGTGACACTAAGCGCAAAGCAGCTAATCGTAAATTGCTTAATACCGTAAAAAGTCGTAAGGCAAAAAGCGATACGCCTATTATCTTGATTATGCAGCGATTGCATAGCGATGACCCCACGCAATTTATCCTAGATGGGAATATGGGCGGCAAATGGCGGCACGTCAACATACCGGCATTGATTGATGATGCGTTTATCAAGACGTTACCGCCTAGCATTGCAAAGTTGGTGCCTACGGACGTTGAGCGTGACGACAAAGGCAGACAAAGCTATTGGCCATCTAAAGAGTCGTTATTGTCGCTGTTAGAGCTTGAGCAAGGCGGCAGTGATAAAGACGGTCAAAAGGTCAGCCGCTATACATTCCACAGCCAGTACATGCAAACGCCTACCAAACTTGGCGGCGGATTAATCAAAGCCTCGTACTTTGGCCGCTATACAGTTTTACCACAGCTCAAGTGGTTGGCAATCTTTGCTGATACCGCGCAAAAGACAAAAGAGGTTAATGATTACAGCGTCTTTATGGCAGCAGGTGAAGATTATGACGGTAATTTAGTCATAGTTGATGTACTACGCGGTAAATGGGAGGCGCCCGACTTAGAGAGACAGGCCGAAAGGTTTATCAATAAGCACAATGACAATCCAAACACGCCTAGATTGCGTTATGTGGCTATTGAGGATAAAGCAAGTGGCACAGGGTTAATACAAGGCCTAAAGCGCAAAACAAAGGTGTCTATAAAAGCTGTGCAGCGTAATACAGACAAGCTCACAAGGTTTATGGACGCACATCCTTACATTGAGGATGGCATTGTTTATATACCGTTAAATGCTGCATGGGTTGGTGATTTTATCGACGAAGCCGAAGCATTTAGTGCTGATATGTCGCACGACCATGATGACCAAATCGACCCGCTTATTGATTTAATTAATATTGGCAGACAATCAAAATCCGTCTTTGACGTTGTAGGCTAAGAGATAATTTATGCTAAATAAACTAATGAACATTGCTGATAGCACGCTGGTCAATTTAGTGAGCAAGCTTGGCACCAGTAGAGACAAGGCGAGTCATGATGCGTTTGCATGGCATGTGCCAAAGTCGGTTATGGAGCTGGATAACCTAAATAAGTCTAATGCTACAGCACGTAAAATCATTGATAGACCAGTACAAGATATGATGCGTCAAGGTTATTACTTTGGCGGTATTGCAGGCGATCAGTTGCAAAAGTTGAACAACGAGCTTGACCGCTTAAAACTTGATGTCCACTTAAGTAAAGCAATGAGTTTGGCAAGGTTGCATGGCAAGTCGTACATCTTACTTGCAACCAATGATGATATGCCGCTTAGCACACCCATTAATACAAGCAAGGGTTTGAGTTATATCACTACTTTGTCAATATCAAAATTGGCGGCAGGTACAGAGATGCGACCTGCTTCTGAGGCGCAAGGCGAGTATGACAAGCCGGTCTATTATCGGTTGCAGCAAGGCGCTGGAATGCCTAACCAAATCGTACACCACAGCCGCTTGATTGAGATTAAATGGCGCGGTGGCGATAGCGTGCTGCAAAGCATTCATGCCGAGCTGTTACGTTATGCCAGTGTCAATGCAAATGCTGCGTCATTAGTGCATGAGGCTAAGATTGATATTATCAAAACGCCAGATTTAGCCAATCAGATTCAAAATCAAACTGACGCTATCGTTAAACGGTTCGCGTTGGTCGGTATGCTCAAAGGCAATAACGGTACAGTCCTACTTGATAAACAGGAGGATTACCAAAGCAAGACCTATAACTTTAGTGGCTTGCCTGATTTGATGCAAGAGTTCGCGGTTCAGTTATCAGGCGCAGCAGATATCCCTTACACGATATTGTTTGGTCGCTCCCCTGCTGGACTTAACTCAACAGGTGAGCATGACCTCAAAAACTACTACGACACGGTAGGCAGCTATCAGCGTGATTACCTGCTACCAGTGTTGCAAAAGCTGCTAGATATGATTAGCGGCTATTTGTTACCTGATAGCGTTGAGCCAAGCTTAATATTTACACCGCTATGGCAGCTTGACGAAAAGACGTTGAGTGAGATTGAGAAAAACAATGCTGAGCGTGATATTAAGTATCTTGAGAATGGCATTATCACCGAGGCTCAAATCGCTAAACAGTTGGTTGAGCAAGATACTTATACCGTGATTGATGATGACCATATCGAGCTTTTAAGCGGTCTTAACTTTAATATGGGGCAAGACGATGTTAAACCAGTTAAAGCCGCTAATACAGCAAGCGAGTAAGCGCAAGCGAGGGCGCAAGGCTAAAGCAAAGCCAGTACGTGTATCTCGTAAGTTAGAGCTGGACTACACAAGGGCATTACTCGCTATCGTTGATGATATGCACACTGAGACAGTAAAGGCGCTCATGCCATTGATTGAGCAGCCTGGTATCGGTGACAGCGTGATGGTCGGTGATGGCTTGTTCGGTGACTTCAAATCTGCGTTTAGCAAGACAGCGAACACGGTCAAAGCCAAAGTATCAGGTATTGCTAGCGCACTGGCTCAAACGGTGGTCAGTAAGCAAGGTCAGCAGTCGGACAGACAGTTAAACAGCATGATACTAAAGGCCACGGGCATCGACTTTAGCGGCTTAATGGCTGATAGCGTACTTAAAGATGCAGTTGACGAGGCGGTAGCGGCTAACATTGCGCTGATCAACTCAATACCACAGCAGTATCTCGACAGAGTAGAGCAGGCTGTCATGGCAAGTCTGCAAGCAGGTACGCTTAACGACACCCTAGCTGATGACTTACTAAAGATTGAGGGCGTGACAAAGAACAGAGCCAAGCTGATAGCGCGTGACCAACTGGGTAAGATTAACAGCCGATTGTCACAGATTAGACAGCAATCACTAGGCATTACGCATTACTTTTGGTCAACGAGCCATGATGAGCGAGTGAGAAAGCGTCATGCTAATTGGGACGGTGACTTAATCGCATGGGACAAACCACCTATGGACGGTCACCCTGGACAAGCTATCAATTGTCGATGCACTGCAATACCAGACTTTAGCGAACTAATGAATTAACAGCCGCCTTAATGGGCGGTTTTTTAATGGGCGCAAACTATGAAAATTAAGATTAACCAGGTCATCGACCTAAAGCCAACAAGCCGCATACGCACGCCACAAGGGTTTTTGATTTGCATGGGCGTGACGTTGGCCAAGCCGATGGTCAAAGAGTATTACGCGGGTGAGATTGGCATTGCTGATGGGTTTGGGCCCACAGATATTGTCGGCATTTACACCTCGCCTGATGTGTTATTTAGCCAAGCGGTCATAGACGGATTCACCGCATCTGATGTGGTCATGATGCACCCAAAAGGCAATCAGCTCAACAGTGAAAATTACAAAGACCACGTAATAGGCACAGCTAAAAACGTGCGAGCTGAAAACGGCTATCTAGTCGCTGACTTGACTATCAAAGACAAATGGGCGATTGAGTCCATCGAGCAAAACGAGATAAGACAAATATCTTTAGGCTATGCCGCTGAATTAGATATGACGGCTGGCATAACAGGAAATGGACAGGCATTTCACGGGCAATGGGTGGGTATGGTTGCTGACCATGTTGCTGTTGTCCGTGAGGGCAGATGCGGCGATGACTGCAAAATAGGCGATAAACAATCGGTAAAAACGGAGCAAGGTATGAAAGTAAAAATCGGTAACTTAGAGTTTGATGTGGGCGATAACAATACGCTTGCTCAAGCAATCACAGCACAAGGCGCAGAACTTGACGCGCTAAAAAGCAGTGAGCTGAAAGTAGGCGACCAAGCGTTTAGCTTGTCTGAGCTTAACGCTACACAAGCGACCATTGATAAGTTGGTGGGCGATAACAAGGCATTGGCTGATGCTAATGTTGAGTTGGCAGCTAAGCAAGTCACACCTGAGCAAATCGAGCAGTTGGTTGCTGACCGTGTGGCCACAATCGACAACGCTAAAAAGCTGAATGATCAGATTGTCACTGATGGCAAATCATCTGAGCAGATTCGCCGCGATGTTATCACCGCTAAAGCTAATGACAATCTGGTTAAAGCAATCGTGGGTGATAGTGTTGCTGATGCTGAGCAGTCAGCGATTGATACAGCGTTTAAAGCACTGTTAGCCACTGCTGATAGCAAACCTCAAGTCATCGCCGCTGACAGCGCACTGAATGGCTTAAACAATCCAAACGTAGGCGATGACAAACCAATGAGTGCCTATGACAAATACAAAGCTGGTCTTACTACAGCACACAAAGGAGCGACAGCATAATGTATAAATCTGAAATGGACGCAGGTGTAGCGGGCGCAATCGCCAACACTGAAAACAAAAACATCATTAGCCGTGTCGTACAAGGCGCTGCTGGCATTCCATTTGGTCGTGCTGTAGTACAAGGCACTAAGGACAAAACAGTCCGAGCTGCTACCACTGGTGACACTGCGTTTGTAGGCGTTACCGTGCTTGATCGTACCGCCCGTGATTTAACGGTTGGCGGATTTGTTGAGTTTGAAACAGCGCGTATCTTAGAAGAAGGCGTGATTTGGGTCGAAGTTACTGTTGCTGTTAAAGCGGGTGACGCGGCAGCCGTTGATTTAGCAACTGGCAAATTCAATAAAGCGGGCGCTGCATTTGCAGGTGCAATCTTTGACACATCGGCAGCAGCGGGCGCACTTGCTCAGCTACGAATCAAATAAGGATAGAAATTATGAACGAAGCAAACACAATGCTGGCTTTTATCAATGGTCAGCGTGAGCACATCGAAACCGAAGTTTATGAAACGGTATTCCCAGAAGTGCAGTACCAAAACCTAATCCCTGTCGATAATTCTGCGCCTGAATGGACGCAAACCGTTACATTCAAAAGCAAGGATATGTACGGCAAGGCTGATTGGGTCAATGGTAATGCTGACGACATCAATCTAGCAGGTACGACTGCCACCAAGCACCAATCTACTATCGAAATGGCGGGTATTGGTTACGGTTACGGTTATGAGGAGCTAATGGCTTCTACTCAAAACGGCGTTAATCTAGCCGCTGACGATGCCGTAGCAGCGCGTGAGACTTACGAGCATTTTGTTGATAAGGTCGCCTTTGTTGGTGACGAAGCCAAAGGTTTTAAAGGTCTTATTAACAATGATTCAGTAACCACTGTTTCAGCGACTAAGACGTTTATCACTGCTACTGAATCTGAAATCCTAAAAGATATTAACGCTTTGATTAGCGGTACGGCGTCAGCAACCAACAACACAATGCCGGCCGATACCCTGCTATTACCATTAGCACAGTTTAACTACTTAGCTAGTACGCCGCTGACCAACAACTCAGGCGGTACGCTATTGAGCTTTATCCAGCAGTACAACACTTACACAGCTTTGACTGGTCAGGCATTGACTATTCGCGCAGTTGGCAAGCTAACCAATGGCGGCACTGGTGGCACACTTGATCGTGCAATGGCTTACTCACGTAATCCGCGTGTCTTAAAGCTGCACATTCCAATGCCGCTTAAATTCTTAGAAACGTATCAAACAGGTGCGCTCAACTTTGTAGTGCCAGGTATCTTCCGCTTAGGTGGTGTTGAGATTCGCAATCCTGATGCGGTTCGTTACATGGACGGGGTTTAATATGCAAATAACAAACGTAAGCAAGTCGCGTTTGGTATTAGCAACTGGTGATGTTGTTGAAGCTGGGGGCGTGATTAACGCGCCTAGTTTTGATGATAAGCATACTGTTATGAAGGCATGGGTTGATGCCGGACTGATTGAAGTTGCTAAGCCAACAACCAAAGAAACAAAGTCAGGAGCTAAAAAAAATGACAAAGGTTAAATACGTGGGCGCGCATGAGAGCTACACGGTCGCAGATATCGCCTTTAAAAAAGACAAGGCTACCGAGCTTGCAGATGACCAACTGGCTAAAGTCAAAGCAAATGGCATCGGCGCTAAGTTATTCGCAAGCGGTGATTTGGTGATTGATAAAGCCGCCACTAAAACAGTGGTTAATCCTGATCTAACGTCAGCACCTAAGGCTAATGACAAGGTGGCAAAGCCTGATACTAAGGCTGATGCCAAAACAGCCAAATGATTACCACATCGGTAACGACGCGCGATAACGGTTTACTTGACCGCATACGCTCAACGGCTCGAAACTTTACGAGCAAAGTTGAGATTGGCTATCTTGATAACAAGATGCACAAACCGTCAATTACTAGCAAGGCGGCTAGACCGATTGCACTAAAAGACCTAGCTGCTATTCATGAGCTAGGCTTGGGTGTGCCAAAACGTCCGTTTATCGAGCCGTCATTAAAAGCCAATCGTAAAAAGTATCTTGCGTATGCAGGTAAGCAAATTACGCCAATCATACGGCGCAAGCAGTCGCTCAATAATACTTGGCAAACAATCGGCACTATGGCTGTGGCAGACATACAGCAATACATGATAACGGCTCAATTTACGCCATTGGCGGCATCTACTATTGCCCGTAAGGGTTCAAGTAAGCCGCTGATTGATACCGGTCAAATGCGTCAGGCAATAACATACAGGGTGAAGTGATGATTACTAGAGATGATTTAGTTGATAGATATGGCGAGGACGACATCGCAGGTCTTGAACGCAACATCAAAGACCCTGATGCGACCGCTACGCGCATAGCTGATGCCACACGCTACGTTAACAGCTACGTGTCCGACTATCTGCCACTAGCAACCATTCCAAGCTCTTTAAAAGATGCTACGGCGTTGGTTGCTCGCTACAAGCTATTTAAAAACAAGCGTCCTGATGACGTTAATGAGGACTATAAAAACCTTGTTTTATGGCTGGATAAAATAGCATCAGGCAAATTGGCATTGATTGACGATGATGGAAATATCATTGATAAGACTGGCGACTTTTACGATGACAGTTTCAAATCGGGGGCGACGGTTGTATGACAACATCACAATACTTTGCCGTTGAGCCGCTACTGGTTGAGCACATAAAAAACAATATTACGGGGCTTATCGATGTTGATACGCCTTTTAGCATTGAGACTATGCTTGATAATCGTAATAACGCGCCGTCAGTTAGTGTGATTTGGTATGGCGAACGCTTCAGCGAGCAAGTAGGGCGTGACAATCGCACCAAGTCTATCCAGTACGACCAGTGGTTAGTCGTCTTAAAAATCAATGATACCGAGTCACAATCTACTAGCACTCAGAGCATACGAGCATTAGCAGACCCATACATTATGCAGCTACATGATTGCATGATGGACTTTAACCCGCAATTGAAAGGTTACGGGCGTTTCGATAAAACATCGTGTCCAGTGACCAATGGCAGCGATAGCGGATTTGCTTACTTCCCATTCATGTTTGAAATTTTACGTAAAATCTAATAGAGGTATATCTCATGGCTAGAAACGAACACTTTAAATCGCTGCAAGGCTCGCTAATGATTGCGCGTATTGTTGACGGTAAACGGACCACGATCCGCGAACTTGGCAACCAAACCTCAGTGGAGCTCAGCGTATCGACTGAAAGCACGACCATTAAAGAAACCAAGACCGGCAAACGTGCAGACGCCAAAATCTTAACCACTGGCCGCACGGTTGAGCTATCAGCGACAACCAACGAGCTGGTCCCTGCTGATGTAGCACTGGCGTTTGGCGCCGAGCTAATCGCTAAAGGCTCGAATACTATCACTGACGAAGTAATCCCAACAGCCGTAGCGGGTGAGTCAGTTAAGCTAAACGGCGTCAACGTATCGGCATTAACAATTACTGATAGCACGGGCACGCCAGGCACCTTAGTTGAGGATGTTAACTACACGCTCGATGCGGATTACGGCGTGGTTACCTTTAAAGACCTGGAGTCGTTTACTGGGCCATTTAAAGCCAGTTATACCGAGGGCGAAATCACGGTATCTGAGTTTTTCTCGATGCCCGATAATGCTGAATACTACGTGTTTTTCAAAGGCGTTGATGCGTTTGGTGGCGACCCAATGTCGTTTGAATTGTATCGTTACAGCCCGAAAACTGATAACTCAATGCAGTTTATTAACGAAGAAGTGGGCGAGCTTACGTTTGGCGGTACAGCGCTTATCGTACAAGACCAAGTGCAATCTGATGGCAGCTTGCTAGATGGTTATGGCCGCATTATCAACATCATTAAAACACCTACTCCTTAAGGATGACTCATGGACACCAAGCTTACTAATACCGTCACCGATGCTGTTATTGAGCTTGACGATGAGCTATACCCTAGCGATGAGCATGACTGGTCACCGCTAGTGTCAAACACCATTTACGCACTAGACGGAACTATGATTGTTCAGCAGTCGATACGCAAGGCGGGTAGACCGCACACGATGCAAGCGCCTAATGATATGGGGTTTTTAACCCGTGCTACGGTCAATGCGCTCAAAGCTGAGCGTGACAAGTTGGGCGCTACTTATTGGCTTGACTATCGAGCAGATGGTCAGGTTAAGCGCGCAAAGGTCATGTTTGATACAACAGGCGAAGCTATCACAGCAAAGCCATTAAAAAACTTTATTAGTCCGTCGCTTGACGACCTATTTGCCGTAACGCTTAGATTTATCGAGGTTGGCAATGCTGAATGACCCAACCATGCTAACAATTATTGCGCTGGGCGGCATCGTATTAGCCCTCTTATTAGCCCTACTTTGCATTATGTCGATGGCGATTAATACGCTAGATAAGTAGGACAGATGGTATAATAACGAGGTCAGATAGGCTAGCTCCCGAACGCACATTGCGCCAATGTGTTGCTGACAATCCTAATGGCGGTTATGCAGCGGGTAATGATATGAGTGATAAGTGGTTGGAATCTTACCAAAAAACAGCGGCAGCATCTGACTTGATAGCAATGAAGAAAAAACTTGAAAGCATTGTTGCTGTTCTGCTTGATTCTACGCATGATATAAAATCTATGCTTAAAGCCAGTAGCGAGGCATCCAGTGGATTGCATGCTCTATTACGCATTGCTATAAAAGATGAAGAAATAGAGAATGAGCAATACGGAAGTGGCGATGAGTGACTATATGGAGTGTGTTATGCAAGATAATAGAGTTTATAACCGAATTAAAGCCGCTATGAAATTAGATGTTGTAATCCATGGTAGTGACTTCAATAGCCCTTGTATTTCCAATGAGGTAGATAATATGGTTGACAGCGATGGTCGAATCTGCGGTTCAGTTGACTACACAACAGGAGTTGTTAGCTTGCAGATGCCTGTTGCAGCGCACATTAAACCCGCAGAAACTAGCAACTTATCAAAAACGGGGAGGTGCTTGATATGAGTAATTACGAAAAAGAATTTAAGATAATTGACAATAAGATAGCAATGTCTTTCAGCAAGCACTACGAATCCGCATACGGGGCAAGCGTAAAGCTAACTGCAAGCGAGGCGAGAGAAGTGGCTAGGGAGCTGAAATTTTATGCTGATAAACTGGATACCGCAAAATAGCAGTTATTAATTAATAGTAAATTAAGCCTACTTTGATTAGTGGGTTTTTTATTACCTAATTTTCAACATTGCCACTCTATTGAGTGGTTTTTTTATGCCCAATTTTTGATGGATGACTCATGGCAATTACTCAAAACGACTTAGAGATTTTAAAGACCGAGGTTATGGCTGATACTCCAGACGGGGGCGGATTGCCAACTGCTGAGCCTATTGCTGACGGTGTATCTAACAACCTGTTTCCTGATGTGTCAGATATTGATGCGCTAACTGGTCGTGTGCGTCTGCGTAAAATCGTGTTAGCAGTTAAAACGGCAACGGCTGAGCTACTGCAAGCAGCCAGATTCTTAATCACTGAGATGCCTGATAACGAGAACATGAGTGTGTTTGCTTTTAAAGCAACCTCATTTGCTGATAGACGCAGTGATGCTAAAAACAAGATTGAATCTTACTTAGCGTTTGGATCACGTTGGGCGGGTCATGTGCTAGAGGCTCAACTAGAGGGACAGCGTGTCATCCAAATCTCACTAGATTTAGCAGACCCATTGCCGTCAGTTGGTCAGGCTTTAGTATTGGTGCAAAACGAGGGCTTAGCTGACGAATTTTATCAGTATGTGCGTGTGCTTAAAGTTGAGAGTATCGAGCGCAGATTTCAGCGTAACGTTGAAACGTCAGTAACCCGCCGTGTCGCTACTATCGAGATTAGCGAGGGCTTAAAACGTGCTTTTAACGGTCTTACTGTGCAAGAGTTTTATCAAAACACATCGGTAGCAAGACGCGCCATTTTGCGCGAAGCTCGCATTGCTGACGCTGCTAAATATTACAGTGCCAGTCACTTAGCTGAGCCAGTAACCGCACTTGCGTCACGTCAGGTCAAGCTTGAATCCATCTTTACTCAGATTGTGCCATCTACTCAAGTCGAATCGCCACTAATTCAGCGTGACCCGGTTAATCAGCAGCTAACGCTCATTAAGAGCAGTGACGGCACGATACAGATTAATCAGACCGATACCATTGCGCCCAATACTAGCCTTAATCTGCCAAACGGTGTTTACGCAGGGACGCTACTGATTATAGTTAACGGTAAGACGCTCACTGACAGTGATGGCGAGCTTGTGGATAGCGCTCAAGTACCGTATGGGTCTATCAAATATGATTTAGGTCAGATTACATGGTATGACAATGCAAACTGGGGCAGTAAGCAAGTTACAGGCTCGTACAGCCCTGCTAGCGCTGTCACACGGGTATCACAGACCGATTATCAGATAGTTGATGATGAGGCGGGCTACAGCTACGTGCGTGAGCTAGGCGCTGAGCCGGTCGCAGGCAGCTTAACTGTGACTTATCAGGTCAATGGCCGTGTCTATGTTGTGCATGACGACGGTCGTGGCAGCTTGGTCGATTCAAGTGGCAATGGTCGAGGTACGGTGCGAGGTAAGACGGTACTGCTAGCAACTGAGGCAATCCCCGATGCCGGTAGTCATATTATTTATACGTTTGGTACTGACCTTGGCACAACTAAATATAACTCACAAGCGCTTGCACCTGCTTATCATGTGTTGCCGTTAGACGGTCAGCCTGTAGGTGATATTACAATTACATGGGGTAGTGGCAGAACAGCTACAGCGTCAAACGGTGTGATTACGGGTGACGCAACAGGCAAGCTTGTTGGTAATGAGTTGCAGTTTGCGCCTAAGACTACGTTAGCCACTAGCACAGAGATAACGTTGAGCTATGACGCTCTACTGCCCGAGTCTACAAAGGTCGTGACAGGGGCGGCAACAGTAAATGGTAGTGGCAATCTAGTCGTATCGGCGACCACGACAGATACGTTTGTTGGCGGATTTATCGAGGTGTACTCAGAGAGCAATATGCTCAAGCTAGAGTTTGACGGCTTAAATGTGACCAGTGCAAAGTCTTATGCTCGATACTCAAAAGGTACGCCCATTGGCACTCAAGACTTTGGTAGCGGTAATTTTAGCTATCACATCGACCCGACTTACACAGTGAGCATTGTCAGTCAGACCGTCGATGCTGCGGGTAAAACAATCAATGCTGAGATATCAGTGACTAAGCAAATATCGGGTGTAGATGTACTGGCTCGACCGGGCGTATCGCCTGTATTTAAGCCATGGACTAAGACGGTTAATCGTCAGTTTAGAAATCCCACGGTATCAGGATTAGCTCGCACAAACACAGCTACCGAAGCAAAAACGCCTAAATTTACACCAAGCACCATGTATCTTGAGCTGCCAAAAACGGTTGACGCTCCGGTGCTTTCAGGCTCTCTAAATGCGACCGTATTTACAAGCGCTATCACTGACAAGTCAGGCGCTATTTTTAGCGGCAAAAATCAGGTCGGTACTATTGATTATGAGGGCGGAGTAGTTGCGCTAACAAGTTGGGCTGCGAGCATGGGTAACAACACAAGCTTGCAATCAATGACGCGTGAAAACGACCCCGTGCCGCTTGCTAACATCATTTTTAGAACGCCAGTAGCGCCTATCAAGAAATCAAGCTTGCAGATTAGTTGTACGCTCGCTGACGGCACTGATTTGAGCCTATCAACTGATGCTCAAGGCAATATCACGGGCAGCAAGTATGCACACGGTACGGTGGATTTTAAAGCCGGTGTTGTAGCGCTGTATTTTTACGAGAAATTGGGTGTTACTGCTAATCCATCGGTGGTTAATCAGCCTTGGTATGACGCTGCTAACATCTATATGGACGGTGGCACAAATTATATCAATAAGCCGTACTACGTTAGGCCTGATTCGGTGCGCTATAACGCTATTGCTTACACTTACTTGCCGCTTAATAGTGAGATTATCGGACTTGATCCAGTACGCTTGCCAACAGACGGTCGTGTGCAGTTTGTACAAGCAGGTGACTCAATCGCTATCACTGAGCTTAAGACAATGGAGCTGCCAACCAATCAGCCTAATGATAGTTTTGATTTAGGATTTGAGCGCTTGTCTGATGTGATGATAGTTGATAGCGATGGCGTCAAAGTTGATTATGACGAGCTTAATATCGACTTAGATGCAGGTACGGCGGGATTTAACGGTACTTTTGATGTGTCGCTATATGCCCCACCATTTACTGCCAAATATCGCATCATGGACTTAGCGCAAGTTGTTGATACTGATATATCAGGTCGTGTGACGCTATCAACGCCAATCACTCACGATTACAGTACTCAAGCGGTATTTAGCACGATGTTGCTTGCAGGTGATATGCAATCACGAGTTGCTAATATCTTGAGTCAAAAATCATGGAATGGCGTGTGGTCTGACCAGTTGATTGGTGTGCGCTCAGAGTCGCAGATTCAGACGGCTAACAACCCAATTGTCGTTACTAATCGCGATGCAATTACTGAGCGATGGGCGCTTATCTTTACCGGCTCAACGTCATTCAGGATTTTAGGTGAAACAGTCGGTGAGATTGGCACAGGCTCTATCGGTAGTGCTACCGCCCCAATTAATCTGATGACGGGGCAGCCGTACTTTACCGTACCGTCAGCAGCATGGGGCAGTGGTTGGGACGCAGGCAACGTGGTGCGATTTAATACTATTGCAGCCGCCTACCCGCTATGGATTGGTAATGCAATTCAGCAGCATCAGTTGTCACGGCTTGATACCTACGACTTCACTATCGGATTCCACGCTAACATTGACAGAGAGCGAATATAAAAATGATTAAATGGTTTGATAGCAAGTTGATGGGCGATAAAATCCCCGTTATTACAAACACTCAGGGTGACCTTGTAAAAATGCTTAATAGCTTGCTTGTCGAGGGAGCTAATAGCAGGGCTGTAGCATCTTTGGCTTGGGCTGACGGCGTTTGCACCCTAACAGTGCCAAACAATCACGGCTTTTTAATAGATAGCGTAATTGTTTTGGACGGCTCTAGTCAGTCGGTCTTACAGGGCGCTGAGCTTAGAGTAACAAACATTAGCGCAACTACTGTCAGCTTTAAATGCACCGCCGTGACTAACGAGACAGGGCTTGTTGTGCGTTATGCCCCGATTGGCTGGACAAAACACTTTGCAAGCGAGGGCAAGGCTTGCTATCAATCGCCAGACCCTCGCTACCCTGCATTTTTGCGAGTTGATGACACAAAGTTTAGCGGTGTTTCTGCCAGTGCGTCTAAGTTTGCATCAGTTGAGATTTGCTCAAACATGACAAGCTTTGATGCTGCTGACTGGCATGAGCCATACTATGCTGCTTACCCCGAGCAGAACAGGCAGTCTATCTCAGGACGCAGTAACGGGTGGTTTAAGTGGTACTACTCAAGCGTCTATGGTGCAAATCCTGATGATGGAATATCGCCAAGCGGCACTAGGGATTACATCTTAATAGGTGATAGTGCTAAATTCTGGTTAATTTTATACCCTTATAGCGATGCCGGATATAAATCAATCGGCTCTGTTGTTGGTATGCCGCTTGTTACTGTTGAGCTGACCAAAAAACAAGCATTAGTTGCAAAAAATGGATTTGGCTTGGGCGTGTCAGTCGGTCTGCCTCATCTATCATTTACCGCTGATGCACCTAGCAGCATCATTCCGTTTTTCGGTGAGATGGGGGAGGGCGTGGAAACATCGATTAATTCTGCCGTGTTATATCCTGCAAAAGACATACTGTTGCAATCGCCTGTATTTTTTAGGGAGTCGTCAGGTCTTAAATTCCTTTCAGGTGTTTTTGATGGTGTTGGTGTTGTGCCATCGAAAGGCACAGATACCAAGCTACTAAAATCAGATGGCGCGCTATATAAACTAATTCCGATGCCAAATAATCGTTATGACTTGGTTTTTAATCTAGGGGCTGAATGATGCGACCTATATTATTGCTACAGGCTGATAGTAGCGGACTGAGAGATTTATCATCGTTTCCAAGAGCGTTAAAAAATACCCCTTCACAGGTCGCAATAAGGAATAGTTATTACTATTACGACTTGGCAGGCAACACAACAGCAAAATGGGGATATGAGGCACGTCTGCCCAGCTCTGTACCGCAGATGACAATTGAGGGGTGGATGTATCTTACTCCGCAGGCTAAAAAACCCTCTATTAACGTCGATATTATTGCTGGCATTGCGGGTGAGAGTTATTCACGTGGCTTTTACATGGGCATCAGCACCAGTGGTGAGTTTAGATTTAACTCAGGTAATGGGACTAGGCACTCAATGCAAGTCAATGCTCTGCCAGTTAATCAGACATTTCATTTCGCTTGGGTGCTAACTGGCACTCACAAAAAGCTCTATATAAATGGTACAGAAGTAGCGAGCGAGGCTACAACAAGACCGATCGAAAACCCGCCAAACCTAACCCTAGGTTACATGAATTACAACAATGAGCTATATGATGACGAGTATAGCAAGGCGCAAATTCATCAGCTTATTATTTGGGACGGTGTTAAATATACGACAAACTTTACGCCCGAGCATCATGTTTATAACCGAGTAAATCTAGGCGGTGCAGAACAGCTACCCAATGGCGGCATGATAGTGCCATCAAGCTACAAGGGCGTTATAGAGGGGCAGACGCTAGAACTTAGCATCCCTGTATCACGTAAGGTCATGGTTTATCATAGATTCACTGGCAAGCTGCTGGGTGCAACATGGTCGGATGAATTTGGCAATTACACAGTGTCAGGACTGCCAAGCAATACCGAGTGCTACGTTGTGTCTATCGACCATGAGCGTGACTATAACGCTGTTGTGCAGGATATGATTAGGACTGATAAATGATACTTACAAATCAGGCTAAAAACGCCATGCTACGGGGTCTCGCTGATGCGATTAACGGTAGTGGCTCTGCAACATTAACGTTGTATGAGTCAGGCGTAGCGGTTGCAGCGTTTGTCATGCCAAGCCCGATTGAGCAAAGCATTTCGGGCGGAAAGATAGTTTTTAATTTGCCCGAATTCGCTTTAGCGGGACAGTCAGTAATGCCAACCACAGCAAAGCTAACGAGTAAAGCGGGTGTCGATATGTTAACGCTCGATGTGGGCACGGATTTAATACTTGATAGCAGCGGTATTTATGCGGGCGGTAACGTCACAATAACGGATTTGTCTATTCAAATTTAATGGGGTAAATAATGGCGGATTATACCCCTAGCACTACTCTTAATTTCACCGAGGTTTTTGAGCAGTCAAGCACCACGCTTAATTTCGGTTTTGATTCAGGTGGCGGCGGTAGTGCTGATGACGTTAATATATCGGGCGCAGTTTTTTACAATCTAAATGCTATCGCAAGCGGCGCTATCAGCTATGACTCCAATGTGTTTAGGGGTGCTATCTGCGACAAGCAAGGAGGCATCGAGTCAAGCAGATTGGTGAGCAATAATGCTAGCGGTAGCTATGATGGCGCAGTGCCATTATTTGTTGACAGCAAGGCAGGCTTTGAATCCTCAGGGCTCGTTACTGACCGCTTAACTGCTGTTTTTGAGTCTAATAAAAACATCACTGCGATTATCGGTATCAATACTGAGCAATCACAGCTAATCGGTACAAGTAAGCATAGCTTAAACAAGACAGTTAGCCTAATCGGTCACAGCCGGATTGTTAGTGCTGAGACAGCAAGGTTAGTTAGTCGCAGCAGGTCGCTAGACGCTGAGGTTATGCGCTTTTTAGCGATGCGTAGGCAATACGCTATCGAGACAGCAAAGGCTATAGGCGGCTCATGGTCGTCATATGTGCAGACTGCTAGGTTTAATGCTAGTAATAAACTGTCACAACTTGAGGTGTCTAAAATCCCGCCTTGGGTTGCGCCTTATGTGGTGATTATTGATGATGACTATCAAGGTACGACCATACTTAACTTTGAGTGCCCTTGGTTTGCGCCCAATGCTTTACTAAACTTTGGGGTCGGCTGTCAGTATCAAGTTGATCCAGATGACAAGCCAATATTTAGCGATGGAGTTATATTTGTGATTAATGATTTATTGCTCACTCGCATTGATAGCGGTGATGAGATTAAGATGTTGAGCTTTAATGTCGGTATCGATAACAGTAGTTATTGCTGGACGTTTAGTGCCAATGTGCCCTTTACTGAGCTTGGCAAAGTTGATATTACTAATGTGCCTGAAATTGAAGTTGAGCTGATGGTCAACGGTCAAGCATGGCGATTCATCTTAGGCGCTTGCGATGACAACAGTCAGTTTAATAGCAGCAGCTTAAGCATCAAGGGCAAGAGCCGAGCGTCAAGACTTGCTTACCCATTTGCCCAGCACAGGGGCTATAAATACACAGCGCCCATGACAGCCCGCCAGATTGCTAATGATGAGCTTAATCGCAATAGCATACCATCAGGCTTTACACTCGACTGGCAGCTTGTCAGCGAGCTTGGTTGGGACGTACCGGCTAATACTTACAGCTACTCCAATCGTACGCCTATCAACAGCCTACAGTGGATTGCAGAGGCAGCAGGTGGCTTTATCAATTCGCACCCATCAGATGATGTTATTCGAGTGCTAAGTAACTATCCTATCCCAAGTTGGGAATGGGCAGAGCAAACGCCAAGCATTATTATCCCTGAGCAGCTGATAACAAGTCGCAGCCGCAACCGTGTGCAGAAGTCACGCTATAACGGTGTGATGGTGTCAGGCGAGCGTGAGGGCAGCATCAGCGCCTTAGTTAAGCGCAGTGGTACGTCAGGCGGCTATACGCCTAACCAAGTCGTCAGCGACCTGATAACCGATGCCGCGGTTGCAAGGCATCGTGGGCAATGTGTGCTGAGCGACACAGGTGATATAGGCAACATTGGATTATCGCTACCAATGCACAGCGATATTGGGCTGCTGACGCCATCGACTTTAATCAGAGTTAATGATGGCGGCTCATGGGTCGGCATGGTTCGAGGTACGACCATATCAGGCGGTCTTGGCGGTAATGGGTCGCTGCAAATTGAGCAGTCTATTGACGTTGAGCGTCATTTTGATAAGGAGTTTGTCTAATGGCAATGGGAAATTTATGGAAGCTATTTACTGACGTTACCCGTGGTGACGCTCAGCAGATAGCGACTGTTAAAGGTCGTGATGGCACTAAGTACACGGTAGAGATGCCAGATGGTAATTACACTGATGTGCAAGGTCAAGCGACCTACGAGATAGACAGCAAGGTCTTTATCAGAGGCACTCAGATTATTGGCGAGGCGCCTGATTTAACCTATATAGAGATCGAGGTGTGATGATTAGGTGTTGCTGAATTGTTGCAAATGGGCTAAAGTTGGGGAAAAATAACTTACTGGTAAATTACAATGAATAAGCTTTTGATTGGCGTACTGTTTTTATCCCTAACAGCCTGTGGTGGCGGTTTTGATGATATGGATGCCGCTAGACCGGGTGGCGGTATAGGCAGTACGGTAACAAAGCCGAACAACCCCAATCCTAATGTAAAATCCCTTTGGGAGTACAGTCAGACAGGTTTATCAAAGTTTGCTAAATCACGGTCATTAAACACTATACCTACGGGTAACATGTACAACGAGGCTATGATGCTTGTGACCATTCAAAAAACCAGACTAAGTGACAAAGTTGTTGAGACGTTAAATATTACAGTCATGTTCTCTGGCACAGCCTGCGACACGCCTTGCAGTTTAAGATACAAAAAAAATGGCAGTCTAAGCGATGTTTATAAGGTTGTTGAAGTTGTAGACGGCAGGATTGAAGAAGATAGTTTTATGCCCAAAGAGGATATGCAAAAACTATTAAGAGCTATCAAAATGTCTCAGAAGGCATCTATAACATTGCCGCTAAATGGGGTTCCTGATGCTGAATTCTTTTTTGACTTCACTTATTACGATGAAAGAGCAATGGATTTGTAGTTTAAAACCCTTTGGCTGACTAGTTACTAGACAAAAGGGTCGTAAACTCCACCACAGCGCAGGCAAATCCAAGCTCTATCCCAATCCGCTTTGCGTTTTTCATGGGACTTACTTAAAAACTTATAGATAAAATAAGTTGCAGCTGAAAATGTAATCAAAATAAGAAATGCTAAGATTCTTGCCCAAATAGATGCATCTTCAGCCGCAGAAAAGGCTAATGTAAAAGACGGAAGAATGAATGTGATAGTAAGAACAAGAGCGACAATCTTAGGAATGCGACTTGGCGTTGGCGGCGCGGCGGCGGCGGCTAATGCACTTTGAGAGGATGAGGCTCTGTTACCACTACGACCGGAGAAAGTTCCTCGACTGCTAACACTGCTACCAGATGTTCTTGAATTGTAGTTTCTAGTGCCTTGCGCATAGACCATTGATAGTTTTTTAGTGCTCTTAGAATTACAGGTAGGACAGTCCATTGGTGTCTCCAATATTAGAATAGCAGGCGAAGATATTGCTCAAACCTAACCAATAAGTTAGAGTTAGGTAAATGTAATTTATTGAGCACTTTATCATGGATATTAAAAAAATAGTAATTATTGCGGCCTTAGTTTTGTTGGCGATTATTGGTTATAACTACTACAACAGCACTCAGTCTGAGAAAGCTAGAATTGCACGCATGGCTGAAACCGAGGCTTTGCGCGCTAGCATTCCACAGCCTATAGCAGCGCCAATCAAGAGCGTTAAATCAGAACCTGCCACACGAATTGTGTCAGATGACGAAATAGCAGCGGCCAATAATGAAATTATTAATGCCGCCAATAAAGAAAAGCGAGAGGCGTCAAGCAATAAATACGCAGCCGATAAAGAGGATGTCAAAGCTTCAAAGAAGCAGATTTGCGATTCTGTAAATTCTGTTTCAGAGAGTGCAATGAGGGCGCGGCTTAACGGTGTAACCATTCAAACCGCCTTAGCGACACTTGATTCAGCAAATAATGGCAGTGATGCAGCGATGAAAATCAATAGGATGTACACTGCGATAATCACTGATGCGTATCGCAAACCGAACTTTAGCACCGATAAGTACCAAGAAGAAGCGATCAGGGAGTTTGCGCTAGCCAATTATTTAGCCTGTATTGATGCTGTAGCTAGATGGTGATGTTCTCATCTTGAGAATGGCTTTTCTTAGCACTTGACTAATTAGCCCAACGAAAACCAACGCCCTCTTAATTGAGGGTTTTTTATTGCCCACAGTAAAGCGAGAGAGATATGGCAGATTTAGACTACATCATTAATTTTGCATCCAATACATTAGGTATTGATAGCGCCAACTCCGCCATTGGTAAGTTGGGCGTTGCGCTAGGTGCGCTAGGCGTGGGCGTTGCCGCTTATAAAATAGTCGGCTTTTTGTCTGATGCCACCAAGGGTGCGGCTGATTTTGAGCAGCAACTCACAACGGTGCAAGCGGTGTCTGGCGCAACGACTGAGCAGATGAGCCGCATCAAAGAGGCGTCTGTTGAGCTTGGAAAGTCAACACGCTATAACGCTACGGAAGCTGCAGCGGGGTTTGAAATATTAGCCCGTGCAGGTCTTAACGTTGAGAACTCGCTCAAGACTATGCCGTCAGTCTTGGCCCTGGCACAGGGTAACGCTTTAGAACTAGGCGAGGCAGCAGGCTTTGTAACTAAAACTGTGCAGGGCATGGGATTATCGTTTGATGACTCAGCTCGTGTTGCTGACGTACTCGCTAAAGCGTCTGCAAGTGCTAACACTGATGTTAGGGGCTTGGGTTCTGCCATGTCCTATGCTGCACCCACTGCGGCATCGCTAGGCATCAGCGTAGAGGAAACGGCTGCTTATATCGGTCAGTTTGCCAACGCAGGTATTGACGCTAGCCGAGCAGGTACATCGTTTAACGGAATGTTGTCACAGTTTGGCAATAGTGCATCATCGTTTAAGCGTGAGCTTGCAAACATTGGCATTACGACTAATGACTTTAATGAGGCAATCAGACAACTTGCAGCGTCAGGTGATAGGGGTCAAAAGGCAATCAATGCGCTAGGCTTGGAGGCAGGGCCAGCTCTAAAAGCACTACTGGCGCAAGGCATGGGTTCGCTTGATGACCTAACAGGCAAGCTAAATAATGCAGGGGGTGCAGCAGCAGAGCAAGCCGAAATCATGAACAGCACTTGGCAAGGTGCGTTTGCAAGCCTTGATAGTGTATGGCAGTCAGTCAAAGATACGCTAGGCGAGCCAATCCTAGAGCCGCTATCACAGGCTTTTAAAGACGTTGGTGGCGTCATTGGTGAGCTGATAGATTCAGGAAAAATAGAGCAGTTAGGCAAAAGCATAGGTGAGGTATTTACTGAGGCGACCGGCTATATTGTTGATTTTATCCGTAACATAGATATGGCAGCGGTCATTGATAAAGTTAGCGGCAGCTTAGAAACCTTAAGCGGTATCAGCATCGCAGCTAATGGCGCGTTTCAAGCGCTGAATATCGCTTTCCAGGGTTTAAAAAGCGGAGTGCTTGCAATCGGCGTTGCTGTGTCAATGGTCATCACCATTTTTGCTGAGCTATGGAAAATGATGATTGATGGCGGTAGCGCCATTGCTAAGTTTTTCGGCATATCTACAGGCGCTGCTGATAAGTTGTCAGCAGGTCTAGGTCGTGCAATGCAAGCCAGTGAAGATTTCCGCAACTATGCTACAGATGAGCTTGCTGAGGCATCTAAAAGCATGGGCGCATCAATGCGCTCAATCGCAGGTGAGAGCGAGAATACCGAGAAAACTGTCAGCGCAGCGGGCAGCGGAATGGCTGAAACATTCAAGGGTATAGTTAAGGCAGCAAAAGAGGGCGCAGAGGGAACAGAGGAGTCAACTGCTGAAATTCGTAAAAACGTATCTGAGATGATAGATGGTTTTGGTGCGCCCGAACAGTTTGCTGAGCTATTAGGACTAATTACTGAGACGGGGCAAGAAGCGACTGTTGGTTCTGCGTTGATAAATCGCTTGATTGCCGGCACAGGCGACTTAGGCGGCAAGGCGAAAGAGTCTGTTGAAAAAGCTAAAGTCTCTATTAAAGAAATGGGCACGGAAGCTGAGCAACAAGCCGAGAAAGTACGCACAGCAATCGAGAGTACTTTTTCAGCGCTCAATATTGATGTTCAGCAAAACCTTAATGGCGTTAATACCAAGACACAGCAGACGTTTGACCTGATTGCCAACGGTGCTAAGTCGGTATCAGAAAGCACGTACAGCGCTACTGAGAAAGCCAGGCTGCTATCAGCGCTATTTGCCGAGGGTTTGAATGCTGCTAAGACCAAAGAAGAGTTCATTGCGCTAAATGAGGTCACAAAGCATTATGGCTTGTCATCAGTCATCACAGCCGAGCAGCACAAAAAGCTGCAAGAGGGTATGAAAGGCGGTGAGCAAGCAGCTAAAGCCGCTGCTGAGGCACTGGACAAGCATACAATAGCGCTAGATGATAACACTAGCAAAGCCAGTGTAAACACCGGCGCCGTCAGAGAAAACACCACTGCTAGAGAGCAGCAATCAACGTCAATTTGGAACGCTAAGTTTGCAAATGACGCTAACACCAAGAGCGAAAGCGCAAGCCTTGCAATGATGCAGCGAGCAACAGCAGGTATTAGAGATAAGATTGCCGCTTTAAATCAACTAAATGGCACGTCAGAAACCGCTGACGAATCATACAAAAAGCTCATGAAAAGCATGGGGTTTGTTGATGGTTACAAGTGGTCGAGCATGGAGGCTTATGCTCGTGACATGGAGCGTGTTACTGCCGCCGTTGATAGGCAGGCTGAGAGCTTTTCTGCCAAAAATATGAAGCATAGACGAAGTGATAGCAGTAGCTCTACCAGTACAAGTACGGCAGGCAGTGCTACGCCTGAGCAAATACAAGATAACCGTGACGCGGTAGCTGCCGACTTAGCCCGTAAGAAAAGCGAGGCAAACACTGCCACAAGCGCACCGGTCAAAACTATCAATGTCAACTTGCAATCTAGTAGCGGCACGGTCAATGCAACAATCCCCGAGTCTCAAGAGGCAATGTTTGAGGCGTTTTTAAAACAACTCAGTGAGTCACGATCAGTAGCAGGTTATTAATTACAGCCACCTTCGGGTGGTTTTTTTACGCATAAAGCAAAACCCCCAAGGGCAGCAACCTTTGGGGGTTTTTGTATTTACACCTTACACGACTAAGGAATAAATCATATGGAAGATTTTAGCAAAATTATTGGCTTTTGTCTAAAGGAGCTAAACGATATGAAGGCATGGCGATTTATAGCGATATTACTGACGATCATTATCTGTTGTTATATATGGAAAGCGTTTTAACCACAACCACCCTAGCGGTGGTTTTTTTGTACCAAAAATTTAAGGAGAGACAATGCTACAAATCAAAATAGCGCGGCTATGGTGGGCTTGTCTCATTGCTATAGCCGCATCATACCCTCTTTCGGTGAAGGCGGCGGACGGCTTGGGGCTTAGCCAGCTATCCCCGCCATTTGTCGTTGCCTGGCTTGGCATATGGGTGTTTGCGATTGCAGGTGGCTTTTGTGCTAGTTTTATCTACGTTACTGATGTGGATAGCAAGCTCAAGAACCCAGCTATCGCAAAGGTGGTTATTGGCACATTTTGGGGTATGGCCCTATGTCTAGCACTTGATGCTTTGACATCAACACCAATGGGAGCTTTGCCATTATTCGCGCTATTTGCATCATGCTTTAGCGCGCCACTGTGCGCGGGGCTGATGGTTTACATCAGTGACCAAAAGCGGCAAAACGAAGTTTATGACCTAACCAAAGACACGGCAACGATGCGCGTGTTTGGGCGTAAAACTAAGAGAGGTGAAGAAGATGCAGCCGATTGATTATGATTTATTGGTGAGCTTTATCAGCTTACTTGCAGGGCTTTACGTTTTTGTGTTCAAGCTCAATGCGCTCAACCGCAAGGTCTACACGCCATTTCTACCAACAATGGTGGTGGCAAGCGGCATATTGTACTGGTGCGAGTTAATGCTGGTGTCGTTTGCAGCTGTTTATCATCACCCCGAATGGCTCTATCAAATGGAGTGGACCGGTACATGGGGCTACACGGTAGGGCGATTGCTCAACGCTATCTGCTGGTCAATTACGCTATTTTGCATTGTTAGTTATGCGCCCAAGTGTCGTAACGATAGAAAGTTTAGATTGTGATGTGATCAAGAACGGCTTTTATAGCTGATTTTTAGCAGCCAAGTCCTGATTTTATTGGGCCTGATAGAGAGATCAATACCGCCTTAATTGGCGGTTTTTTTTGGGGAAGAATATGAGTAAATTTAAAGAATTGTTTGATAGATTAATGGCGCATGAGGGCGGTTACGTTAACAACCCAAAGGACCCTGGCGGCGAGACGATGTGGGGCGTGACTAAACGTGTTGCGCGTGAATATGGCTATACTGGTCCAATGCGTCAATTGCCTAAAGCCACGGCGCAAGCCATTGCTGACAAACTGTACTGGCAAGCGGTGCAAGGTGATAAGCTCGATAAAATGATCGCATGGCAATTGGTCGACGCAGCTTACAATCACGGCAACCGCCAAGCTGTTAAGTTTTTACAAAAAGCGGTGGGCGTTGCGGCTGACGGCATCATCGGACCCAAGACACTTGCAGCAGTTGCGAGTAAAGATAAAAATGACGTTGTGTTTTTATTTTTAGCTGAGCGCCTACAGTTTTTTACCGACCTTAAAACGTGGCCCACATTTGGACGTGGCTGGGCAAGGCGTGTAGTCGGTAACTTACGATGGGCAGCTCAAGATAATTAGCCGCATCTAGCCGCATCTAGCTACCTTTAGCCGCTATTAATTTGGCGGTTTTTTGAGTGACAAGTAATTATGGCGATTTCGCCACTTTTAAACTATCAAGATAATCCGCCCAAGCGTTCATCATCTCGGTGCGCTCATCTAAAAACTTAACACGGCTATACGCCTCGCCATTGTTATCTCTGAGCTTATGCCCAGCTTGTAAGTCGGGCAGATGCTTAGGGTAGGATAGCTGCTCTTGTATCATTGTTATAGCAGATGCTCTAAAGCCGTGGGGCGTGTGAATGTCTTTATAGCCTAGTCGCCATAAAAACTTATTAAGCTGCTGCTGATGCTCATACTTTGACGCTCGCCTTTTGTTGTAAAACACAAACGGAGTATCGCCCGTCTCATTATGCAGACGCTCTAAAATCGCCATAGCTTGCTCTGGTAGCGGTACAACAAGACTGCTAACCATATCGCCCCTGTTGCCCGTCTTAGAAGGCTTAAACGTCCAAGTCTTAGCTGTAAAGCTAATGTCCGCCCATCTCATTGAGCACATATCTTGATTGCGCTGAAACAACATAGCTTGCAGCTTGATAATATCTTGAGCATGGCCGTAAAAATCGGTCACAGCATAAATATCTTGCAGTAGTTCACCGAAGCGCTCAGGCTCAACTATAGATACATGATGCTCAGTCTTAGGCTTTGATAGCATTAAATCGACTACGGCTATAGCAGGGTTTGACTCTATATAGCCCTCACCGATAGCGAGTGCAAATATCTTTTGACAAACACCTCTCACACGTTTGGCGGTCGGGATAGTGTCACTCTCAATCTCTTTGATAGCTTTTAATACGTGGGGCGTTTTGATCGCATCAATTGACAGCTTGCCAAGTCTGACGTTTGCATACTCTACGTGTTTGCGCTTTTGCTCTATTGTGCGATGCTCAAATAATCCTGATGCCTTTTGCTCATCAAGCCATTTTGCAGCCAGTTCCTCGAAAGTTGGCACTGATGCCGCCATCTGCTCATCTTCTGTATCAGCCTGCATGGGGTCAATGCCACGACTTAATAACTCAAGATTAGCACGATATTTGTCTTTTGCTTGCTCAAGCGTGAAGTAGGGATATGTGCCCAAAGTGAAGTATGGGCGCTTTAATGTCACGGGGCTTGTAAAGCGATGACGAAATATAGTAGTCTTTGAGGTCTTATTTTTCCGAATGCGAATATCCAAGCCTTCGTGACCTTGGATGATGTATGCAACATCGCCATCCTCATGTTCTTTGATAGCCTGCTTGATTTGCGAGTCGGTCTTTATGCCTTCCGCTTTGAATTTTTTGATAGACATTAGGTAGCCAATTAGGTAGCCAATAGGTCTGCCAAAGTTTGCAATAGATTGCAGCACTATGCAATAGGAAAAACCGTAATTCCCTTATATTTCATAAGTTGCAAGCCGATGCAATCCGTATCAAGCAATAACAAATAAACATACTGGTGAAGTCGCTTTTTTTTGCCTAAAATTTGATTAAGCTAGAACTAAAACATGAATACCAGATACCAGATACCAAAAAGCGAACAGGCTACTGACTTGTTCGCTTTTTTTATGGGTGTCTATTTTAGTAAACTATTTTTAGTGTAGCTTGTTAGGGTCTTAATAACTGATGCTCTACCGCCACGCAGCATTGACCTTTAAAGACTAATAGCAAGTGTAGAGGGGGTATAGCGAGCCAATGAGCAAAGCTGATACTCCTTATATTACGCTGCTCTAGATAGGTCAGACAATCTTGCCGATTACTGCCGATGGCTAAAGGAGAGAAGGCAGACATGTCAGAGTTATTGGATATTAAAGTAGCAGCCGGTAGCGATAGTAGAAAGTTCTCTGCTAGCGCCAGCATACTACCCACGTGAGATTGCGGATTAGAAATATTCTCGATAGTCGGTTTCATAAAATATCCTTGATTTATGACAAAGGTTTAAGAAGTTGCTATAAGCGTTAGGCGACGCGATACCAATCAATCTTGCGGGTGAGCATCATGACGCTGGCAATTAAGACAAAGCAGAAGATGGCGCCGAGGAGTAGGTTTAAATCCTCTACGGTTAATAGCCCATAGAAGCCAGCGTATAGACCGCCTAAAATTGCAGTGAATATTGCAGCTCTTTTGACACTATTGAGCACGTAATAGGTATACCAGCCAATCAATCCGACACAAGCGGTCGCTGCGATAGCGTAGGCTTGCCAAAAAACGAACTGCTCGGCTAAAGGCAGGAGTAACACATAAAACACCAATAAGGCTGAGCCAACGAGTAAATATTGGATAGGGTGAATGCGAAGTGATTTAATAATTTCGAAGAGGAAGAAAGTACCAAAAGAGACTACGATTAATAGCAGCGCGTATTTCATCGCTCGTTCGGTCTGCAAATAAATATCATTGGGCTCGGCGAAGCTCACGCCAAAGCCATTCATCTGGATGTTTTGTATGGATTGAGAGTTTGCCGCGTCGTTCGCTGCTATCACTGCGACTTCTGCTTGGTGCATTGCATCGATACTATCGTCCATACCAGCAGGATAGAGATTGGACTGAATGTCGCAGGTAGATCTTGGGTTGGTCAGGCATTGAGTTAGCATTTGATTATTGGCGACGGTGAGGTATTGGTTTTCCCACGTAGCTTGAAAACCTTGATTATCGAAAGTTTTGTCAGCAGGCAGAGCTTGCCCAATAAAGTTAGGGGCGTGCCAGTCGCTATCCATAGTCATAGTGAACTGCTGGCCTAATGGGATGGTTCGTACTGCACTTAGTCCCATAAGGGGCAAGTCTACGGTGACCTGTAGCGTCTTCTGCTGAATTAAATCTGCGGGCAGCACGACTTCTACATAGCTTAGGCCGGCCATTTTTGGTGTGACGGGATAGTTGGCGGTCATTGCTTTGCCATTGACACGAACAATAGGCAGTTGCGAGACGCCACGCAAGTCAGAGACTGGGATGATTAAGCGCGCGGCTGACCAATCGTAACTGATGCTGTCCCCTTGTTTAATATAAGCGCTAAGGTTAACGTTTTCAGGACTAGGGACGGCTGGTTTGGTTGTCGGTGTCGTAGCGGCTATCGTTAGAGGAGGATTGGCCGGAACCGTAAGCAAGCTAAGTTGATACTGCTGCTTGAAAGTGAGGTCGCCTTGATAGCTGGTCGCATGATAGATACCACGTTGATAAGTATCGGTACTCACAGCTAGCGATTGCTGCGCTTGAGTCGTGTTGGCAAGTTGGGGCGTGGTTAATTCGAAAGCAGGCCGGCAATTGCGTTCCTTTTCGGCATCACAGTTCGGCGTGATAATCGTCGGTACCGCGATAAACGGGGTAATGACCTCTTGCGGGTTAACGTGTTGGCTACTGATCTCGTTGACGACCGTATCCGAGTATTGCTGGCGCTCATAGACTAAGGACTGCATTAGGTTTAGGCCAATGGCAAAGATGAGACAGAGACCGCCAATGATGGACATTTTTATGACTAGGGCTTTTTGCATGAGGCATCCTCGTTATCGTTAATAAATCTAGCAGGATCAGTCGTCTATAGAGCCAAACTGATGGTTTGCTTAGGATCTAATTTACGGTAACGATAAGAAAAGATGATGCGCTACAGATGGAAAAAATATGGAATTGAGGCTAGCGTAAAGTGGTAGTAGAAAGGGGGTTAAAACCCGACAGGTTGGAACCCAAAGCAGAAGGTAGTAATAATTGGTAATAGCTTAATAATTAGCGTGTGCTGTTTCGTTAATCATGAGGGATAGGAGCAGCTAACGGTAGTTCTATAGTGACCAATACCCCATTAGTAGGCTGATTAATTAAGGTAGCGTTTGCCGTCTCTATATCTGTGGTTAATGGCCGCATGATGTCTTTAGAGATATTGCGAATGCTAACCTGACCGCCATGATGCTCAATGACTTGTTTGACCAAGGTTAGACCTAAGCCAGTGCCTTTCTTCGCTTGCATTCGTGGTTGTGCTGGGTCGCTCGCAAATATCGCTTGATGCGATAGGCTAAAGTAACGGTCGAATACTTTGGCTAAGGCGTATTCAGGAATAGGAGCGCCATCATTAAAGATATCAATCTGTAAGCTATTAGCATGAGGGCGCAAATTAATAATCACCTGCGATTGTGCAAAGTAGATGGCATTATCGAGTACATTTTGCAGCGCTTGACTGAGCCAAAACTTATCGGCGAATAGCGTGAGACTTTGATCCAAAGCGGCATTCTGAGCTAGCGTAGTGCTATCAATGGGCTGCTCATTAATCCATAGCGGGATTTCAGACAGTTGCCGCTGCTGCAACTTTGCTTGCGCTAGCGTCAGTAAGGACTGCAATAGCTCAGGGAGGTCTAAAAGCTCTTTTTGTAGTTTAAAGGTGGGCTGCTCGACAGTGGCTAATAGCAGTAACCGATCTATTAATGATTGCAGCTTGATACTTTGCTCAGTGATGGTTTGGCTGAGCATCAAGCGATCTTCTTCTTCTAAATCCGAGTCTTCTAAGAGCTCTCCGCTAGCACGAATGGCAGTCAGGGGGCTTTTTAGCTCATGGGTAAGTGTATGCACATAATCGGTGACATAAGCGCGATTCTCCAAGCGGTCTTTCATACCTTCGATAGTATCGGATAGCTCATTTAACTCACGACCTAGGTAGAAGTAGGGCTTGTCAGTCTGTTTGGCTAGTGAGCGGGTATAGCGAGCCACCAGTGCCATACTTTGCTTGAGCCACCAAGCGACCAAGCCCGCCATGATGAGGGCGAGGGCACTGATGACCAGGAGGGCGGTCAGCATACGACTGCGTGTGGCCTCCAAGTAAGGCACGATAGTCGCGACAGGCTTGCCCACACTGACAACCCCAAGTATGGTGCCATCAGCGCTTTCGATAGGTTGGGCGACATACATCACTGATGACGTACTATCACCAGGGCGCTGTGCCGTACTGCGCGCGCCATAGCCTCCGCGCAGGGTTAGATAGACATCATTCCAACGGCTATAGTCTTGTCCCTCAGCATTGTCCGCCCCTTGACGAGAGTCATAAATGACCATGCCTTGTGGATCAGTGATATACACGCGAAAGCTACTGTGGGTCTTGAGATGATACCAAGGCGTTGGCGTATTAGCAGAGCGCTGCTGGTTCGGGTTCAATTTGAGAGTATTAGCTTTGCTGGGTTTACGGCCAATGAAAGCTTGATCCAAAGTTGTCTGATAGTCGTCGTTATATAATAGACCAGTTTGCATAGGCGGTCTTAGGCTGACGGCCAATAGTTTGCTGGTATCCACGAGGGTATCTTCGATGACCTGTTGGGTCGTGGGTTTGACGTACTCAAAGAGTTGGGTAAAAGCGACGACGCTGGAGAGAATAATAATCACGGCTACCGCTAGCCAAATGCGGAAGAAAATACTTAAATTTAGCGGTTGAGTCGCTATAGACTTCGCATCACTATTAGCGCTACTCATTGTCTCTGCGGGTGCGCCAATAGGATGTAGTTTGGCATACCAGTTATGGGCTGCTGAGGCAAGACTTTGCTCATCAGCTTGCTGAGCAGCGTCCGGTTGCTCGACATTATTAGCCTTCGAAGTACGGTCAGAGTTAGGAGGTGGAGTAGGCGTAGTCATAAAAGTGTTATAACCGCTTATGCCGGACTTAAGCTATAGCCTAAGCCGCGGTGGGTATGGATAACCTCGGTATCGCTATCGACTTTAGCTAATTGCTTACGGATAGACTTGATATGGCTGTCAATGGTGCGGGCGAGACGGTGGTCAGGATAGTCGCTAATGGCCTCTAACAATTGCTCACGGCTAAAGACTTGCTTGGGGCCGGCTAACAGTGCCATCAGTAGCTTGCGCTCGGTGTTGCTTAGATCGAGCTTTTGGTCATGCCAGTGCAGGCTATAATCGAGCGGCTGATAAACCCAATTGCCATAAGGCGAGGGTATGTGCTGCGGCTCAGTCGAGCTATTAGCCGAAGTAGGCTCGCTTTGTGCTTGCGTAATCAATTGCTCACGACGCCAAATGGCCTTTAGACGGGCGACTAACTCACGCGGGCTAAAGGGCTTGGCACAGTAATCATCCGCGCCCATCTCTAATCCTAAGATACGATCGACTTCATCACTGCGCGCAGTCAAAAATAAAATGGGCAAATCAGTCTGCGCCCCAATAGTATCGGCATGACGAATATGCTGGCATAAGCTCAGACCATCCCCATCGGGTAATCCCACATCTAATATGATGGCAGTGAGTGGCGTATCTGAGGCCTGCAGATCTTGTAAAGTCGGCAGTACTGCACTGGCATTGTCTAACCAAGTCAGCTGCCAGCCCTCACGCTTAAAAGTCACCTTTAACGAGGTAGCGATAGCAGGGTCATCTTCGACTAATAAAATATGCGGACAAGTACTCATGGGGCGGCGCTCTGTCATAGGGTGCGATTATCGTAGCATAGTTTGCCCAGCGTACGGTTCGCCGTGCCGCTATATACGATGAATAATCTATGAAAAATTGATGTGTAGTCAGTGGTTAGCTAGCAGTCGCTGCTTAGCTAGCGTTTTAGAATCAGTGAATAAGAGGGGTGGGCAATAGTATTTGCCAGTTGTTATAAATCATTACTAAGCCGCTTATTACCATAAGAATAACTAGCGCGATACGAAATTGTTGGACGCTCATATTGCTCAAAAAACGCTTGCCGATGATATTGCCTAAGGCCGCTCCTAAGCCTAATATCAAACCGAATAACCAAAGCTTGCCAGTCAATACACCAAAAAAAGTATAACTGCCTATTTGCGCAAAGCCTACGATAAAGGAATTCGCTGTTTTGGTAGCAATCAAGTCCTCTTTTTGCAGGCCGGCATTGATGTAAAAGGGGTTCATAATGGGCCCTAGACCTCCAGCCAAGGTACTAATAAATGCCACGAGGAAGCCTAAAGGAATAAAACCAACCTTAGGCATAACAAAAGCTTTAGCGACTTTGCCGAATCTGTACTGCAGTATAGTAGAGACTAAAAATACGCCTACCACCAGCTGAATCCAGTGAGCGTCTAATTTGCTAAATAGTAGCCCCGCTAGCCAAGCCCCAAGTAAAGCACTGGGGGCATAATAGCGCACCAATTGCCAGTTAATATCGCGCCAAAAAAGATAGAGGCGGACAGGCTGGCTGACAAAATTACCTAAGTTGATGACTGGTGGCGCAGCAGCAGGTCCAAGCAACCAAGAGACTATAGGAATCAGCATGAGCGCACCGCCACCACCTGAAACCGTAGAGATAATAAAGGCTATAGCTCCCGCGATGAATAACCAACCGTATAGCCCTAGCGAGGTATCTACCGATAACTGACTTAATACCTCCAACATGCTCAATCCTTAGCAAGGGCAAGTTACTGTTATAATTAACGCCTTCAGAACTATGTAATTAATGCCTTTAAAACTATCAGTATTTCATAAAAAAAACCAACTTAATATTAAGTTGGTTTGTGACTTATTGCTGCGATGACCATGCTATTGATTTAAGTTTTATAAGCCTTTGCAATTGGCATAATAGCTAACGGTCGCTGGCCAGTCCGAGAAGATAGCTTTTACCCCGACATCTTTAGCTAAGACATCGATGTAAGTCATGAGATCACCATCGTTATTAATAGCATCTTCTAAGCCAGAATAGTACCAACCGCCGCCAGTAGCTAGCGGACCTGAACGCTCAAGTGACCAAGTGATAATCTCTAGACCATTAGCCTTAGCTTGCTTCGCATATTCGGAAGGCATGAGATTGCCATTACCATCGCTAGTGACCAGTAGCCAAGCGGCGGGTGCAATGATGTTAATGCCTCGAGCTTTGATATCCGCCATACTGTGCAGCCAAGTGCTAGAGTCATTTTTATCAAAGGTCTTGCCCGCTGCGGTCTCATTGCTATCGTCGATGAGATAGACGGCATTGGCACCAAAATCAGGGTCATTTTTTAGCCAGTACTCAATATCTGCAATATTAAAAGACTGTGGATAGACATCACTGGCGGCGACCCCTGCGGCTTTATAGGTATCGATGAGCTGTTGACGATAGTTGTCTAAGCTATAGCCATTAAATGGCATGGCTACGACGGGTTCTTTAAGTTCTGGCGTGTGCTTCATACCGAGACTTTTGGCCAGTTCGATATGTTCCTTTAACGTCATTACTTGACCATTTTGGGCATATAAATCGGTGCGCCATGGTGCAGTGGCGTTCATATAGTCTGTAATAGTAGAGGCGCTAGTATTAGCCGCATCCATTTTACCTTTTAGACTTTTGAATTCGGCAGCAGTAATATCCGAGGTACGACATTCGATATTGGCAGCGTTGCTGAGATTACCATTTGCGTCTATAGCAGGTGGCACTGTACAGCTACTTGCTAGCGGTGTAGCGACGATATTGGTCGTGGTATGCAGATCGTTTTGTGCATGGCGGCAGACCAGCTCACCGTCTTTAGTAAAGGCGACATCACACTCTAAGACACCGGCGCCCATGCGAGCAGCAGCCTTATAGCTGTCATACGTATGCTCTGGAAACTGTAGGGGAGCACCACGATGGGAAATAGAGAAGTCTGTCTTCTTGGGAGTTTGTGAAGTACAGGCAAGCAGTTCTTCTTTTAAGGGGCTTGTATCCATATCATCAACTAAATAAAAGGGCCGTACCCCATAGCTGTAGGCTACTGATTGGCCAACATCAGGGTTGGAGGGCTGCGTGGGGGTCGTGGGCGTAGAAGGTACTACCGGAGCACTGTCATTATCCTCATCACAGCCCATTATCAGTAGAGTACTGGCTGATAAGAGGGGCACGATAGTGGCGAATTTGATGGCTTTTTTGAGAGTCATCCTTGATGTCAGGGTTTGCCCTGAATTCATTAATATTGTCATGTAAACTGTCCTCTAAAATAAATAGCTAAGATGAATGGCTATAGGCAAAAACTAGCGAAAAAATAGATAAGGCATCAAGAAGTTAGGGGTGTAAAGTAGGTTGGTTGTTGCAAATGAGCTCAGCGCCCTAATAATATTAAACAAGCTAATGACCCTAGCTATAAGCTAGCAAGAACAGTTGAAGTATTGATGACAGCGGTATGACAGTTTCGCTGTCTTGTCTGATAAGCTATCTTGTCTAAGATATATACCCTGGCTAGACCTAATAAAACGACCTAAAAAGGATAGAAAATGAGCGACTATTTAGACTGCGTAATCGTAGAACATAACCCTGCCAATAAAGACATCAACAATGCTGTAATTTGGCTACATGGCTTGGGCGCGAGCGGTCATGACTTTGAACCCGTTGTACCAGAGCTAGGCCTGCGTTCGGATTTGGCTGTGCGCTTCTTATTTCCGCATGCGCCGCAGATTCCGGTAACTATCAACGGTGGCATGGTGATGCCGGCGTGGTATGACATCCTTGAGATGAGCATTGATCGCAAAGTTGATGTGGTACAGATTAAGAAGTCTGCGCAAAATATCAATGATTTGATTGAGCGTGAGATTGCTCGTGGCGTGCCTGCGGAAAATATCGTTATTGCTGGTTTCTCACAGGGTGGGGCAGTGGCTTATCATACGGCGCTGAGCTATTCGCAAAAGCTGGCAGGTTTACTGACACTATCGACGTATTTGGCTACTAATGACCATATCGAATTTAGCTATGCTAATAAGAATATTCCTATCTTAATCAATCATGGTACGCAAGACCCTGTTGTCCCTGAAATTTTGGGTCAGCAAGCGACTAAGACCTTACAAGCCCGCGGTTATGATGTGAAATATGTCACTTATCCGATGGCTCATCAAGTCTGTGGTCCACAGATTCGTGCTATTGGTGAGTGGTTTAATGAAGTATTGAGCTAGACTACGGCTTATTTAAGTGTAAATAAAAATTCATAGGTAGTATAAAAGTCCAATCCTGTTATGGGGTTGGGCTTTTTTAATTGTCATAAGAATCTAGTCAGTGTATTTCAAACCAATCTATTAATATCAAATATTATAATAAATATGTTAATTTAGTCTAAATAATAACTATAAATTAATAATAACCATTCAAAAGATACTCCTATGAGACTAAATGTACTCCGCTATCTATTCAAACCATTACTGCCACTAATAATATACCTACCTATGTCTGCTTTTATGGTTGGGTGGTGTTTTGGCACAATGTGGTGCGTAAGTAGACATAAAGTGTGAAAATGTTTTATCCAAAAATAAGAACTCATGTTGACTAAAAATTTATTCTAAATAAATAGCTCAAAAGGGTAAGCGTTACACATGACTAAACGTTCGAAAAAATCCAATCACTACTACACTCATTGAACCCACCAAGGAATACCATGCTTGCAATTGCCGTGCTTATCGGTTTAGTCCTTTGGCTATTAATTACTCTTATCGCCACCCTTGTCGGGGCAAAGATGGGTAAAGGATTATATAAAGACAACCCTAAAGCTAGGCTATACGGGGCATTAACAGGGTTTATGCTTACCATGGGTGCACCAATATCTTATTGGGTAATCGAATATGTTTATATTCAAGCCAATGTCAGTCAGTTATGCGAAAGTGAAGGCGGTATTACGGTGTATGTGACGCCAGAGGAATGGCGTGAACAGATTGGCGAGGAGGAGTGGAGAAAGCTACAACCTTTTACTGATATTGAAATAGATAATAGCTCACCTAAATTTAAAGACATCCTTCTAGACGAAAAAGTTTATAAATATACTAAAGGGATATATCGGTCAGGCAATTTAGAAAACTCTAAGCTCGCAACATATCGTTTTTATAGCAGATTAAACAATCATATCAATAATCACTCTTATATTATTGCAACAAAAGAAACAGGTATTGTAATTTTAAAGAATATAGATTTTAGTGTTATAAAAAATACTCAAAGTTTCAAATATTGGATGTCAAATATCAAAGATTGTTCAGACAAAAATAGTACAAAATTTCATACCCTAGCCATGCAGTACTCTAATTAATTTATAAATAGGAACGCTAACCATGAATAATAATAGACTTTTATCAGATTACGTTTATCTAGCTCTAAACTAAAAAGGTAGTAGTAGAGCATTATAAATATTTTATGCCTAGATAAGGTGCGATAACCACTGCGATAATCGTAAACTTACTAGAAGTAAGTTGTCCCTAGGTACCCTCCTTATTTTTAAGCCTCAAGCAATATAAGGCTTTTTTTATGGATAGGGTAAGTAGCCAAGTTGAAACAGATGGGTCCTACAATATCAAAATTAAACTTAACAATTGTCAGTCAGAAATCGTTGGGTTATAGTAAAAATATAACTTGATGAGGTGAGAGTAGTGAATTTCGTTACGATTGATGTTGAAACTGCGAATAATAATGTGGGCTCAATTTGTCAGATAGGATTGGCTAAATATGTCAAAGGAAAATTGGTCGATACCTATTGCAGTTTGGTCATGCCACAAGGCTCTTTTAGCCATCATAATATTGAAGTTCATGGTATCACTGCACACATGGTGAAGGATGCGCCAACTATATATGACGTCTACGGTAAGGTCTTACAGTTTATTGGTACGAATGTTGTAGTGAGTTATACCAATTTTGACCAACGTGCTATTAAGAAGTGTTTAGAAGAGCATAACTTACCTTCACCAGAATGGTTATGGGCAGACGCTAGTATAATGGTTAGAGAGACTTGCAGTCGTTTCGAGCATAAAGGTTATAATTTGGCTAATGTCTGTAAAGAATGGAATTATCAATTCAATCATCATGATGCTTTAGAGGATGCTAAGGCATGTGGGCACATCGCCGTCACTATACTTAGAGAAAACAACCTTTCGATTAATGACTGGGTGAATAAAGGTAAGTCTAAACGACGTAGCTTTAACAATAATAATGCTAAGACTTATCCGGTTAGTCGTTCAAAAGAGGGTGATGAAAATGGACGTTATGCAGGGTTAAATATATGTTTTACAGGGAATCTAAGTATTAGTCGAATAGAGATAGTTGAGATTGCTACTAAACACGGGTTTAACGTCAAAGCGGGTGCGTCTAAAAAGCTAGATTACCTCGTGGTAGGTGTAGCAGATCTTTCTCTATTAGCGGGTTATGACAAGAGCAGCAAGCAGCGTAAAGTAGAACAATTGATTACTGAAGGAATAGATATCAAAGTCATTGAAGAAAAGGAATTTCTAAAATTAATTCAAATCTAATTTGGCGAATAAATTTTAAGTTAGATTTTTATTCATATGAATTTTTTAAGAATATATAATAAATAATATTTTTAAAATAATTAATAAATTAAAGTTTTCCTACGCTATACTAAATAAAAGGACTTCAGGGGGATAGCCATGAAAGCCACTTATTTAGCATTTTACATTGCGGATTACGGAAAGATATTTGATAGGTTAATCAGTATGGTAGACGGCTCACGCTTCAGTCATTGTGAGCTGGTCATCGAAGAGCTAAACGATGGTCGCTTTGACTGTATTAGCTCCAGTCACCGTGATGGGGGTATCCGACGTAAGATTATTGAAATGAACCCCACCCATTGGGAACTAGTCCCGGTCATGTGCGATATTGACTATGCCTTACGTTGGTATAATAGGCGCAAGAGCTTTAGGTATGATTACCTAGCCCTTATCAGAACTGTCGTCCCAGGGTTCTACAACCCTGAATATCGGGTATTTTGCTCAGAGGCCTGTGCGGATATGCTAGAGTTGGTCGATCCTGGCAGCTATGGACTACGCAAGCTGCACCATTGGGCCATTATGTCGGATAGTTTTACGGCGTAAAAATACTGCAAATGAGGGTGTTATAAAGTGTAACTAACCCTTAGAAACCCTTGCGGATAATAGCTTTGCCCTATATAATACTCCGTTCCATTGGGGATGTTCTGGCTTCGACGCTGGTGATGAAACTCAATGATGCATGCCGAGAGTGTATGTCCTCTCGTAAATCAAACATATATTGTTATAATTGCAAACGACGAAAGTTACGCTCTAGCAGCCTAAACCCCTGCTTTCTTAACTGCTAATTACCCATAGTTGGTCAGTTAAGTACAGCGCACGAATATGGGATCGCTTCAGAGGCTGCCTTAGTCTCTGGGGTTCAAACTCAAAGGATCGGCCAATCCACCCTGACTGTCGGGTCGGTGCGGACTAAAATTAAAGACAGACCCTAAGCATGTAGATTCATGAGCGTAATGCTGGCGGACGCGGGTTCAACTCCCGCCATCTCCACCAAATATTAAAAAACCGATCACTCAATGTGGTCGGTTTTTTTTGTCTAGCCCTTTAGTTATCTGGTTTGTAGAGTTTATTGCTAAGACTATTAAACCCTTTTTTTGTAGCGTAATTTCTATAAATTCACAGTAAGTGTTGGTATTTTGGTTGGTATAGCAGACACAATCTTTATTTATACCAACAAAATACCAAATCTCAGACAAAAATAAAGCCAGCAAAAGCTGGCCTTATTTTTACTGCTACTACCTATCGTGAGATAGGGCAGCAGCCTACTTAAAGTCGGATTAGCTTATTCAGCGTCATCTTCTTCAGTAGCCGCTTGATCTTCGTTATCACCATCTTCAGAAAGAATGGTAACTAAGATGCTAGCTGTTACATCATGATGCAACTGGATATCAACGTTGAATTCACCAACTTGACGGAAAGCACCTTCAGGTAGCTTAACTTCAGAGCGGTCTACTTCTAGACCAGAGTTGGTTAGCGCTTCAGCGATATCGCGAGTACCGATAGAACCGAATAGCTTGCCTTCGTCGCCAGATTTAGCACGCATAATGACGTTAACGTCTTTAAGCGCATCTGCACGTTCTTGGGCAGCAGCTAATTCTTTAGCTTCTACAGCTTCTAATTCTGCACGACGAGCTTCAAACTTCTCGATGTTGGCAGCAGTAGCAGGAAGGGCTTTGCCCTGAGGGATAAGAAAGTTACGTCCGTAACCTGGCTTCACATCGACAGTCTCACCGAGCTTACCAAGGTTGACGATACGCTGTAACAAAATAACTTGCATGAGTCACTCCTAGATATTCGGTCTTACTGATGGTTGTCAGTATACGGTAATAGCGAAAGATAACGAGCTTGCTTGATAGCAGTCGCTAGTTGACGCTGATATTTAGTAGAAGTACCAGTGATACGGCTAGGAACAATCTTGCCATTGTCGCTGATGTACTGCTTTAATAATTCTACATCTTTATAATCGATGTGGGTGATGCCTTCTGCAGTAAAACGGCAGAACTTACGACGGCGATAAAAACGTGCCATGAGATTTCTCCTTTAATTAGTCGTCACTGCTATCGTCAGTGTCATCGTGGTCATCATCATTGTCATCAGAGCGATTGTCTGAATCAGGACGACGGTTAGCTTTACGAGCACGCTTTTCATCAGCGTTCTTAGCTAACTGAGACTCTTCTGTGATAGCGTCATCGCGGCGCATAACTAAGCTGCGGATGATGGCATCGTTATAACGGAATAGTTCTTCCAGTTCAGCCAACGTATCACCATCACACTCAATGTTAAATAAAACATAATGAGCTTTATGGATCTTGTTGATTGGGTAGGCTAGTTGACGACGGCCCCAATCTTCTAAACGGTGGATCATACCGTTGTTGTCTTGCACCAATTTGATATAGCGTTCAACCATACCAACGACTTGGTCGCTTTGGTCAGGGTGTACAATTAACACCACTTCGTAATGTCTCATATGGACTCCTCACGGATTAGTCAGCTATCAACCCTATGTTGATAGCAAGGAGAGTTATAAAAATAAGATCTACTAATGCAAGAACCCCTTAATCTAAATAAGGGGTACCGATAAAAGAAGGTTTGCTTAAATTTATAAAGCGCCACATTATATCAATACTAGCTCTACAAAGCAATGTAAAGCCTTCGATATAAAGGGTAAAACTAAAAGTAATGGCTAGGGTAAACCAATAATGTCATAACTTGAGCGCTATTTTTCAGCTGCTCATTGACGAACTGCATTAAAGCTTACTTTTTGTTGGGTTTTTCAAGTTGCTTATCATTAGCCTTAACCACTAAGGTTTTCGCTAATTTATCGTGCCAACCGATATTGTCTGGGCTTTTTGAGACCATGAAATAGTGCAGGGCAATTAAAGCAAAGCCTAAAAAGCTGGTCAGGGTAAACACGATGTTATAAATGATGATTAATAAAAACGTGCGAATCCCAAGGCGACTGCCTAAAGAAGGGAGCTTATGCGTCGTTTGATCAACTACGCGAATCCCAGTGATAACTTTACCCAGAGATTGGCCACGCATCACAATTAAAAATAATTGAATAGCAAACAGACCGAACATCATTGCTTGCGACATGATGATAGTGGTATCAGGGATGCCTTGCATTAAAGTAACCGTATACTGATAAGCCGCATCAAAATTCGTAAAATCTTGAAAGCGCTCCATATCAATATCAAGCTTAGTCAAAGCTAATAGCAAAGGCAATACGGATAATAAATACAGTAGACCATTAATAGCTAAGGCTAACACGCGCGACATGACAGGCGCTAAAACTACCGATTTACCGCTAGCTGTTTTAGTAGCCCCTGTAATAGACGACTTCGTCATCGGCTTGCTACCGGGCTTACCCAAAGAAATAGGGTTACGGCTCGCTGCTGGTTTGGCAGCATTATCCGAAGTATTTGGCTTTGCAGGCTTACCATAAAGCTGCTCTAAACTTACGCGCTCACCAGAGCTATCATTGCTGCTGGTCACGGACGGCGTTGAGTTTGAAATCAGCTCAGAAGTACCGGCAGGGGTATAGTGTCTTCTATTGCTAGTGACATCCCCTAGACGCTGCCATTGTGACATGCCTTCATGCCACATAAGGTCATCTAAAGAGACTTCTTGAGAGCCTAGCATTTGGTTCAATTGCTCTAAAGTATAGGGTCCTGCTTGGACATTATTACGTGCGAGAAATATCTGCATAGCAAATAGTATCCTTATCTATCGTAGAAAAACAAAAACGGTGCTAAGTGCCAACAGCATGGGTAGCAGATTATATAACCTGTCCTCCATACCATTGACACTAATTAGCACCTGTTTAGTTCTCTTTTTGTACTGAGTAGCTGGCAGACTGGCTTATTGCGCAGTTTCACCGGCTAGGAAGAACCAAGTATCCAAGACAGAGTCAGGGTTTAGTGACACTGAAGTGATGCCTTGCTCCATGAGCCACATCGCTAGATCTGGATGGTCTGATGGGCCTTGACCACAGATACCGATGTATTTACCTTGCTTACGGCAAGCTGAGATTGCCATAGACAATAGCTTTTTGACCGCAGGATCACGCTCATCAAATAGATGTGAGACGATACCTGAGTCACGGTCTAGACCTAGGGTTAGCTGGGTCAAATCGTTAGAACCGATTGAGAAGCCATCGAAGTACTCAAGGAATTCTTCAGCCAATAGAGCATTGGTCGGTAGTTCACACATCATGACGATTTCTAGACCGTTTACGCCGCGTTTTAGACCATTTTTCTCAAGCAATTCGATGACTTTTTTGGCTTCATTAGTCGTACGAACGAAAGGAATCATGATTTTAACGTTGGTTAGGCCCATGTCATCACGGACGCGTTTTAGCGCTTGGCACTCAAGCTCAAAGCAGTCACGAAAGTTGTCAGAGACATAACGGCTAGCACCACGGAAGCCCAACATTGGGTTTTCTTCTGATGGCTCATACAGCTTACCACCGATCAAGTTTGCGTATTCGTTTGACTTAAAGTCAGACATACGGACGATGACAGGCTGCTTGCGGAAAGCAACGGCTAGGGTAGAGATACCTTCAACCAATTTGTCGACATAGAAGTCTACTGGTGAAGCATAGCCAGCAATACGCTCATTAATAGCTTGTGACACTTCGCGTGGCAGGCTATTCATATTCAATAGGGCTTTTGGATGCACACCAATCATACGGTTGATGATGAACTCAAGACGGGCTAGACCAACGCCTTGGTTTGGCATTTGCGCGAATGAGAAGGCACGGTCAGGGTTACCCACGTTCATCATGATTTTGAACGCTAGGTCTGGCATAGACTCGATAGAGTTGGTCTGAACGTCAAAGTCTAGCTGGCCTTCGTAGATAAAGCCTGTATCGCCTTCCGCACAAGAAACAGTGACGTCTTGACCATCGACTAACAGCTCAGTGGCATTACCACAACCTACGATAGCAGGTACGCCAAGCTCACGAGCGATAATCGCTGCGTGACAAGTACGACCACCACGGTTCGTGATGATAGCTGACGCGCGCTTCATTACCGGCTCCCAATCTGGATCCGTCATGTCAGACACTAAGATATCGCCGTCTTGTACTTTATCCATCTCGTTTAGGTCGTCGATGATACGGACTTTACCAGCACCGATACGCTGACCAATTGAGCGGCCTTCACACAATACTTTAGCATCGCCAGTATTGATGACATAACGCTCCATGATGTTGCTGTCTTGACGGCTCTTAACCGTTTCAGGACGAGCCTGTACGATGTAGATTTTACCGTTGTCGCCGTCTTTAGCCCATTCGATATCCATCGCTTGGCCATAATGCTTTTCGATCACTAGCGCTTGTTTAGACAGTTCTACCAACTCTTCAGTGGTTAGAGCAAACTGCATACGCTCTTGCTTATCGACGTCGACGATCTTAGTAGACTTAGTCGTGCTACCTTCGTCACCGTAGACCATTTTCTTATGCTTGCTACCTAGGTTACGACGGATGATTGAAGGACGGCCTTCATTCAATAAGTGCTTAGATAGGTAAAATTCGTCAGGGTTGACCGCGCCTTGCACGACCATTTCGCCTAGACCATAGCTCGCTGTGATGAAGACCACTTCGTCAAAGCCACTTTCAGTATCTAGCGTGAACATAACGCCCGCTGCGCCAGTCTCTGAGCGCACCATACGTTGGATACCGGCAGATAAAGCGACACCCGCATGCTCAAAGCCTTTATGGACACGGTAGGCGATAGCACGGTCGTTATATAGCGAAGCAAAGACTTCTTTAATCGCAATTAGGACGTTATCAATACCACGGATGTTCAAGAAGGTCTCTTGTTGACCGGCAAATGAAGCATCTGGTAAATCTTCAGCAGTGGCTGAAGAGCGTACGGCTACAGCGATATCTTCGCCAGCGCTCATCTCGATAAAGGCTTGACGCACTTCTTGCTCAAGATCGCTAGGTAGCTCTTGGTCGATAATCCAACCACGAATCTTTTTACCCGTAGCGGTAAGCTTGTTGACATCATTAACATCTAAGTCTTTCAGCTCACTATTGATCTTATCTATAAGACCTGTGTCTATCAAAAATTTATTAAATGCATCGGCAGTGGTCGCAAAACCGCCTGGAACGCTCACACCAAGTTCTGATAAGTGACTGATCATTTCACCTAAAGAGGCATTCTTGCCGCCCACTATCTCGATGTCATTTTTGCCTAATTTATCGAGGGTGATTACTTGTGCTGTGGCTGATGTCATGATAACTCCAGAAAATAAGGTTATTTACTTACGATTATAACGGTAGATTATAACGCCAAATTTAGAAAATTTCGAGCTTATAAATACAAATTTAGCAAAAATTACCACTATTTTGGCCTAAAATTGTTAAAACCTGATATTTCAGTCAAAGTAAAGCGATAAATACGCTCATGAGTGAAAGAATCAATAGGCAAAATAATACCTTGATAAGAATTCGTGGCGGAATAAAACAGCCTGTAAAAGGTAGAAAAATCGCTAACAAGAGAGGGCTTAAATGAGTAGGTTATCGATTTGAGGACGTTAGCGAATGAATAAGACGGGCAAAGCACTGAAAGTAGCTATTAAAGGGTAGCTGTTCACTAGTGGCTATCAATGAGAAGCTATTAAGGAGCCACTATCAAAGAGCCGCTTGTTATTAGTAGTGATTACCGGGTGGTATTATCTAAGGTCTATGGCGCTATATGCTAACATTGATTCGTATTGAGGGTCTATTGGGGTTATAATATTGCCTAGTTAGACGCTATAAATGGTTAGTTTTTATCTCTAAAAAACCATGCTAGCTCCTGAGCGCTCCATACTGATTCCTGACCGTACTATAAAACTGAGTCGCATGGACGACGACTTATTAAAACGCTATTGAAACGCTGCCTCACGAGCCGTTATGTATTAACTCAGTGAGAGGATGGCGCTATTTTTAGACCATCAGTTGACGACCCGCTTTGATACCGTCACCATACGGCCATTTCTTGTTTATTAAACATTGCCCCTTTTGAGGTTGTTATGCCCGAATCTATCAAAAACGCCCAACCGAAACCCACTATCCAAAATCGCCACGCTCTAAATTTGAATAATTCAGAAACTTTGCGCAGTGCTTTTTTTATCTCGGATGGCACAGCGATCACGGCTGAGACGTTAGGTCGGTCTATTTTAAGCCAATTTGCCTCAGTCCCTTTTGAGACTAGAGTATTGCCTTACGTGGATTCTATTGAGCGGGCAGAGGAAGCTGTCGAGCAGATTAACTTGGCGTATCAACGCGATGGCCTGTTACCCTTGGTTTTCGATACCATCGTGAGCAATGAGATTCGTGAAAAGGTGAATTCAGCGCAAGCCTGCAATTTAGATATGTACGAAGGTTTGATTGGTCGTATCGCTGATGAGATTGGCATCGAGCCTGATGGTCATTCGGGTCATGCACATGATCGGGTGGACTCAGAAACCTACAAATCTCGTATTGATGCCGTGCATTTTGCGCTAGATAATGACGATGGCGCGCGGACGCGGCACTATGATATGGCAGATATTATCCTGGTCGGGGTCTCACGCTCAGGCAAAACGCCAACCTCGTTATATTTGGCGCTACAATTCGGTATTAGAGCGGCCAACTATCCGCTCACCGAAGATGACTTGTATGACAACCAATTGCCTAAGTCCTTGCGCGAGCATAAAGACAAACTGTTTGGCCTGATGATTGATACTGACAGATTGGTCAGAATCCGTCATGAGCGCCGTGCCAATAGCCGTTATTCGAGCTATCAACAGGTGCAGCAAGAGCAGCGTGCTATCCAAGGTATATATATCACTCATGGCATCCCTAGTATCGATGTCTCTGAGATGTCGGTCGAAGAGATTGCCACGCGTATCTTGCAAATGACGGGGCTAAAACGCCGCATTGGTTAAGCCAGCATCAATATATCAACTGCATTACCTATCTATTCTAATTTAGACCCATTAAGTTTGGGTCGCTACTATTTGGGTTGCTATTGTAAGGCAGGGCTTTCCTAGAGTTTTTAGGATTTATTTATTAAGACCTATCTATACAGTAGCGGCCCCAAACGTTATCTTCATTGCACATAAAAACAGCTAAGGTGGACTATATCGTGAGCGTCATGCAATTCAATAAATCTATGGCCATGGGCAGCGTCCTATTGGCAATGGCAGCTATAACGGGTTGTCAGAGCAACGTCTTTAAACGCGAACCTGTGCCTGAGCCGCGCTACATCCCGACTATTATTCTAGGGGAAGCGCAGAGCCTAACGATTTTGCCTGGCCGCGTCTCTTGTGAGTCTGCTTTGCCAATGCAATGTATGCTGGCCAAGAGCACGGCTACTGGTGAAGTCTTTCAAATTCCTTACGATTGGATCGAAGGCTTTGCGGGTAAACCCGATATCGAATATCAGATTACTGCACGCCCACAAATTGATCAGGGCAAACAGAGCTTGACCGGCTATTGGACACTACAGAATATTACGGCGCAACGTATTGTTGGTAGTCGTTAGTATTATTCTTAATAAATAGTGTTGTTCTTAATAGCAGCCTGCTAAGAGTAAAGATAAGCATTACCAGAAATTTACTATAAATAAGAGGAAATCATGGCTAAGAAACGCAAAGAAGACGAAACCAATGATACGGGTGAAAATTCCCAGACAGAAGTGTCCAACAAAGACAGTGGGGCCGCGCCAGTAACCATGCCTGAGGTGACTACTCCGCAGGATAGCAAAGAGAAAGTTGAGCAGACCCACGAGCAAGCTTCAGACCACCTATACCATCCCAACTTAATCAGTCCGCTAGATGGCGACCGTATTAATATCAATTCAGGATTTACCAAAGACTCACAGCGTATCAAAAGAGACAACCATCAATACGAATACGATGCTGTAGTCATTGGGGCAGGTCCTGCGGGTGAAGCTGCGGCCATGAAGCTGGCCAAATCGGGCAAAAAAGTCGTCGTCGTCGATCCGCGCGATCAAGTGGGCGGTAATTGTACGCATGTGGGCACTATCCCAAGTAAGGCATTGCGTCAGTCGGTCTTTAACTTGATTAACTTCCGCCGCGATCCTATGTTTACGCAAGCGATGGATTATCAGCAGGTGCCGTTGAATAAAGTATTGGCCAATGCCCGTCAAGTCGTGCGTCGTCAGGTCAATACACACACTCGCTTTTATGAGCGCAATCAGATTGAAATTTTGCATGGTTGGGCAAGTTTCGTCGATGGTCATACTCTAAAAGTAGACCATGATGATAATAACGGCTTTGACCTAATTACCTTTAATAAAGCGATTATCACGGTGGGCAGCCGTCCTTATCGCCCTGATATTTTAGACTTTGAGCACCCTCGTGTGTTTGACTCTGACAAAATCCTACAGATGGATTATGTCGTCAAAAAAATCATCATTTATGGTGCTGGCGTGATTGGTTGTGAATACGCATCTATCTTTACGGGTCTGGGCTATAAAGTCGATTTGATTAATAATAAAGACCAACTGCTCAGCTATTTAGATGGCGAAATCAGTGACTCGCTATCGCATGACTTTAGACAGTTTGGCGTATTGATTCGTAATAACGAAGAGATTGACCATCTTGAGACCCATGATGACTGCGTTATCCTGCATCTAAAAAGTGGTAAGAAAATCAAGTCAGACGCCATCCTTTGGTGTAACGGCCGTTCGGGCAATACCGAAGGCCTCAACTTAGAAGCCGTGGGCCTAAAAGCCAATAGCCGTGGCCAGCTCAAAGTGGACGATACTTATCGTACAGAAATCGATAACATTTATGCAGCAGGCGATGTGATTGGTTGGCCTTCATTGGCTTCAGCAGCTTATGACCAAGGGCGTTGTGCAGCGGCCTTTATGGTCGGTGATAAAGACGCTGAACCGGTCTCTAGTGTACCTACAGGTATTTATACCATCCCTGAAATCTCTAGTATCGGTAAAACTGAGCAAGAGCTGACGGATGAGCAAATCCCTTATGAAGTCGGTCAGGCTTTCTTTAAGCACTTAGCACGCGCGCAAATCATCGGTGAGCGTACTGGGGTATTGAAGATACTTTTCCACCGCGAGACCTTAGAGATCTTGGGCATCCACTGCTACGGCAACCATGCTTCAGAGATTATCCATATTGGTCAGGCGGTGATGAAGTGTAATAACACCTTAGAATACTTCGTGAATACGACCTTTAACTATCCGACGATGGCAGAAGCTTACCGCGTTGCGGCATTAAATGGTCTGAATCGTATTTTTTAAAGCATTACTTATAGTAGCAATAGTAAAAAACCGAGCTTCCTAAGGGGCTCGGTTTTTTTAGGGCTACTTTTAATGACTGCTGTTAATAAATACTTTTAATAACCGATTTTAATAAACGTTTTTTGCTGACGGTGTTTGATTAATGAGACAGCGTTGCTAATTAACCGTAAGTCATGGCAGCGGCTGTATAAATTACCCAGAAGCTGATAGCCTGTATGGCCTATAACTAACTATTGCAATAATCCGTCTTATAAGAATTAAGGAACAGCCCGACGTTTGCGGCTCGATTCTAATAGCAATATTGCGGTGTAATATAAGACAAATAGGGCGGCTAAGATAAATAATCTGGGCAGCACTTGCGTGAGACTAGCGCCCATTTGGTTGAGCTGTACGGAGGTATTAATCCCTGAACTGCTAGGAATCAGCCATCTGAGATACTGCAAAATGGTCGGCAGCTGGTCAGCGGGCCAAGGATAGTCACTGATAAAAAATAGCGGTAAAGAGCTGACAATCAATATCTGCAAACCACGCTCCCGCTCACGGAACCACAAGCCTAAAAAGCATCCTAAGGCTGCGACTGCAGGGAAGTAGATGGCCAAAAAGACTAAACTGCCTGGCAGGTTGGCACCGCGGGCGTAATCATGGGTATCGAATACCCAACCGTAATAAAAACAGCCCATGATAAAGCCTAAGAAGCTCAGCGCAAAGATACGACCGAGCCAGCCGCGGGCACTGGTATGATGGCGACGCTGCTCGTATAAGGTACTGATAAGTAGGGCAGTGCCCATCATGAGGGTCTGCTGCAAGATTAGAATAGAGACACCGGGTACCACATAAGCCCCATAACCTTCAGACTTGTTATATAAGGGCGTGATATGTAGTGGTACGGCTTGGGTATTGGCTTGCGCAGTGGCGGCATAAGCGCCCTGTGCCACACTCTTTTTGATTTCTACGCCTGCTGAAACGGTGCTAACGGCCTTTAGAAAACCTATCTGCACGTTTTTATTCAATAATAAATAGCCCCCATTACCGATGACACTCACTGAGGCGGGCTGGCTGGACTTCACTTTCTTTTCTAAGCCAGCAGGAATAATCATATAGCCCGCAATTTCATCGCGCCATATGGCCTCGATAGCCGCTTGTTCATTGAGAAAAGAGTGGGTCTCCAGCTGTGGACTGGCTGCTGAATATTGAGCTAAAGTATTCGATAGGCTGCTATGGTCATAATCGATGATGCCGACGGGCACTTGATTGACCACTTCCGCAGAATAAGGCCAAGGATAGAAGAAACCGTAGATAATCGGAGCGACAATAATCATTAATAGCACGCCCTTATCTTTAAAGACGGCGGCTAGTGTCTGCAGAAAAGCGCTAAAAAACCCTTGGTTGGCATTGGTATACTCATCCACTGGCTCATCAAAAGGTGTAGCAGCAGGAGCAACATCCTTGGCATTGACTAGAGGCACTGCGCTAACCGCATCTTCTATACTTTGACTCTCTTTAACAGTGTCAGCTTGAATAGCGTCTTCTTTGATAGATGCTTCTTCAATATTATCCTTTGCAGCAGTCAGTAGCGAACTGGCCGTAATTATCGTAGCGCTCGTGGCTGTCTCTTCTGTCTCTTTTGTTAGCTGTATAGGGACAGGCGAGTCTTGAGTGTTATTTAAATCACGAGTTGTGCTTAAGTCAGCGTCAGTAGCTATTGCAGGTTGTGAGGCTTGCTCACTTGGTAAATTTGGTGCACTTGATGTCGCTACTAACTCATTACTCTCAAGTTCATTAATAGCGGATTCATCGCTAGTTAAGTCAACAATATTCAAATGACCAAGTTCTAAATTGCCAATAGCTAACTCACCAAGCTCTAAATTATCAACATTTAAATCGCCAACATTTAAGTCACCGAGCGCTAACTCACCGAGCTCTAAATTATTAGTGCTTAAATCACTGCTATCCCAACCATCGATATTTAAAGAATAAGTCCTTAAATCGTCAGTAGCTACAGGGCTGCTATCGGCTGCTGTACCGTCTTGTTTAGCATCAACTTCCTCTTGCGGATTAGGAGAGTTAGCCGTCTTTATGCTGTCAGATTCTATAGCCGATACCTCAGTGTTGCCGTCCTTATTTTCAGGCAATACCGAATCTTTATCGTCATTAGCAAGCGGGTCATTAATGGGCATATCTTTAGAGTGGTCAGTCATTAGCGGGCTCCCCAACGGTCAGGGCGGGCAAGCGCACGTTTCGTTAATAAGGCGGTCAATAGCATCATGATTAGCGTGGCGACGATAAAACCATACACGATAGGCAACGAGATGAGTACGGGAGCACCCATCTGTAATTGGGCAATATGCAGCTTCAGATAATGGGTAAGCGGCAAAGTATCGGTCCAATATTTTGCGCTATCGTTAATCGCGATATAAGGGAAGGTCACGCCCGCAAAAGCATAAGAAGGAGCAGAAATAAAGCCGGTCGCAGACAGTCCTACCCGTAAAGAGAAGGTCGCTAAAGTAATGATAGCGCCCAACCAAAAGGACACCATCAGCAATAGCAGCAGACAACCATAGGTCAAGGCTAGAGCAGAAAAACTTACGGGGTGAATCTCATTGGCCAAAGTCAAAGCTACGGCGGCCCATAAACTATAAGCCAGCATCGGCCAAATTAGCTTACCATTCAGTCCAGCAATGAGCAGAGGTAGACTGGCAGCATTGATAGCCACGTCATTCGTGGGGGAGGGAATCCCACTATCAATGTCAGCAATATTGAGGTCAGCGGTTTTGGCTACCGTCACGTCAGGTCGTGATTGAAGGTAGTGCGAAGGTAAAATATTGGTCTTTTGGGCAATATAGTGATACCAGACATCAATCTTATGGTCACGTAGCTCACGCCCTACTGTAGTAGCGCCAACAATCATGGCTAAAATATGTAAGATAGCCGGCAACACGGTCGACGCTAAAAACAACTGATAATCAGTAGTCGCGTTATACAAGCTCACCCGCTGAATAGTAATAGGCGAGTAGGCCGCATTGACTTGGCTAGTGGCCGTCCCTTGTTTGACCAAGCGCTGCATCTCGGTACCCGCAGAGACCGTACCCACTACCGACTGCACACCCTTTTGGATGATGCCAGAATGAGTGCCGTATTGCGCGTTTACTTGCAGCACTATGGGCGCAGGTTTGGCGGATAAAATACTACGTTGAAAGTCCGGTGGAATAATAACGATGCCGAAAATCTCACGCGCGAGGATAGCCTGTTTGGCTTCAGCCGGCGAGCCGTATTGGGCGGCAACACTCACATCAGGACTGGCATCTAGGTAGCGCACGAGGGTCGAGGCCACGGGCCCGTGGTCATAATCGATAACGCCGATAGGCAAATCGACGATTTGTGAGCGAGAAAACACCCACCAAACCATGAAAATCACCAGCAGCGGAATCCAAAAGACTAAGGAAAAGTCCCAACGGTTATGCATTAGTATACGCCGCTCATACTTGGCACTACGCATAAAAGCGAGCAGGAGAGTCGGATAATGCGCTGATTTAGAGGAACGCTGTGACCTAGAAGAGGACATCGGTTACTGGCCTGACTTTTTAGCAGTGGTGAGCGACTGAACTTTGACCAATACGCTCATGCCTGAGCGAATCGCAGCGTCCGGCTTGGTAGGTCGTGCCTTAATCTCAAAGGTACGCACATCAAAACCATCGTCATTATTGGTCGGGCGCCAAGTAGCGAAGTCTGCTAAAGCAGAGCTGGCATAAACGGTAAACTCTTTTTGATAAGGCGCATCGGGTTGTGATAAAGCAGGCAAGGTACCGGTAAAGGTTGAGCCAATCGCAAACTGACCCAGATAGTTTTCTGTGACGTTTAGCACGACCCATTGTTTATCAGGATTGACTAGACTGATTAAGGGCACACCTTGACCGACGACCTCGCCCGGACTCACGATGACGTTATCTACGATGCCCGAGATAGGGCTCTTTAAGTTAGATTCTTCTTTTGCCACCATAGCCTCTTCTAGCTTGGCATCCACTTGCGCCACTTGCGCTGCTGCCCCAGCCTTATCTTCGCTACGTGCCCCTTCTTTGGCCATCTCATACTGCTGTCTGGCGGCTTCCGCTTTATCTTGGTTGGCCACATATTGCGTGTAGGCCTCATCGCGCTTTTGCCGCGCCATTAAGCCTTCTTCATAAAGGCGGTTGACCCGCTCATACGTGCTTTCGGCCAGATCTGCAGCGGCTTGATTGGCTTGCCAAGCGGCTTTTGCTTGGGCAATCTCTTGCGGGCGAGCCCCATTCTCAGCTTTATCCAATTGGCTTTGGGCCATCTGTTGCCCCGCCTTCGCCTGATTAATTTTGGCATTAATCTCAGGCGAGTCCATCTCAATTAACTGCTGACCCATAGTTACAGTATCGCCTTCAGTCACGAATATCTTTGCAATACGACCGGGGACTTTCGCGCCAATAGAGGTCTGCTGCATGTCCATTTGGCCCTGTAGCGTGATGGCCTCAGGCTCATTGCTGCGCTCACTTTTGAATAAGCCGTAAGCAACAAAGGCTAATAAACCCAAAACAATGGCAGCGATAACGATAATCTTTATAGGATTCTTTTTATTATAAGCGGGGCTAGAGCTAGGATTCGGGGTAGGCGAGGTAGACATTGCGGACTTGCTCCTAAGCAATAATAAAATGGGGGCAGCAAATAAATAAAAATAGCCTAAGCAGTGACGATTCTATAATAACAATGCTATAGGGATAAATTTAGCATCGATATAGCACGGCTGCAGACTTTAATGCACTGACCCGATTTATTATTAATAACTAATAAAGGGTAAAAACCATAAAAAAATAGTGGGTAAGCTAATACTGTTAAGCTACTGGCCTAAATTTAAGGCAGCGGAGCATTAGGGTCATACAGCGTAGGCAGATGGATGTCAGCCGCATTCATATAAGTATTAAAAGCTTCTGGTACACCGGCACTATTTAATAGGGCTGCTAAAGCTTGCACGTAATCATTGGCTGCCTGCGCCTGCTCCGTACGTGCTTTGAGGTATTTGGTTTGCGACTGCACCACATCGATAGTGGTATTCACACCCTCTTGCAGACCAAGACGCCGTAAGCGCAGTACTTCCGCAGCTAAGTCCACATTACTCTGTAAGGCCTGGTAGCGGGATTGGGCATTATTCACATCGTTCCAGTTCTTTTCAACCAACAGCAGCAAATTATCGCTAACATCAATCTTGGTAAGGTCGGCTTGTCGAATTTTAGCTTCGCTAGCGGCCAGAGTAGCCCCTTTATCCAGACCACCCCCCAATTTCCAAGTCGCTGAGACCCCAGCAATCCAACTGGGCTTTCTATCCAATTGACCATAGCCATACATCAGTACAGTAGGTTTATAGCCGGTATCTGAGAGCTCATGCAGCTTATTCGCCTGTTGCTGCTTGGCCGCGACTTTCTGTAAGCCCGGGTGGCGTGCTAGCGCTAAGTCTTGGAAATAACGGACATCGGGTAGAGGTTTGGTGGAGACGAAGAGTGGGGTAGTCGGACGAACCCGAGCTTCTGTACGCAATAGACGCTGTAACGCAATCATTGCCAATCGAGCAGTATTGCGAGCTTGTGCCGCCTCACTTTTGGCATCTGCTAAGGCGGATTGTGCCTCTAAGCGATCGACATGCGAGATAAAGCCTTCTTCGAATAGACGCTGGGCCATATGGTCGGTTTGTTGGATGGTATCTAGGGCATCATCCCTTAGATAGGCGGCAATAATGGCCAACTGTGCTTGAAAATACCGCTCAACTAGAGTGGTGCTCAGCTCGTTTTGATCCATAAGCTGGTCGGCAGTGGCTTCTTGCGTCCGGGCTGCCATTACCCCCGTTAGTGCTTCACTACGCCCTGCCGTATAGACCGGCCATACCACTCCGATACCCGCGCTGGTGTTGGAGCCGGATTGCTTAAAATCATAACTATCGGGTAGCCGCGAATCTAATTCATCGCTGAGGTCTGGGATAATGGGCAGGGGTAAATCAGGTAGGATAGGAATAGAGTTTTCGAAGTCATCGACGCGGTCGATAATATTGCCTTTAAGACTGCTTAGATTAATATCGCGCTCAAGAGTATAAGCACTTGCCGAGACACGCCCGAATACAAAAGGTCGGTCCACACTGTTGGCGGCTTCGGTTTGATATTGGCTGGCTGCGATAGCGGCTTGATCTGCGGCGAGTTTTGGTGAGACTTGTTTTAATAGCGACTGGGCTTGAGCTAAGCTCATATAGTCTGAGACATGGATAGGGTAGCTGTTCGTGACCGTGTTTTTTGTGGTGGGGTCAATCAGCGTAGCTAAGCTCACGCTAGAGGCAGGCTCTAAGGGTAGCGAAGGGCTCATTTGTACAGTAGGGTGAGGGTCAGACACCAAGCTAGCAGTGGTGTTGGCATTTGCCAGCTCGCCAGTAGGCGGTTGCGTGGTAAAGCCCGTCTCGGTGGTGACAAACGTTGGGTCAGTCAGGGGCAGCGCAGCAGGGGCTATTGTGTCGGCTTGGGCCGTCTGGGCATAGCCACTTAACATACTGATAAACATCAATACCGCAGTCGGCTTCAAGCTGAAGGCAGTACAAGTGCGGTCGTTAAAGGTCATGGGGTCACCTAAACTTAAAAATACGGATGTTTATGAATCAATAAGCGCTATCAGCAAAATCACTAGGACTAGCCGCTAGGGCTAGTTACTTTAGCGAGTTGAGTTAATATTGCTAAAGGGCAAATAAGTCGTGATACGGGCTTATTGACTGCGTCTTAATCCTAGCAGTTTCAAAAGGGTAAGTCGCTAAGATATTTAACGAATAAGACGGCTAAAAATAGTAGAAAAATTATGATTTTGCTAAGCTAATGCTTAGCGATGCGTTACTTTAGGGACACAATCGTGACGAGTCAAGACACACTTTACCAGGGGGTGCGGTTGTATTGGTAACGTGGGTATGATACAGACAAATTTGTAGGGCATTAATAATCGCAGATAATGCGCCACTTTAATGTCAACAAAATAAAAATAATACTGTGTGCGAATAAATGCTGTAATAGTCTGATAAGTTTGCATCAAGCCGCCAGGATAAGCCACTAAATTAGGATAGATGATATGCCAGGATATGTACTTGCCTTAGACCAAGGAACGACGTCGAGCCGTGCGATAGTCTATGACGATCGGGCGCGGCCTATTAAAATCGTGCAAAAGCCAACGACGCTATTGACGCCAAAACCGGGGTTTGTTGAGCAAGATGCTGAGCAAATTTGGCAGACACAAATCAGCTGTGCGCACGATGCTATTAACCAAGCGGGGTTGCTGGCCACCGATATTACCAGTATCGCCATTACCAATCAGCGCGAGACCACGGTGGTGTGGGATAGGCGGACAGGCAGGCCATTAGCGCCCGCTATCGTCTGGCAGGATCGCCGTACGGCGACTTGGTGTGCAGATTTACAAGAGCAAACTGGCCATGACTTTCTAGCGGCTGGCGAGCAAATGCAGTCTTATATGCAGTCGGTGACCGGCTTGCGTATTGACCCCTACTTTAGTGCCGGTAAAATTGTTTGGTTATTTGCGAATCATCCTAAGTTTATGGCGTTAGCGCAGCAAGGACACTTGGCTGTGGGGACAATCGACAGTTGGCTAATCTATAACCTTACGGGCGGGGAGCACGTCATTGATGTGACCAATGCTTCGCGTACACTATTGTTTGATATCAATACCCTCAAGTGGTCGGATACGCTGCTGCAACACTTTAATATCCCGACGGAGGTGCTGCCTAAGGTCTTAGCGTCAGATGCAGAGTTTGGCAAAACTAAAAAAGGGTTATTTGCTAAACAAATCCCAATTCATGCGGTGTTAGGAGATCAGCAAGCTGCCTTGTTTGGTCAAGGATGCTTGAGTGCGGGGATGGCGAAGAATACTTATGGTACCGGCTGTTTTATGCTAATGAATATTGGTACGCAGCCTACCTTAAGTCAGCACCAACTGCTCACTACGGTAGCTTGGAAACGTAAAGCAGCTATAGTACCTAGCGATGCTCACTTAACTGACAGTATCTCTATTGGCAAACTGGTCGAGTCGGGCAAGCGGATGTTACAGCCGCCCAAACGCGAAGTGAACTATGCCTTAGAGGGCAGTGTATTTATGGCGGGAGCTATCGTGCAATGGCTGCGTGATAACTTAGGCTTATTTCATCACAGTCAAGATGTCGAGGCCTTAGCACGGCAAGTACCGGACAGCGAAGCGGTAACCTTAGTGCCCGCCTTTACGGGGCTAGGCGCTCCTTATTGGCGCTCGGATATCACGGCGAGCATCAGCGGTATGACGCGAGGCACGACTAAGGCGCATATAGCACGGGCGGCCCTAGAGGCCATAGCTTTCCAAACTTACGATGTGCTAATAGCGATGCAAAAGGATGCGCCCATACCGTTAACTGAGCTAAGAGTAGATGGCGGTGCCGCTAATAACAATCTATTGATGCAGTTCCAAGCAGATTTACTGGGAGTGCCGGTGTTAAGGCCTAAGGACACAGAAATCACCGCCAAGGGGGCAGCTTTGCTCGCGGGTATTAAAAGTGGTCTCTATGATGATGCCTTAATGAAAGAGTCGTGGCAGATAGAGCGAGTGTTTGAGCCCACCATGGCAGCAGCAAGACGAGAAGAGCATTTGGCAAAATGGCATCAAGCCATTAAAAAAACCTTGATTCAAATCGACTAAGTTATAAGTAGATTTGCTGAAAAGTATAGCTGCTGACAGTAAACCTATGGAAAATAGAGCGGCTGAAAAAATAACTGCTAGCCAGTAAATTTATATCCTTGACCTATAAAGTATTAGCTTTAAAAAGGATTGACTATAATAAGACTTTACACAGTTGACACGGCTACAGTGTACGATACATGTTGTTACGCAACGCTATCGTGATAATGACATATCTTACATAACAGAGCTATGCGAGGGCCAGCTTAGCTTTATATACTTGTAAGGGTAGTCACCGAGTATGGCCTTGATGCTATATCTCATTATCTATAATGATGACGCTATTAAGGAATAGTAGTGTATCGGGATAATGAGAGTTTATAGCGATAACTATAATCAAGCCGCTACGGTTTTAATAAAAGGCTGATTAAACAAACAGCTTAATAAATAATGAATAATATGAGGATGGATTTATGAGTGACCATGATAATATCGACCGCGCAGCAGTAAAAGAAATGTCAGCTGAAACTAAACACGACCTTAATGCTGATCCCATTACTGGTGAGCCAGGCTCGCATCCAATAGGTACTGGTGTTGGTGGTATCGGCGGCGCAGCTGCTGGTGCAGCAATCGGTTCAATGGCAGGCCCGCTAGGTACGTTAATCGGTGGTGCTATTGGTGCTATCGTCGGTGGTGGTGCAGGTCATGCAGCAGCTGAAGCTATTGATCCTACTCGTGAAGAAGCTTATTGGCGTGCTCAGTATGCCAATGCAGACTATTACCGTGAAGGCCATGACTTTGACCGTGACTATCATCCAGCTTATGCAGTCGGTTATGCAAACCGTGCTCGCTATGGTGCCGATGCTCGCTTTGAAGACCACGAAAGCGAACTAGAGCAATCTTGGAACGAAGTAAAAGGCGATTCTCGCTTAGCTTGGGAAGATGCAAAACGCGCTTCTGCTGATGCGTGGCATCGTGTGAGCTAATAGCATTCGCTAATTTAAGATAAGCACTAGCATTGTAAAATTTGTTTTAAAATAAAGTTTTTAAAGTAGTGCTAGTGCATCTTACTAAAGACCTTTGGGCCATCGCCTAAGGGTCTTTTTTATGGGCTATATTTTTATGGACGGTATTTTATAGCCTGCATTTTTATAAACGCTTATAGTCAATCTTATTTAAGACGGGGCAACTAATGGCCGATATATATTTTCTGACTAGAAATCATGCTATGGATCGCGGTGGATGTAGACTTATACCAGTGACTCTAGATTAGACCTTGAGTGGACTACTTTGAGCCTGATTGGAATAGAGTTAGGAATGAAATTAATAGCGGCTACAGATTGAGTAAACCCACACGAAAGTCAATATAATAATTCTGTTATAATAAATAACAGGACGCTCTACGACTTTGGTAACTGATTCTTGTAAAATACATAGTAACGACAGTAGGGTAGTGCCATATAAGCTCATAAAATACGCTCTATTTAGGCCTATGTTCTTCAAAAAATGAGTGAATATTTCGTAAAATTTTTATCATAAAGCTCAATGATAATCCAATAGCCTACTGCCTGATCGTTTATAACAATAATCCATTCCAATATTTAAGGCGCTTCTTTTAGAAGGTGCCTACTCGATAAAAGCTTGACCAAAACTATGAATAAGAAACCATTTTATATAGCGACTGCTAATTTATTAAATTTTGCGAATCCAGGACGGATTTATTATGAGAACGCTGAGGCTTATGATGAAGCGACTTACCAACGAAAATTAGCCGGTCTGACCAATCTACTCTCTCAGGCGCATCCTGATATTCTGGCGGTACAAGAGATTTGGGACAGCGAGGCTTTAGAAGCCTTAGCCAAAGGTTTAGGGTTTGAAGCGCACCATGCTTGGGCACCTTTTGCCAGTAATACTGCCAATGACCCGATTACCAAAGGTTTGGGCGCGCAAAATACTCCTGCAGTCGGCATTATTAGTCGCTTCGATAGATTGTCTTCGCAGTCGCTACAGGATATACACCCGAAAGCTTGGGTTGATGTGCCGGATATGGGGTTGTATAAGCAATTTAACCGTCCGCCCTTATTGGTTCGCTATGATGTGTATGGCCAACCCATTAACGTATTGACGGCACACTTAAAGAGTAAGCGGGCTTATCATCTGCGCGATGAGCAGGGTAAGCTATTAGAAGATATCGATGATCCCAATATCCGTGTACGTGCCAAATTACGTAGCTTGTGCATGCGGGCAGCAGAAGCGGCTTCTATTCGTATGACCCTGATCGAGCTGCTCCATCACACCCGCGAGCCAGTCATTTTATTAGGCGACATGAATGATGTGACCGACAGTGTCACCACGCAGTTGATGGCAGAAACCGGCGAGATTAACTACGATAAGAGCATGCGAGATATCGCTTTGTTTGACGCAGCACGCATCCAAAAGCGCTATGGCTGGATGAAGGATGTCGCTTATACGCACATTCATCAAGGGGTACCAGAAGTCATCGACCAGTTGTTCGTCTCTGAAGAGTTTTTGTCAGACAGTAAGTATGCTTTAGCAGAGGTAGAACGGGTGGACTATTTTAATGACCATCTTAAGTGGGATTACGAAGATAGAGTCAGTGATCACGGTATTGTCAGAGCTAAGATTAAGCTCTTAGGCGATTGATTAGTAAAATTAATCTCCCTAATTTGGAATAAATTCTATATTCGCCTTGTCAGATATAGCATAAGTGATTATCATGCTTTCTCAAGAAGTTTGTTACGTTATAACTTTATTATATAACCTAGGTGCATTATATCTAGCGTGAATGTGGCTAAGTTGTGGCTGCAATTTAAGCTTTTATCTCTTAAATGAGCTTTGTGTTTGATTAGTTTAATAGCGTGTTTGTTTAAGTAGCTGTTATTATAACCACGGCTATTATCAAGTACAGGTAAACGAAGTCTAGCGATGTCTATAAATTAGTGTCCCTATTGATCAGTGAAGTATTAGTCAGTGAACGATAGATAACTACTTAATAAGATAGCCACTTAATAATAAAGCAGCGAATTAATTATATCAGCAACTATTTTAAGTTAAAGCCCTTTGTCTGGCGTGCTGAAGCCAGATAATAGGTTGGAATACATCAAAGGTGGCCCTAATGACTAAACAGTATGAAGATAAGATTGAAGATGTGCTAGTGGATTCAGAGCTGGCAAAAAAGCTAGTGCCGAACAAGTTTAAGTTTACCAGTCAGCAAGGTCGTGTGCGTCGTCAAAAGCTCTTAATGGGGGCGAAAACGCTTAGCGAAACTCGGGCTATTAAAGACATTAGCTTAGCAGACGTTTGTGAAGAGGCGGGTATTCCGCGCGCTTCTGCGTATCACTTTTTCCCGAATGTCGAAGCTATCTTTTTGGCATTAAGATTTTTGAACGCTATCGAGACGTTTGAATCGCTTAATACGGTGAATGCTGCCGACTATAACCGCTGGCAGGCTTATTTGACTGGCTTGATGGAAAAAGTCGCGAGTATTTTCCGCGAAGACCCTTTAAAAGCTAAGCTAGTGTATGAAACGAATACCCCGGATTTTGAAGGGGATAGTTTTGGTACGCAAATTGATGATCAGATTGTTGAGCTGTTCTATAATCAACTCTCAGTTCGTTATGTTTTACCAGAGTTAAAAGATATCAAAGATGTATTGCTTATTGGCTATAGTATTGCCAATGGGGTATTTATGCTCTCTTATCGTTTGGAAGGCAGTGTCACTGAGCACTACTTGCAAGAAGCGATTACTGCAGCTATTGCTTACTTACGCTGCTACTTGCCAGAGAAATTACCACTTAAAAAGTAAAGGTTTAGCGAGTAAGTTTTTTATAAAACTGCTGGCTAAATGACAGCGACCCAGGATATTTACTGATAACTTGCTACAAGTTATGAGTAAGTGTCTTGGGTTTTTTTATGGGGGTAATAGAATGCGCAATAAAGCGAGCGATAGAGTGGATAAGTTGACAGAATCGCTAAGCTAATGCAGTTCGGTTAGGGGACTAATCCTAGCGAATAGAGGTTAAATCTAGCTTCTGACATTGTGGAGATGCGCCAACTTTAGGCGTTAGCTCAGTTTGTAATCTGGATACTGCAGCCTGCAAGGTCGCCAGCTTTGCGCCATCATTAGCGACATAAGCGGTTTTTGCTTGATTCAGCCAACGCTCCGCTGCATCGAAATGCTCACGGGCATGGCGCCAGTCTGCTTCGCATTGTTCAGCAGCAGCCCAAATCAGTTTGACTTCACTAAACGCCAACTCTCTAGGAGCTACAGCCGTAGCTCCGTTCTGCTTCAATGTTACTAAGGTGGCCCATAAATCTGGTCTTAATAAAGTGGCATACTCAGGGATGGTAGCGGAGTCTAGCAGGGAGTCAGCTTGATGATTGCGTAAAGCTTGTAAGAGACGGACGCTTTGTTGCCAAGCATCTAAGCTGGCAGGATCTGCAGGGCTTAAGCTGCTTTCACTAGCTTCTGCTTGGGCGTAACTGAGCCAAGCTTGTGCTTTAAAAGAGGTATATTGAACAGTAGGACTTAGATTGGCTTGCTGGTACGATTTGAGCTCGGTCATCATACAGTCAATCTCATACTGGCGCTTAGAGACATACTGGGCATGCTGAGTGGTCGTCGCAATCTCTCCCGTACAGTAGCTCTCAGCATCTAGCAAATTAACCTTATTACCGGTAGTAACCTTTAGACTCGTATCAATAGGCTGCGCATAGGTGACGGTGCTACTGAGCGCAAGGACTAAAGCAGTCGTCGCAGTTAGCGAAGCGATAGAGGGTAAACGATGGCGCAATGGAGTAAGGGCAAATCGCATATTGGCGACTCCTAAGAGTATATAGAGAGTATTCACCGTCACTATGACAGCTTAGGTCGGTAGCCCGCCCTATAATATTAAGCGGCAAAAGACCTCTAGCTAGAGGTCTTTTTTACAATGGTGTTCTACTAAATAGCATTCTACTAAGTACCGTTCTACTAGATGGTGGTCTACTACAGGTATAAGGCATTATTTCGGGTCATTGGGGTTATGACCTTTGAATAAATCTTCGTCAAACTTAAAACGCAGTCGCACATAAGCGCCTTGCTGAGTGGTGTCATCCGAAGCGATATCTTCATCAGTAAAGCCCATAAAGTTATAGCCCACTGACAACCAAAGATTGGTCATAGGGCTATAGCCCACTTCTGCGCCCAGCATGTAAGTCATGCTATTGTCCGCGCCATTCCAATAACTGCCGGCTTGTAGGCCTGCATCCCAACGCTCACTAATATCGTAAAGACCACGCACATAAGCGGCATGCGCGGTATTGTTATCACTAGTACCGTCTGCATCATACTGAAGGTATTTACCAGCATAATGCCCTGATAACGTTAACGGACGGGTAGGGTGATAATTGCCATGCAAAGACCAAATCAGCGCTTCTTTTTCGTAAGCATCATTACCAGTTTGATTGTCATCCAGACGGTATTCAAGTTTGCTGAGCATATCCAACTGATTGCTGTCTAAATCTCGATAAGCGGCGCCCAATTGCAAGCGGTTAATGGTACGCTCGCCTTCAGCAAAGCTAGTATTGGAGTAGATATCTTTTGCTAGTAAAGTCACGTCATCGCTATAGCGATAGACTAGGCCCGCCGTAGCTAGTAACGTATCACTACTGTCGCCCCAACGCTTCTCCAAACGGCCCGATACTTTATAATCTTCTTGTGCCAGATACTCAGCGCCGACACCTACAGCAGTAGATTGGTTCTCTGCCGTATCATCGAGAGACTGTACACGCTCAAACAAAGTATTCAAGGTCAAGCCTTGACGCACATGCCATTTATTTCTTAAACCGAGTGCAGCTTCAGTATCACGCGCACTGATAGCATCGCTCATGCGGTATTCGCTATAGACTTGACCGTCTTTCATATAGGTGGCATCCACCCCAACCACCGTGCGTTGGCGCTCAGCGGTATCGTCTAAGCCATAACTGCCCGATAAGCTATTGATTAAATCATGACGCGCATAGAGGCGCCCAAGATTGCCCAAAGCTGTCTCGCCACCGATAGATATAGCATTGCGCTCGCTATGGCTGATGTCTTGCTCGTATTCTGCAAATACTAGGGATTTATTGAGCTTAGGCAGGCGAGCCGTCAGTTTGGCATTGACGGTAGTGCCTTGGATGTCTTGGTCTGCATTACCCACCGTCGATAGCGCGGATTGGTTTAGGGTAGCGTCATTGAAATCTGTATTGCTACCTAAGCCCGTGACGTCGACTGCGCCTTGAATGTTACGCGCTGCCGCGCCTTCTTTATTATAATAACGCACACCCAACTCAGCCGCGAGATTGGGGGTAAGCAAACGCTCAATGGCGGCTTTAAACCCTTCTTGCTTAGCATTGGTGCTGTCTTCTTGTGTACGCACACCGTCTAGTTTTAAGGTCGTATTGACCGCCGTATCTAGACGATAGTCTAGGCTAACGCCCGTTTCAGTGCGACCTGCTGTAATGGTTGAACCCGCGGTCACAAAGCCTGCGTCGGCTTTATTATAATAAGCTTCTGCCTTAGTACGGCTGTGGTCATCGTAGCTCAAGTTCAGGCGTAAGGCATTACCAGAGACATCATTCGCCGTGAGATCATCCGTATTAATCTGGTTGGCCGCCTGATAGTTGGGGTCGCTAGCCTTATTATGGGCGTATTCCGCAATCAGTTTGGTACGGTCGTTCAGTTTGATGACGGTATTGACGCTGGCGAGCTCTTCGGTATTGAGCGGGTCATCACTTTTGACGTAGCTGCCACCAATGGACGTTTGCTTATTAACCTGTTGTTTGGCACTAATACCACCTACCCAATAGCGCTCGCCACCGGTCTCTACTTCTACGATGACGCGTAGATAGACCGGATTGCCATTAAAATCTTGGCTAGGAATAGGGCTCTTTAGATAGAGACTACGGCTAATAGGGTCGATTTCGTAATCGGCAAACCGGGTTAAGCTTTGACGAGACACAATAATGCCTGGGTTATCGGCATCACGTACCAACACTTCGACCGATTCTGAGTTCTCTAGAATATCGTTAAAGTTTTCAGCCAGTGGGTAAGGTCCAGAGATACCTAAACCACGAGTTTCATTGACGCTCTGAGACGATGAAGTCTGTGCAGCGAAAGTGGTAATGCGAGTATTGTCATCTTCAAACTGTGCTTTCACGCCAGTTAAACTTCGGCTATAGTTGCCCAGTTGTAGACCTTCATCATTGGTCGTCTGAGTATTTAGGTCGCCATACATAGCAAAAGAGCGGCCTTTATCCAAACGGATATACAGCTTGCTAGTCGACTGCGCGTCAAAGCCTTTGGCTGAGGCATCGCCGTAGACAGGATAGTAGTCATCAGGGCGAATATCGCGGAACAGACGCTCGCCTTTCTTATCGCTGTCATACGATAAGGTTAATAGATAATCACCACGTACTTTACCTTTTAGGAATAACGCAGCACGGCCATTCGCGGTTAAGTCGTCATTGCTAGCGAACTCTTGCAGTTCTTTTTCAAATACGCCCTGATCCGCTGAGACTTGCTTGCTATCAAAGTCTTTGAGCGAGATAGAGCCTTCGATAATACCCACTGCGATTAGAGGGCGTAGGCTGGGGATAAACTGGATATTTTGCGCTGACTCAATGCCGTTGGCAGTAATTTTTAAAGTGCCTTTACCCGGAGTTTGCGGCGATAATATTTCCACCAATACTTGCGCATCAGTGACCATCAGCTGTACGCCAGGCAAATCTGGATTCAGGTCTTTATTGACGATAGTGCCGACATTACTGTCTACCGTGATTAAGGTGTCGTTGGCTACGGGCGTGCCTTGGGCATCGCGTAGAGTAACCTGGGCATAAATCTTACTAACACCATCCGCCTCGATGATAGGAGTGTCAATCTGTGTAGTGACGATCTTGATATCGCCCGGAGCAATCACTGTGATAGAAGTGCTGTCCACTTCTTGCTCATTGGCATCATAAGCTTTAATCATGAGCGTGTTGTTACCCGCCGCTAAAGGAATACCGAAGTAATCAAAGCCGATAAGTTGCGCACTCTCTAAGCGACCCGTCTTACCAATGCGGTTGGCAGGCACTAATTGACCATTGGCAAACAATTTCACTTCGTACGCTAAATTAGAGGCTATTTGCGCAGTGACTTGACGGCTCGGTAGGACTTGCCCTGCGGTTAGATTGATAAAGCGAGTGCTATTATCGGTCGTATTCTGCAGATAGCTTTCTAGGTCTTCCATTTTAGGCGCGGCAACAGGGGTCAGCGCAGGCAGGGTCAAAGGGGCCGTACGCTGATCACGCGCGCTATAGACGGTAGCTTGCTCACAATTGCCGCTAGTAGTATTGTTACCCTCTTGCTTGCAACCCGCGGCTTCGTCACTGCGGTAGCTGCCACTCAACGTTGTGATAGCGTCTTGCTCTAGGCTAAGCTCGGAATTTATCGCCTGCTCTAGAGCATTGTTTTCACCTTGAATACGGTTACGGCGGGCAATAAGTTCAGCGACCAGCTCCGGAGAAGTATCGCCTAAGCCATCTGCAATACCGAAGTCAGCGCGATGCAGCTCACCATATTTTAGGTCGACAAAACGGCTGCTCGGGTCGCCGGCATTGCGATTGCCTTGCTCGATGAGCTCAACATGCGCTGGCAAAGTAATGCGGTCGATTTTAATTACGTGAGTCTTGGCAGTGACGCCGTAAAAGTTATATTTACCTTCGCTATCGGTCACGGCAAAGTTACCGTTTTCCATATACAAGCGCACGCCTGGCACACCCAGCTCACCGGCTTGCTTTTGTTGGATGCCATCACGGTTGATATCGTTATATACCTTGCCCACTACGATACCATCGGTATTCAGCAGACCTTGGCTGACTTCTACTTGCCATTGTGCTTCACGCGAAGTTATAGGCGTGTTGTTACTATCAATATCACTGTCGTTAGCAGTAGCTATAGCACGATTGATACCGTTACCGCCTAGTGCTGTAGACCCTACTAATACGCGATAGCGAATCGTAGCCGTCTCATCTGTAGCCAACTCGCCAATACCGAGGACTTTATATTTGCCTTCGTTGGTAAAGCGTTGTGTGGTTTTAGCCCCAGCTATTCTTACTGAGTCCTCAATGAGGCTAAAGCCTTGCGGTAGGGCGTCTTTTAAATTGACATTATAAGCCGTGGCTGCGCCCGTATTTTTGATAGTAATGGTGTAATTGACATAGTCGCCTAATTCAGCGACTTTGACATCACCTTCTTTAGTCACTTGTAGGCTAGGCGCCGTATCTGTGATAGCGATAGTAGTAGAGAGTGGGTCGCTGACAGAAACTAAATCATTGGTAGTCGGGGTTTGATTGGGTGCTACTGTAGGAGCGACGCAAGCGACTAGGGTCGCGGTCAACGTGTCTTTATCTAAAGTCTGAATGATTTGATCATTGAGCGCATTAGCATTGTTTTGCGTAGGGGCAAGCAGGCGATATTTGCCAGTATTATTGCCGGTTTCTACGGCTTTTAAGGCGTAGCTGTCTTTGGTTAGCTCCGAGGTAACCTTGACCCAAGCATAATCCACGGCATCCGCACGATAGTTACATTGTGCGTAGGTCGTAGTGACGAACACCTCTTTACCAACCTGACTTGTAGGCTGTTTCGTAGTAAAAGTAGGCTCAGTAAATTGGATGAGTGGGGCTAACACTAATAAGCTATCGGTCGCTGTAGCGATTACTTTGTTATCTTCAGCAACGACTGCTTTTAGGCCTAGCTGTGCCGTAGCGCCATTGCCTAAGGTAGGCTTTACTTTAGCTTGGACGATAAGGTTGATGCTGGTGTCATGCGGTAAAACGATAGTCTCAGGTAATAGCGTGTCACCGGCATCGATTACGCCATTGTTATTATTATCTTGATAGATTTTAAGCTCAGATAGGGCAGCAGGTAAGCTGCTTTCAAGACTGATGGTCGCGCTAGTATTGCTATTATTGGTTAAAGTATTGCGCCATTCGACGAGTTGCGATTGTTTTTGGTCGCTTATTATTTTAATCGGTGGCGTGGTTAACTCGATAGCGTAAAAGAGACGGGGCCGTTGGAGTTCAACAGTGACCGTATTAGACATCACATTACTGGCTTGCGCGCCTCTATTAAAAGCAGCTCCAGCAGTATTGGTTAATAATATATTTTCTAATAAACGGGCTTGCTCTGCATTGGTAGCCGCAGGAATAAGGGTAGGTAATACGGACTCAGCGGCAGCAGCCGTTTGCATATGACTTAAGCAGATAGCTACGGTCAACCCAGATAAACGGGCAGCACAAAAAGATCGGTTATGACTACCAATCTTGGATTTTACCTTTAGCGCTACTGGTTGTGAATTAAGCCGCATACTACGAGTCAGCCTTACTTAAGAGTAGAGAGAAGGGGGCTATGAGCATCTATATCCTCATAGCCCCTAAAATTACGAACTAAATTAAATTTACTAAGCTAAAGCTTTACTAAAATAAGGCTTCACTAAACTAAAGCCCTACTAAAATAAGGAGTGCTTAGTTAGCGTTAATTTGACGAGTAAAGGTCAATACTGCAGACTCATTAGTAGCAAGGTCAAACTCGGTAGTGACCACAGCCGTGCTATTAAAAGAAGCCGTGCCTTTAGTGGAAACCGGGCTAATAGCCATCGTTGAGTTGTTTAATACGCTAGCGTTTAGAGTATCGCTTAAGATAATCTTGCTGATAGTGCTAGGGTAGAAGTTAGTCGCGGTGATTTGGTAGAAAATACAATCACCAGGCGCCGCTTTAGAGATGGCTACATCGTTGTATTTACCAGCAGCTTGGTTGGCTACTGTAGAACAGCTTTGACCAGATACCGGCTTAATAACCGCTTGACGCTTAAGCAATTCTAAGGCTCTTTGCGCATTCACGATCAACTGAACGTTGTCAGAAGTCATTGCGCCTTTAGGGGTCACTTTGATAGAGACAGGGTAGTTCTGATTGTCTTGTAAGATAGTGCCAGCAGGAATAATCGCTGTAACCGTAACCTTCTGTGCAGCGCCTGGAGCAATATCACCAGTAGTAGCTGGGAAAGTAATATTGGTTAATTGACCCGCTTGCGTTTGATTGGTATCGATAGCCAAATCAAAGTCGGTGCTTAGGTTGCCGGTATTATGAACATAAACCTCAAAAGTCACTGTAGTGTCTGCTAGCTGTACATTGCCTGCGCCAGAAGTCGCATTGCTAGAAGTAGCATTCGTGATAATGACTTCTTTAGTGATTTGGTTGTCTCTATCTACATTGCCAGGGATGATTTGTGCATCTGAGTAATCATCAGTCAGGCTTTCGTTAATAGTACCCGTGATTTTGGTTTGACCATTTGGCGTAGTTACCGTACTGGTAGCAGGTGTCGCCTCATCAATAATATTGTCCTTGTTCACATCGCTACCAATAGCAGCCACGTTATTGATGGCTTTAGTTTCGTCAGTAACCTTAACTTTAAAGGTTAAGGTACCTGCAGGAGCGTTAGTAGTATTGGTATTGGCCGCAACCGTACCAGACTTATAGACAATCTTTTGACCAACGATAGTCAAGTTGCTAGCAGCTACTGCAGTGCCATCGATTTTTGCTGAATTAGCAACGTAAGTGACGCCTTCAGGCAAGGTATCTACGATGATGACATTGTCAGCAGCGGTACTAGTACTGGTGTTACCAAACTTGATGCTATAGGTAATCTCGTCATTGTTTTCAGCCGAGCCAATCGTAGCTTTATCGAGCGTGATTGTGGCAGATTTCGCAATCACTAAGTTAGAGGCTTTGATGACACCCGTATCTTGGTTGGTTTGCTTGATTAAAGTTTTGTTAGTCGCTTCAACCGTGATACTACCGGTATTGCCATCTTTAAACGTACCGATATTATCGTCTTTCGCTACGATAAAGAACTTAGTGCTGTTACCTGCAGCAACGGTAATTTTATTGCCAACAATAGGAGCATCAAGTTTCGGTTGACCCGGGTTAGCAGGGTCTTCAGGATAGATAGTAAACTTCTCATAATCTAACTGATCGCCAGTATTGTTAGAGATAGCTAAAGTGTAGGTATCGTCAGTATTACCCGTGTTTTTGATGGTGTGCGTGAAAGTCACTTCACCCGTGTTTTTATTGATGGTCTGTTCTTGGTTTTGCGTTAATTCAAAACTTGGTGCATCGCCCACAGTAATCTGGACGGTGTTAGATTGCGTCGTTACTAGCGTACCGTTCACTTGATAAGAGGCGGTAGCAAAGTTGGTAATTTGGGTACCCGTAGTTGGTGCTGCTGCACTGGCTGGGGCCAAACCGATTAGGCCAACGGTCATGGCACTGGCCAGATAAGTTAACTGGGTGGTTATTTTCATATATTAAGTTCCTAAAGGTGCACGGGGATAGGCCGCACTGAAAATGCAGCAATTGGTGGGACGGTTGAGATTAAAGAAAGACTAAGCTAACTAACCGTGCTGACTAAGACTTGGTTAAGTCCAATTGAGTGTCAGCCGTGACCGTAGCGGACTTGCGTGCTGGCAGCAGCTTGATCTGCCAACGTAATGATTTATATTGAGAATAAGGTACTTTTACTGTCTTGCCATCGATGACTTGCGTCAACGGCATAGGCAGATAGTTAACCCCATCAATTGAAGCGAGCGCGCTGCTAGGGGAAGCAGCACCATTGAAGCTCATGTTGGCTGGAATAGGGAGGGTAACGGCCATATCGCTGATTGCGCCGTTTGAGGTATTGGTATAGGTAGCGCTGTAACGCACGATTTCTTTACCATTTAATGAGCCGATATTGCGCAACTGCTCAACGCCTTTGCTGTCTTTGACCACTTCATTCGCCGTCAATTTAACCTGCACGGGATCAGCAGGAGCCGCTTGGGCTGGGGAAATCGATAGCGCTGTCATTAGGCATACGCTGGTCAAAAGAGCTTGGTTGGTCTTACCGAACATAGAAATTCTCCAATCTGGGTCAATAGCATCTATCACTCATCTGACAGATAGAATAACAGCGATAGTATTGAGCCAAATACCAGCGGTTAGACTTTAGGGATTCAACATTATTAATTACTAAACAGCAGGTTAATTACTAAAAATCTGGCTAACTACTGAAAAGCGGACTCTGCTTTCCATTAGCGCCCTGCGCAGCGTAACACCAGCTACAGACTAGCGTTAAACAAAGGACGATATAAAAAAATGGTAGAAATGTGTGGACAAATAACAGGTTCTGCTAGAGCTAGCAATACTGTGCAAAAGACATTTGTACAGTTAACGTAAAAGAGAATAGCATTATAGCCTAATAAATAAATACTGAAAAGCGACCATTGACCGATAAATAGGTATCAATGGCAGCCCCCAAATTCTCTTTAAAATTAACTTATTAGCTAGGATAATGAGCGTCTATTAGCCGAATTAATCAGTTGCTAGCGCCTTTACTAAAAACGGTATTAAACCAAAGCTTTATGACTTCCTGCTTGGCCATAGTGGCTACGGTAATGCTAGAAATATCTTTAGCCACATGCTGAGCATTATAAACAGCAGGGTTATTACGATTAGCCGCATCAATCACATTGCTAGCGGTCTTATTAGTGCTCAAAGCCGCTGTACCATAAACCGCTTGGGGCGCAGGCACATATAGATAAGACGTTGAGCCCGCACTTATAAGGCCACTATCGGTAATACTGATGGCGGTTAACGGTAAATTACCGCGGTTATAAGCCGCTATGTAATAGGCAATACAGCGCTCAGGATTGATATCAGTAATAGGGTTGGTAGTGAAGCCTGCAGTTGTGCCACTAGCTTTCGGCGTTTGGTATAGGCTAGAGGTCACATTGCTGCAATCATGCGCATACTGGTATTTACGCAGTACTAAAGGTTGATAGGCGGGCAGGACGTCGCCAAAATCAAAACTGCTGGCAGGCGTCACGGTATTGAGCACAATAGTTTTTTTATTTTCTGAGCTATCAATAGTATAGCCACTGGCATTGGTCTCTACTAAGCAAAGCTGGCCATTTTTAGCTGCCGCTTGTTGCTTGATATTTTCAGTGATGACTATACTATAGCGTCCTGTACTGTCTGTCGTTATAACCGTCGCACCATTATTGATGTCTAGCGGAGTGGCAAAAGTATTGCCGTCACAACTGCCCGCATACAGACGGATAGTCGCGCCAGCGATGCCAGGCTCAGGTAAGCTAGAGTCATACAGGCCATTAAAATAATTGGCATTATTAGCTGTAGGGGTCTCAGTATCTATCCCGCCTAGATTGACATCTGCTAGAGAAACGCTGCCTGCGCTAATGGTCGAGTTGGCATGCGGCTGTTTGGCACCGATATCGTGAAAGACAATGCCTTTAATATAGGCATTCGTCGTGTTGCTAATCTCACAGGTAATCTCATCACCGTAATTGAGGTTCGCCAATTCAAAGCTAGTGCCGGTAGCGTCAACAGGTAGGACGGTCTTACTGCCTAGCGTTTGGTTGCGGCAGCTATATTGGCTGGTATAACTGTTTAATGAGCCTGCCCCTACGATAGTCTCATTTAGGGTATAGCGTTTATTCAATTCTAGAGTGACTGAGCCCGAAGTCTCCGTACCTTCCGTAATCTTATCCGTAGCGCCTTGCGTGGTAAAAGTCTTGATGATGGTCTTTGGGGCAGCCGTTTGCGCAACAGATAAGGCAAACTGATCGCTAGCGACTGCTCTAGTGCCCACCAATTTTTTAGTTAAGATAACTCTCGGCGGGGCGAGGCAAAAGTAAAAGTCTGAGTAGCCTAACGCATGGGCTGAGGCATTATTAACGGATGCTACGTTACTATGGGTCAAGCTAAATGGGGCATTCGCCGCTTTATAGCCCCAAGTTACTGTAACAGGACACTGCCCTAGACCACAGTTCTTACCCGATAAGGCAGTGGCAATATCGAAATTCGCATTGAGGCTATGAAAGGCCGTGAGTGCGGTTAATTTGCCGCCAGTAGCAGACACGTCCACTCGCTCAATATAGGCAGGTGGCGAATTGGTCGCTGAATCTACATCCTGAGCCACAAAGCCCATTTTAGAGACGGGTCTATTGATACTAACTTCAATTCTATGATTAATACCCGTAGTTGAAGAAGTATGACCAAGGTTGATAGCGTTAGCCGTGGCATCTGTAATACTGCCAAAAAAAGGCGAAACCGTACCATTTATGGGTGCTAGGTCAGTCAAAAGTGGAAAGTTAATACTTACTACTTTATCGCCCGCAGCGGCATCGGTGAAGGTAAAATTCTTACTAGGCTGACCGGCTGTCCAAGCTAGAGGTAGGAAGGTAGCATTAGCGGGAGGACTTTGCCCAATATAATACATTTTATCGCCTGCTGGGCAGGAGCTGGTTGTTGGAGTAACGGGGGGCGCGGGTACGGTTAAAGCATCAATAGTCAGACGAATTAACTGACCGTTTGGTACGGTAGTCGTGCCATTAGGAGTGTAGTTGCCATACTCAATAAAGACTTGGTCAACGGCCTGATTAAAAGTAAAGCCTTGGGTATGCTTGGGGTCTAGAAGAATGGAAGTGCTAGTATTGGCTCTGGCAGTACGGATAATCAAAGCACTATTTGAGCTGGTCGTAGTGACTTCACTAGCGCTATAACGCCCGTTCACCACGGGGACAATCTTAGTCGTCGCAGACAGCTCACTATTAATGCCATAGACGGTTACCTGGTCCCAGTAATTACTAGAATCGATATCAGAAGCCGCTAAGCTTAAATTGGTGACGGGAGTGCTAAAGCCAAAGGAAACCATCCCAGTTGCCGTGCGGTTATTAGCATCCATATTCAATAAGAAATAACGACCCAATGACGTTGAATTTGCTGGCGGATTATTGACCGTCAGCACTCTGGCAAAGCTACCGGTCGAATTAGCCTGTGCCGTCAACGTGACTGGTCTGCCACTATCTTGAATGACCGGAAAGGTGTAAGTAGGGCTAGTCGCCGTAACACCCGTCTGCCAACCTTGATAGGCCGACTCAGAAAGAGGGTTGTCTAGCGCCCAAGCAGGCGTTATAAAAAACAGTCCTAGCAAGCACAAGCCAATATAAACGTGGTAGTTAATTAAGCGGGATAATCCTGATTGGATTCCTGCTGACTTGCGCACTTGCCCCATACTCACTCCGACAACTCTATGATAGCTAATAAATAGAATTAAATTCCTACATTTACGCAAGGGCTAAGCTGCCGGCAAAATGGCACAGTCAATCTTGGTAGCCCATATCGTTGCTATAAGAATTTGTTCTAATAGACCTGGATACTTACGGTCATTAAATATTTAAAGCTATCTAATGAGGTAGTCGCTATTTTATAGATAAATCAAGCCAATGTTCTAAAAATTCGATGAATCAATGATTTATGGCTATGATTGGTAATTTAAGCACAAAATTTTTTATGCTAAATTAATAAAGACTCGCCGTTCAAAAATTACCCTTGTATTTAATAACAAAATGTTAGATTCGTTGTCATTTAGTTGAGGAGATAGGTAAGCTCTGCGAAACTGGTTATACTATTCACACCGCACACTTAACTAAGATGTTTCGCATCTCTAGTTGCTCCATACTTTATTTGTTCAATATGATTTAAGTCTACACTTCTAGCTTATCATTGAGCTAACCATTAATCTAATTGCAATTGCCAAATCATTGGCTGGCATGGACGTGCTATTACTATCGACAATAAGGACAAATATTATGAATTATTACAAGGATGCCGACAATTCTGAGACCCAAGAATGGTTGGATGCCTTCGAATCGGTCATCAAACATGCTGATAAGGATCGGGCTCAGTTTCTGTTAAAGGCCTTGTATAATATGGCCGTCCAAGAAGGACTCCCTTTTAACCGCCTTGATACCGCCTACATTAACACTATTCCTGTAGAAGACGAGCCGGCCTATCCAGGTGACGTACACATTGAGCGCAAAATTCGGGCGCTAGTGCGTTATAACGCTTTGGCTATGGTCATGCGCGCCAACCAAAATGATGACGACCTTGGTGGTCATTTGGCGACTTTTGCCTCTAGTGCTACCCTTTATGAGACGGGATTTAACCATATTTTCCGTGCCGCTAGCGATCACTTCGGTGGTGACATGATCTATTATCAAGGTCACTCAGCCCCAGGTATCTATGCGCGTTCGTTTTTAGAAGGTCGCTTAACCGAAGATCAGTTGGTGAATTTCCGCCGTGAAGTCGGTGGTAAAGGTCTATCGAGCTATCCGCATCCGTATTTGATGCCAGACTATTGGCAGTTCCCAACGGTATCGATGGGTCTGGGTCCCATCATGTCTATCTATCATGCTCACGTGCATAATTATTTGATTAACCGTGGTTTGTTAGAAGAAGAAGGCCGTAAGATTTGGACTTTCTTAGGCGATGGTGAGACGGATGAGCCAGAAAGCTTGGGCGCTATCTCATTGGCGGGCCGTGAAAAGTTAGAAAATCTAATCTGGGTGATTAACTGTAACTTACAGCGTCTAGATGGTCCAGTACGTGGCAACGGTAAAATCATTCAAGAGCTTGAGTCCGTATTCCGCGGTGCAGGCTGGAACGTGATTAAAGTCGTCTGGGGCGGTCATTGGGACAATCTGTTGGCGAACGATCATACGGGTGTGCTTAAACAACGTATGGATGAAGTGGTCGACGGTGAGTATCAGCTCTATGAAGCGCGCGATCCTGCTTTCGTCCGTGAGCAATTCTTTGGTAAATACCCTGAATTGAAAGAAATGGCAGATAAGCTGTCTGACGAAGAGATTGCCCGTTTAAACCGCGGTGGTCATGACCCTATTAAAGTTTATGCCGCCTTTAGCGAAGCCATGAAGACCAAAGGTCAACCTACGGTTATCCTAGTGAAAACTGTGAAAGGTTATGGCTTGTCTGCACAGGCACAAGCGGTGAATAAAGCGCACCAAATTAAGATGTTGGATAAAGAGGCGCTACAATATTTCCGCGACCGCTTTGATTTGCCCTTCACCGATGAGCAGTTAGAAACCCTACCGTTCTATCGTCCTGACGAAGACTCGGCAGAGATGAAATACCTAAAAGGTCGTCGTGAGGCACTAGGCGGTCACCTACCGAATCGCCGTAGTGGTCATATTCCTTTGACTATCCCTGAGTTGTCTATCTTTGACCGCGTCTTGCAGGGCAGTAAAGGTAAAGAGCAATCTACCACGATGGTTTTCGTGCGTCTATTGGCCTCTATGCTGAAGAATAAAGACATTCAAGACCGCGTAGTCCCTATCGTACCGGATGAAGCGCGTACCTTTGGTCTAGAGGGTATGTTCCGTCAATTGGGCATCTATTCTGCGGGTGGTCAGGTCTATACTCCAGAAGATAGCGAAGCCTTGATGGGCTATAAAGAAGCCAAAGATGGCCATATGCTAGAAGAAGGCATCAACGAAGCCGGTGCTATGAGTGCTTGGATTGCCTTGGCAACCAGTTATTCAGTCAACGCCCTGCCGATGATTCCGCTGTATATCTATTACTCTATGTTTGGTTTCCAGCGCGTGGGTGATTTGGCTTGGGCTGCCGGCGATTGCCAGGCACAAGGCTTCTTATTAGGCGCTACTGCGGGTCGTACTACGCTGAACGGTGAAGGCTTGCAGCATCAAGATGGTCATTCACAAATTTTGTTCAACGCTGTGCCAAACTGTGTTAGCTACGACCCTTGCTATGGCTACGAGCTAGCAGTCATTATGCATGATGGTCTACGCCGTATGTATGGCGAAGGCGAGCGTGTGTATTATTACATTACGCTAATGAACGAAAACTACGACCAGCCAGCGATGCCAGAGCGTGAAGGTATTGAAGAAGGTATCAAACGCGGCATGTATCTGCTTGAAGATAACAGCGATAAAGAAGGCGGCGTACAAGTACAGCTGCTAGGTTCAGGTGTTATCTTACGTGAAGTAGAGCGAGCTGCCCGTATTCTTCGTGACGAGTTTAATATCAATGCCAACGTCTGGAGCGTCACCAGCTTTAACGAGTTGACCCGTGATGGTATGGCGTGTGATGACTACAACCGTCTGCATCCGCTCGAAGAAGAGAGAGTGCCTTGGGTCACTGAACAGCTAGCACCACACGAAGGTATCGTGGTCGCCGCTACGGATTACATGCGTATGTACTCCGAGCAAATCCGTGCTTGGTTGCCAGACAGCCGTCCGTATACCACGTTAGGTACTGATGGTTATGGCCGCTCAGACAGCCGTAAGAAATTGCGCAGCTTCTTTAACGTAGATGCCGAGCACATTGTCGTCGCTACCTTAAAACGTTTAGCGGATGAAGGTGAAGTAGAGATGCGTCTGGTCAAAGATGCTATCACTAGCTTTGATATCGATGTCGATCAGCCACCAGCTTGGCAGCCACAGCCTTACCATGATCATTCTCCAGATGCGCCAGCGCCTGATAAGGTTAGTCCGCATCCTGTGCCAGAATTCGTCGAAGAAGACGACGAGGAGATTAGCAGTGAAGGTCGTGCCGAGGACCAAGCGGATGCCACACTATTAGACGATAGCGACATCAAAGAATAACCACACAGAATTGGAGAGATAACATGGAAATCAAAGCGCCAGATCTGGGTGTGGACAGCGCCGAAGTCAGCGAAATTATGGTCAGTGTTGGTGATGTCATCGCTAAAGACGATAACATTGTCTTATTAGAGTCCGATAAAGCGTCTGTCGAAGTGCCCAGCAGTGCAGCGGGTAAGGTCGTCAGCATTGCTATTAGCGTAGGTGATCAAGTGAGCGAAGGCACACTGCTCATCACGTTAGAAGCGGAAGAGGGTTCGGACGCTGTTGCTGATACTGCAGAAGACAAAAATGCAGCTGCGCCTGCGCAAGAAGCAGCGCCTGCAGCAGCAGAACCAGCGGTAGAGAAAGAGAAGCCTGCTGCCAGTCAAGAGCAAGCGGCTCCTACTGCGGCAGCCGCGCCGCAAACTTATGCCTTACCTGACCTTGGGGTGGATGAAGCACAAGTCGCTGAAATCATGGTTGAAGTTGGTGATACTGTCACCGCAGATCAGTCAATTTTATTGATTGAATCGGATAAAGCTTCGGTCGAAGTACCTGCTCCTGTAGCTGGTAAAGTCGAAAAAATCTTGGTCGCCAATGGTGATACCGTTGCCAATGGCCAAGACTTTATTGTGATTGTAAGTAGTGAAGCTGCTGCGTCTACTGAGGCCAAAGCACCTGCAGAGGCACCGCAAGAACAGGCTAAGCCTGCTGCGACGACGGAAGCTAAACCGCCAGCGGCCCAGGCTGCCCCTGCTAAAGCTGATGATAAGCCTGCGCAAGCGTCTGAGAAGCTCAATGAAACGCAGGTTAATGAAAAATTAGCCGACGTCTATGCCGGTCCGGCCGTACGTAAGTTAGCACGTCAGCTCGGTATTGATATCACGCAGGTAGCAGGTACGGCTAGTAACGCACGTATCGTGAAAGAAGATGTCTTTGGCTATGTCAAAGCGAATATCACTAATGGGGCGGGTAAAACGGCTACGGCCGCGCCTGCTGGTGCTGCCCGTTCTGGTCTGCCAACCTTGCCAGATATGAGTAAAACAGAGATTTGGGGTGAGACGGAAACGATTGACTTAACCCGTCTACAGAAAGTCTCTATCCCGCAGCTCAACTACAACACTTATCTGCCGCAAGTCACGCAATTTGATTTAGCAGACATTACGGATACCGAAGCTTTACGTGGTGAGCTTAAAGGCGACCTGAAAAAACAAGGTGTTGGCTTAACTATCTTGGCGTTCATCGTCAAGGCCACAGCGTATGCTTTAACGCAGCATCCGAAGTTTAATAGCCACTTAAGCGATGACAACTCACAGGTTATCCTTAGAAAGTCAGTCAATATGGGCATCGCTGTCGCTACGGATGATGGCCTCATTGTCCCTGTGATTAAAGATGCTCACGCTAAAGGCATTAAGCAATTGGCTATTGAGATTGGTGAGCTGGCCGGTAAAGCGCGTGATAAGAAGCTGAGCGCTAAAGATTTACAAGGGGCTAGTTTTACTATTTCTAGTCAAGGTAATCTTGGTGGCACTTACTTTACACCGCTAGTAAATTGGCCACAAGTCGGTATCATGGGCGTCTCTGAAGCGACTATGCAGCCGCGTTGGAATGCTCAGCAGCAGACTTTCGAGCCTCGTCTGATGTTGCCGCTGTCATTATCTTATGATCATCGCGTGATTAATGGTGCGGATGCCGCTGTATTTACTCGTTATGTGGCGCAGTTGTTGGCCGATCCAAGACGTATTTTGCTATAAGCTTTAGCATTTAGTCCTTCTGTAGTCCTACAAAAAAGACCATCAGTGGATGGTCTTTTTTATGTCGTGGTCATAACTACTGATTGCGCATTAATATTTTCTACTATCCTATATCGAATTCTTTATGACCGGCTACTGTAGTAACTCCCCCGCACGCTGTCAACATGCCCTGCAACTCGATATATTGACCACAGACGATCATCGCTGTCCTGAGTGTTATGCGCCGCTATTGCAAAGACCAGAGCGGAAGATGCACCCTATTCTAGTTAATCATGGCTTTCAATTGGGCCTAGTCGTTTTTATGCTCTTGGCATTATTACTGGTCTGTGTGGCTTTTGATTAATTGCTCCATTAGGCTCATTCCCGCTATTAAGAACATAGCTATCAAAAGTCCGGCTATTAAAAAAGTAGCTATTAAAATTCGGCTATCAAGGCATAGGTTGAGTCACATACTGGTCGAAAGCGTAGGCTAAGTTAAGGTGATATCTCAAACTTCTATGTAGGCAACCTCACTGCATAAAACCCCACCAGTAAACGGCCGTTCATAAAAAGCCCCCGCTTAGTAAGGGTGATTATGGCATAATAGCGCCTTTATTCTTCAAAACTAGCTCAGCTAGGGTCGTCGCTAAGTTCGCTCAACTAGTGACTTTTTGCATTGACGGCGTTTTTTCTCCAAGCTTAGGAATGGTATGATTTCTCACTACATTCATAATCTACGTCGTTTTGTTTTCAATAATCTGCAGAACCAATATCATGACTCTTGGTTGAGTCGCTACGTTGATTACTTTCTAATTCTATTGATTTTAACCAACGTCGCTGCCGTCATCGCAGAATCGGTCGATACTTGGTATTATCCCAACCAGCAACTGTTTGCGTGGTTTGAAACCTTTTCTATCATTGTGTTTAGCATCGAGTATTTACTAAGGTTTTGGTCGATTGCAGAACGCGATTTAGAGAAACGCAGTTGGCGTCAGCGCTGGGAATGGATGAAAAGCCCCGATGCCTTGATTGACTTAATCGCTATTTTACCGGCCTTTATCAACTTCTACGTCTCGATTGACCTACGCTTCTTACGGATCCTTCGTCTCTTCCGCCTGCTCAAATTGACCCGCTATTTCGCGTCAATGCGTATTTTATTGGTGGTGTTAAATAAAGAGCGCGGGTCATTCCAAGCGGTTATTTTCATTCTGCTTATTTTAATTGTCACTGCAGCTAGCGGGATTTATCTGGTAGAAAACCAAGCACAACCGCAAGAATTTGAATCCATTCCGCAGTCGATGTGGTGGGCAGTCGTGACGCTAACCACAGTGGGCTACGGTGATGTCGTGCCGATGACGACGACGGGTAAAATACTGGGCGCTGTTATTACTATCTTAGGGGTAGGTTTAGCAGCTTTACCAGCCGGTATTCTCGCCACTGGTTTAGCGAACGAGCTCTCGCAGCGTAAAGAAGAGCTTGAGCAGCGTTTTCGCGAATTATTACTCGAAGGCGACATCGATGTGGTGCAAAACCAAATGCAAATAGAGGCCATGCGTAAGGAGCTAGGCTTAGATAAAGAGCAGGCACAGGATATTGTCTTACAAGTTATTCGTGAGCAGAATCTAGAGAATCGCGAGCGAGAGCTGCGTAAGAAAAACTACTGTCCGCATTGTGGCGAGCATTTATAAACCGCTAAAGAATAAATTATCAGCGTGATAGAAATAAAAAAGGAGAGGGGCTAAGTCCCATCTCCTTTTTTTATGGCCTGTCTTATTTTTTATGGGCTATTTTGTTTTTTATGAGCTATTTTGTTTATAGCTACTCTGCTCTAAAGTTAAGCTAAATTATAGAGAGCGTATAGGCTACAAAGCGCGGCCTACGCTAGGTTGTGGTAAAGAGCGCGCCAGCTCAGCACTCACAAAAGCCGCTATCTTAGGAATATCATTACTATCAGTGGGTAAGACTTGTAAGGTGAGATGCCAGTCATCGACTTCACGGCGCAGATGCGCGACCCATAGGCCATTACACTTCGCCGGCAATGTTCTTAAGTCTATTTCAAAAGCAGGGTTGCCTTCATCATCGCTTAAGTGCAACTTGCCTGCCTCAATACGACGTAACGGCTGCCCCTTGTAAGAGGTCAATACTAGAGCGATATGCGTCACATAAGAGGGCACAGCATTGAGACGCAGCTCTATAATTTCAGGGTCTACTGAGCCTTCATAAAGAGCGTTCATGCCACGGTCTTTGCCATTCAAACTATCGCCTTGATGGCGTATAGACTCACTGCTATCCCGTAACGATTTAAACCAAACGGTATCGACCAGATTGCACTTTTTATCATAAAGAACACAAGCAATGTCTAGGTCCATATCGCCTTTATTTTTACGCAGTCTATTCATCATCCCAGGCAGGACCGCCTGGGTGGCTTTGAAGTTTAGCCCATAGTACAGCGTATCGGAGTTAAGATTTAAAGCGCTTAGCGGACTGGATAAAAGGGCTAATGAGCTGGCGGTCGCTACATCTGACATGAGATTCCTTAAAAGCTAAATAATTTTTATACGAATAGGGGTGACGGTAAGTTATAAAGCAGCGAGTTATAATGAATAAACTCAGCAAATTAACCAAAGTGCAGACGAGTCTAGACTATGGCATCTTGCTTGACGGCCGTAAATAGCAACTCTGGCTTGGCATCGACGAGCCCTTTACCAAACCCACGCAACCACCAGACCAACTGGGAGGTTAGGTTGATAGTCGCTGTGATGGTCATGGTATCGTCTTCATGCATCTCTACCGTTTGGTCGGGACTCAGCTGACTTTCGGTCAAGCTTTTACCCGCCGACTGATTAAAGCGTAAGCTCACTTCAGTTTGTTTGCCGCGATTGGGCAGTTGGGTAAATAAAGAATGTGAGAAGCCCATACCGCCCGCATCCAGATAGCTGTCTAAATCAAACCCTTCTGGGGTAATGGCAGTTTGCTCAAGTACTTCGACACTCGCAAAACGGTGCAGCGCAAAGGTACGAATAATAGCTTCGGCATCATCGACCCTCGAGGCCAGTAAGTAAATCACCACGCCACGTTGCACAATGCCTAGAGGGTTGAGTAAGTACTCACTGGGCTCGGGCTGATTGCGTCTAGTATAGGCGGCAAGGATTTGCTGCTGGTGAAAGAGGGCGTGGTAGATATTGTCTTTACACTGCGGCTCGATATGGGGCGCGATAAGTGGTTGGGTCGCCGGCTCTATACGTACGCGGTCAAGCCAAGTGTGGCTGACTTTGCTGTCTTTTAACTGGCGACGGGCCAAATCAAACCAAGGGAATAACTCGTCCAAAATAGCGGGAGGCAGCAGCTGAGTAAGATTGGCCTCAACCATGTTGAACGCTACGGCTTGCGAAAGATTCATATGCGGCAGACTTTGTAGCGGGGCATCTTCGCGCCAGCGCCAGCCTTGCGGGTTGGCATTGTTCTTTTCGATCGGAAAGCGCTTTGCCAAGGCATTCAAATCACGTTGTACCGTGCGCAAGCTCACCTCAAACCCGGCCATATTGAGCTGATCATAGATTTGTGCTGTACCTATCCAGCGGCCGCGCTCTAATTGCGAGAGCACTTGCCATTGGCGGGCGGTCGTAGCGGCACCATGCGTCGTCGATGAGTTATCCATAGTCTACTTATTTTAGGTGGTTGGCGGTCAGTAATTTACGCGAGAATACAGCCAAAAAAAGATAAAAAGTCTAAAAAATAATGTTAGCTAATTGTGCAATATTATAAGCAGGTTTCAGTCAAAAAAGCACCGCTATTTATCAATGCTCAAGGTCACTGTAGCGTCCCATCCAGTCAAAATCCATACCGTGCTTACCCTATAGTAAACCACAGCTAGCCTAAAACGGCGCAGCTGCCCTAAGGTTGCGGCGCTTTAGCAATAGGTTTTTTAATGACGCGCTTTGGGGCGGGCGAAGTCTTTGCTGGAGCCGCCTCTGCAGGCTCATCACCCACATCCTCTTCCTCATCGCTTTCTTCCCAAGAGCGCAACCGGCGGATAATCTTACCAAATAAAGAGCGTTTACTATAGTTGCCTTTTTTGGTTAGGATGCTGACTGGCATATCGCTCAGCAAAGCCAACGCCTCATGAATGCTAGAAACGCCATAGATGTGAAATTGCCCTGCGGCTACCGCTGCGATAATTTCTTCCGGCAGCATCAGTTGCGAGATATTAGCGGCAGGGATAATCACCCCTTGATTGCCATTAAAGCCTTGCTCGCGGCAGGCATCAAAGAAGCCAGCGATTTTTGCATTAATGCCGCCGACGGCCTGTACTTCGCCCAACTGATTCATCGAGCCGGTAATAGCCAAGGCTTGTTTGATGGGCACATCTGCTAAGGCAGAGAGTAGGGCGCAGGCCTCACTCAGCGTAGCACTATCGCCATCAATATGGGCATAACTCTGCTCAAAGGCAAGCGAGGCACTAAAGTTCAATGCATGATGCTGACTAAATAGCGCGCGCAGATAGCTGGTCATAATTAGCATACCTTTGGCATGTAAACTGCCGCCCAATTCGACATCACGTTCGATATCTAAGATATCGCCCGCCCCAATATTTGGCTGAATCAACGCCGTCAAACGCGCCGGCATCCCAAATTCGCTGTCGGCGTAACTGATTACCGTGAGAGCATTTAATTGACCGACGGCTTTGCCTTTGGTATCGATGAGCTGCTGGCCTTCTTTAAGCTCTTGCCAATACAACTCTTTGAGGTAGCTTGAGCGCTCATGCATATCGGCGATTGCTTGTTGGACATCGCTACTGGTCACGGTGGCCTGCTCTTGCAGCTTGGCATGGCGATTGGACTCATGTAACAGCTGGATCAGGCGGTCGCTATGTAAGCTCAGCTTGTTTTGATCTTCGGCTTGCAAGCTCAAATGATCCAAAATAGCCGCTTGAGCCTGGTTATCAAAAGGCAATAGCTTAGCGCCCTTAATCATATCTGCCATTCTACCGACGATGGCTTGTTCTGCGGCAGGGCAACGCGGCACTTCATCATGGAAGTCTGCGCGTATTTTAAATACGGCATTAAACTCAGGCTCAAGTTCTAGCAATTCATAATAGAGATCGGCCTCACCAATAAGGACCACTTTGACGTCTAGTGAAATCACTTCCGGTGCTAGCGACAGACTGCCCGTCAAGGTGAGCATCTGCTCCAAGCTCGACAGCTTAATCTGCTTGGACTGTAGCGCACGCTTAAGCCCTTGCCAAGCATACGGGTGCTCAAGTAAGTGGCTGGCCTCTAGCAGCAGATAGCCGCCATTGGCACGGTGCAGCGAGCCGTCACGAACCATACTGACATCCGTCATTACGGTGCCCAGCTGGGTAATCTGCTCAACGTGACCCAGTAAATTTAGATGCGTTGGTAAGTCTTCAAAGACCATGGGCGCGCCGCTACCTGGCGTTCTAGAAACCAAGACATTGACCGCATAGCGACTGGGCGATGTGCTCATTGGGGCGGCACGAAAGGCTTCATCATCGCCATTCACGATATGCTCGACATGGGTGACCATATCGGCCATAACCGTGTCTAAATAGCTGCTCACGGTGGGTAGGTCTTGAAAGTGTGCTTTCGCCTCAGCAAACAGCGGCGTAAGCGCACGAGTGGCCACGCTGTGATTTAGCGCTTCCATAGCACTATTGGCCTCATCTTCCAATTGCTCTAAAGCAATCGTCAATTGATTCAGGCGCTTATGCATATGGTTTTGATGCAAGTCAGGAGTGATGGCCGCGGTTTGTGGAGACGTTGCTGCTGCCGTATTAGCATGAGCCTTGTCGGTTTTAGTTTTCTGCGTTTTAGTAGTTTGCGTAGACTTAGTCGCAGTTAAAGATTGCGTACTGTGCAACATCGATTTAGTATTTTGGCTATTAGCATCCTGTGCTGACGCGTCGGCTGCAGCCATTTTATCCGTTGGTACAAAAACAGCTTTATTATCAGACTCGCGAAAGCTTAAGGTCAAATCGTACTGTTTGCCTTCTGCATCCAAAGCTTCATAGGCCTTGGTTTCTTCCTGATGGGTCTGGTTTTTGATACGCTCAATCTGACTTTGGTAGCCATCACTGCGAAAACGTTGATTCAGGCGCTTTTTCGCATTGAGCCAGAGCTCGTCCATAACGCTCTTGAGACGATCGCCTTCTCCCGGCGGCAGCGCAATCGAAGTAGGGGTACGTGGGGTCTTAAAATTATGCACATAGACCCAATCTTGCGGAGTAGGCTGGCTCGCCGCGACTTGACTGAGCATACGCATAATCAAAGTACGCTTGCCCAGACCATTTTCGCCAGCAGCAAAGATGTGATAGCCATTAGCATGGATACCCAGCGCGGTCTTAATAGCTTTAATAGCGCGCGATTGGCCATATTCGATATTCAATGGCTGCGCATTATCGGTAGTTTTGGGCAACGTCGACGGATCACTGCGACGCTTTAATTGTTGCGGGGTGAGCAGGCAGCGGGTAGCCACATTGGTCGGCAGCATAGTTTCGTCCATTGCCGCCAATAAACGCGCCTGCTTTTTACTGCTCTTCTCAGTGGCTTTTTTCGTACTGACGCTATCATCAGGGGCTACAGTAGTGGTGGCTGGCTTTTTAGCGACGGTTTTTTTAGCAACATCGTCACTAACTACATTGTCACTAACTAAATTATTGTTTTTTGAGGTCATATTCGCTGTCGTCATGCATGTCTACCAAAAGTGAGGCGAGGGTCTCACCAAGTGTGTTCAGAAGTCCGCCCAATCCAACTAAGGATTGCGCCTTGAATGAAGGTGCTATTGAATGATTAAAAACGCAGACATTCATTAAAAAGTAAGTTGGGGCTAAATGGTATCAAGCCAATAGGTTAAAAAAGTCATTATTAACTTTGTATTAGCAGGGTGTAAATCTAGCCTATGGGTCTTATTATGGGGTTAAACAGGGGCTATTTATAGGGGGTCGGTCTATATAATCTTGGGATAGCCTTGAAATAACTTTGAGATAGTTCTGAGGAATAAGCTATATATTCATCATGACCCTTATATAGCTGCTGCCGTAGTGGTTTTGATTTAAAATTGATAGTGTGCGACTAGAAGACATTTTTTGCAGTCTTAGCATTGATATAGCGGCAGCTCTTGGCCTCATTTATTATGTCTTTAAATTTGCCTATTCCCTATTGCATGAGCACCGATTTTTAGCATATCAGCCGCGCTTAATCGTCTTTTTAAGGGTATAGAGTACACCGAAAGTCGGCTTGCGCCAATAGAAACGGGCATAGCCGCATCTTAACCTATCCATCATATGCTGTGCGTGATAAAATGATGCGCTTATAGCAGCGCCCTGGTAGTTTTTAGCGGGCTACTACGAGCCACATTAGCATAAGAAAAACGGTTTACCGCCCTAGTAGCTAGCTGGTTTGTTTTAAACTGCCCGACCGTTTTGGTTCAACTTGGCATTAACATTGAGATGATTATTTTGGATTTGACTGACCCTACTGGTATGGTAAAAATAGGCCCAGCATTGCCTGAGCTGAGCAAGCTATTGACGCAAGCTGTCGACGAGCTCGGTTTCGAGTTGTCCCTAGAGCAGCAGCGCACGTTGCTATTGTATCTCGATAAGCTATTGATGTGGACCAAGGCCTATAACCTGACCGCGATTACCCAACCCAAAGAAGCGCTGATTAAGCACGTCATCGACTGTTTAGCTGTGGTACCGCATTTACCGGCCGGCTCCTTATTGGATATCGGTACCGGAGCGGGTCTACCTGCGGTTATTATTGCCATTTGTCAGCCAGAGCGTCAGTGTACTGCCCTGGATAGCAACCAAAAAAAGATTCGCTTTATTAAGCAAATAGCCTCTGAGCTTAAATTGCCTAATGTAAATCCTATTGCCTCGCGTATTGAAGCTCACACTGAGCAGTACGATGTGGTAACCTCACGGGCTTTTGCAAGCTTAAGCGACTTTGTGGCATTGGCCGCGCCGCGTATGCAGCCGCAAGGCAGTTTGCAAGCTATGAAAGGTCTGGCTCCTGAAGCGGATGAGCTGGCCCAATTGGGTGAGCACTGGCAGATTACCGTCCAAGCCTTGACCGTACCTCGGCTCAATGAATCTCGCCATTTGGTCGCTCTTCTTCCCCAATAATAACAAGCTTATATAGCATAATTAACCGACTCGGCTAGCGTCAGGGCCGATCTATATAAGCCTTCGTTTCATACCCCCATGCTAATAGCAGCCCTAGTTCGATGAGATTAGGGTAAGATAGACTGCCCGTTTATTTTACTGGTGAATCTGGCCAGGATTGGGTAATCTTTACTATGAGCTCTGCAGTAGGTTAGGGTATTGGGTAGAGCACCTCCCCAGAGCGGATGCTCAATAGTTGGGCTGCTCATGGGATATTGCAGCGTACAAGTTGGACAAATTTTGCAGAATAAAGACTATTAATACCAAAAATATAACTGCGTCACTTCGCTGCCAAGACCACGCAATGATAGGGTGGGCTTGACGATATGATGACAATAGCAAGGCTTTAACTGAGTGAGTGTATGGAAATTCTAGCAATTGCAAATCAAAAAGGTGGGGTAGGCAAGACCACAACGGCGGTCAATTTGGCAGCCTGTTTGGCGGCCAAACGTAAGCGTGTGCTGCTGATAGATTTAGATCCGCAGGGCAATGCCACTACCGGTACCGGTTTAGAAAAGAATGACTTGGCACTGACTATGGCCGATGTGTTATTAGATGGGGTCGCGCTAAAAGAGGCTATCGTGAGCAGTCCTGCCGGCTTTGATGTCATTGGTGCTAACAGAGAGCTGGCCGGCATGGACATCACTTTGATGGGTCAGGTCAATAGCCATGAGTTGCTCAAAACAGCCATTGCCGCTGGGGATACCTTGGAGACCTATCATTATGTCGTCATCGATTGTGCGCCAAGCTTAAACCTATTAACCGTCAATGCGATGGTCGCTACAGATGGGGTAATTATCCCTATGCAGTGTGAGTATTATGCGCTAGAAGGGTTGGCGGATCTCTCAGAGACTATCGAGCGGCTAAAAGAGCTGAATGAAAGATTGCATATTCGCGGGGTAGTGCGTACCTTATTCGATTCGCGCAATACGCTCGCCAATGATGTGTCCAATGAACTCGATGCTCACTTCGGTGATATCATGTATAAGACGGTTATTCCTCGTAATGTGCGTTTGGCTGAAGCCCCTGCGCATGGTATGACAATATTGGATTATGAGAAGAGCTCAAAAGGGGCGCAGGCCTATCAGCGTCTGGCCAATGAGGTGATCTCACAGACGCGTCGGCTAGCAGCAGCACACAATAAACCGTAACTTATTTCAGTAAAGTAGCTTGGCAAATCGTGGTAATCGCCGGCTCTGAGTTACATTTTAACCCAATTAGATTTAGATGTTAGTACTAGAGGACAGGTAATCATGGCGAAAAAACGAGGGTTGGCTGCTAATCGGGGTCTAGATGCACTGCTAGGCTCTATCAAAAAAGAAAAGCAGATCACAGCGGCAGCGTTGCAAGATGATAGCCTGCCCACCGAGCGTGCGCCAGAGAAGCCATCACTGCTCAATGGTAATGATGCCAATACTGAGGCTAATGCAGCTGAGTCTAAACAAGCCACATCAGCGGTAGCTGCCAAAGCCTCTAAAGCAAGTGCTGCCAAAGCCAAAGCCTCACGCAAGCCTGTGGCAGCACTCAAAAAAGACAGCGATACCGTCATTCCTGCTGAAGACCAAATTAGCTTAGTGCAGATTGCTCTAGACCGATTACAGGCTGGTAAATACCAACCGCGTCGTGATATGGGCGAGGCGGCTTTAGCGGAGCTGGCGGCCTCCATCGAACAACATGGCATCATGCAGCCTATCGTGATTCGTCCGCTGCTGGACAAAGAAAGCAAGACTCAAGCGCAAGTGACCCATGAGATTATCGCGGGTGAGCGCCGTTGGCGTGCGGCAAAAATGGCCGGCATGACCTTAATCCCTGCTATCGAGCGAGCCTTATCTGATGAGCTGGCCATTGCGCTCGCCCTCATTGAAAACATTCAGCGCGAAGACTTGTCGGTCATTGAGCAAGCCGCAGCCTTACAGCGCTTCCATACCGAATTTGGCATGAGTCACGCCATGATCGCTGAAGTGGTGGGCAAAGCGCGTACGACCGTCTCGAATTTATTGCGCCTCAACCAACTGCACGATACGGTAAAAGACCATCTGGCTAACAATGAGCTAGATATGGGCCATGCCCGCACTCTATTGCCTTTGTCACAAGGCCAGCAACCTATTATTGCGAAGAAAATTATTGATGGCGGTTTGACCGTACGTGAGGCCGAAAAGTTGGTCAAATCCATCCTCAAGCCAGAGCCTAAAGAAGAAAAACAAGATTTAGCAGCCAACCATGAAATCGAGCGCCTTAACCAACGTTTATCCGATGTATTGGGTGCGACGGTCAAGCTAAAGCAAAAGAAAGGCGGCAAAGGCAGTGTCGAAATATTCTTCCATAGTGAAGATGAGCTGGCCGCATTGATTGCTCATTTAAAAGCCTAACAGGGCCTTTTGCTGGTCAGGTCCATACTTGAAAGCTAGTAAACGTAAAGCATAAACAGCAATCTGCCAAACCACCGAGCTGACCCATAATAAAAACAATCAGTATCGATGGTAATAAAAGCAACGAACGAAAATAAGAGTGGCGTTATGTGGGAGTTAGTAAAGGCAGGGGGTTGGCTGATGATGCCAATCGTGATCTGTTCAGTCATTGTACTGGTCATCGTCATTGAGCGCACTGTGCGTTTACGCTACGCCAAAGTGGCCCCGCCGGCGTTACGAGAGCAATTGATAGACCGTCTGCGCAATAAACCTGCCCTTAGCAAAACGCTACTATTAAGTGTCAAAGACGCATCCCCATTAGGCGATATTCTAGCGACCGGCTTGCTGTATCGTCAGTATGGCCTTGAGTCGATGACCATGCATATGCAGAATCGTGCCAGCGTACAGATTCACAAATTAGAAAAAAACATCAATATGCTCGGTACCATCGGTGCTATTGCGCCATTACTAGGCTTATTGGGTACCGTGCTTGGCATTATTGCGTCTTTTTTGGCGGTAACCGAGGGTGCGATGCAAGACCCTACGCTATTGGCTGCCGGGGTATCACAAGCACTCATTACCACGGCCGCAGGTATGTTTGTGGCGATTCCTGCTTTGGTAGCTTATCGCTATTTTCAACGCCGCATAGTCGATATTAATGCCCAGTTTGAGACTGAAGCCGGTTTAATGCTACAGGATGTCTACGACTATAATTTACTGTCCACCGCACAATTAATTAGCGAAACGCCGCCTCTTAGTACGGCGAGCAGTACCCCACTAGACGAAATTGACCTGCTTGAGCTAGAAGAAGAGCCGCTACCCGTGCACTCACAAATCAAAGCCCATGTTAGTAGAATCAGCAAAAAAGACAACACCGCTAACATGTCTTAGCAAGGTCATTAGTATTTAATAGGGCAGTAGAGCGCTCAGTAGTAATGGCTAATGCCAGTATCAGTAGCATTATTAGTATCAGCACTATTGCAAATGACTATTTATAATAAAGCCTCTTTTAGAATAAGCAGAGTCTGTCTATGCGTTTTCGCAAGCCCACGGTGGAGCCGTTAGAAATCAACTTAACGCCGATGATTGATTGTCTGCTGTTTTTAATTGTGTTTCTATTATTAGCCACTTCGTTTAATAAATTCAGTCGGCTTAACATTATTTTGCCAGAAGCTGCGGGCGTGAGCGTTAGTACCGATAGTGAAAAAATAGAAGTGGCGGTTCAAGAAGACGGCAGTTATATGGTCAATGGCATGGCTTTGGTCAGTCAGAACGAAACCGAGCTGGTCAGCCTCATTAACCAAGCTACCAACGGCAATCGCGAAATGCTGTTTGTGATTGCGGCCGATGCCAATGCCAGTCACCAATCTGTAGTTAAGGTGATGGATATCGCGGGTAAACTAGGGTTTTTAAATTTGAATATCAGCACGGTAATGCCCGCAAACCGTACTCCTACCAATTGATTTATTAACTAATTTTTAATTGTCTAAATAGTCGTTATTTTTAAGTCCATGCCGCAGCTGTATTGTAAGTCTCGGTAGCTAACCCTACCCAAGTCATGCGATAAACGCTATACGATAAACGCCATTTTTGAGGTATTCATGCCCAACGAGCCCCTCAAGCCCAGCTTGCCGAACGCTCAGCCGCCAGTTGAATCCACAAACTCTAGCTCTGAGGTGTCTAGCTCAGCAGCTCAGCCTAGACGAAATACGCCTATGTCCTCTAAGAACTCCGTCCCCAATAGCTCTGTCTCTAAGTCTCCAATAGCCCCGGCTATTGCCGTACCCATGAGTACTCCTGCGCCCCTAAAAAGAAAAACACTATGGCGCCTGCTGAGCTATCTCAAGCCGTACTGGTGGGCGTTATTACTGACGATTATCGGCTTTGCGATTAACTCTGGGACTGAGATTTGGATTGCCAAGCTGCTGCAGTACATTACTGATGCGGTGAATCAGAACGATCGCTCGCGCCAAAATTGGTTTCCCATATTGATTATTGCGCTATTTTTCGTGCGCGGCGTGGGCAGCTTTTTGGGTAATTATTATTCCGCGCTCATCTCGCGCAACTTAGTGTATGAGCTCCGAGTCGAGGTCTTTAATAAGCTGCTGCGTCTACCGACTGCCTTTTATTTGGCCAATCCCGCCGGCACCATCTCATCCAAGCTCATCTTTGATGTCGAGCAGGTGACTGCTGCCAGTACCGATTCTATGAAGACGGTCTTGCGCGATGGCTTGACAGTAGTAGCTTTAATTGGCTTTTTGCTCTATAGCAACTGGCGTCTGACCTTAATTTTATTCCTCGTGTTACCTCCGATTTTATGGCTCATTCGGGTGGCGTCTAAACGCTACTTACGACTGTCCAAAGGCATCCAAGAGACGATGGGCGATGTCAGCCATATTACCAACGAAGTCATCGGTGGTTATCAGGTCGTCAAAAATTACAGCGGCCAAGCCTATGAAGCCCAGCGCTTTGATAAGACGTCTAAAAAGAACCTACGCCAAGGCATGAAAGTAGTCGTTACCAATAGCATTAACACGCCAGCCGTCCAGTTATTGATGGCAATGGCGATGTCAGTAGTGGTGTGGTTGGCGTTACGTCCCGCTGTGATTAGCGATATTACTGCCGGCCAATTTATCTCTTATATCGCTGCTGCCGGTCTACTAAGTAAACCAGTACGCTCATTGACAGATATCAACCAAAAGCTGCAAAAAGGTATTGCCGCCGGTGAGTCTATCTTTGCGCTATTAGATGAGCCAGAAGAGGAAGATACCGGCACACTATCCCCAATTATTAATGGTCACGTGAGCTTAGATAAAGTCACTTTAGCGTATCCAGATGGCACGGTAGCTTTGTCAGAGTTTGATTTAGATATTAAAGCAGGGGAGACCGTTGCTCTAGTGGGCCGCAGTGGTGCGGGTAAATCGTCGTTAGTAAATTTACTGACGCGAGCACTACAGCCTACCGGTGGGCGTATCTGTATCGATGGCATACCGATTGATGATATTAAACTCGATAGCTTACGCTCGCAAATTGCTACCGTCAGTCAGCAAGTGGTGTTGTTCAATGCGACCGTCGCCCATAACATTGCTTATGGCAGCCTCGCCAGTAAGTCTCGAGAAGAGCTGATAGCGGCGGCCAAAGCAGCTTTCGCCCATGACTTTATTATGAAGTTACCGCAGGGCTATGACAGCCATATTGGGGCTGAAGGGCTACAACTGTCCGGCGGCCAGCGTCAGCGTTTATCGATCGCCCGCGCCTTATTAAAAGATGCGCCGATTCTTATTTTAGATGAAGCCACCAGTGCGCTAGATAATGAGTCAGAATACTATATTCAGCAAGCGTTAGATAATGTGATGAAAGACCGGACGACCATTGTGATTGCGCATCGCCTGACAACTATTGAGTCGGCTGATCGCATCGCCGTATTAGATGGTGGGCGTTTATTGGAGATTGGTACCCATACCGAGTTGATGGCTGCGGCCGGTCATTACGCGCAAATGTATGCCCGCGATTTCAATAATGAGGCGCCTTTTGCAAAGCCGTTACAGCCTTCTGCTCTCCCTAGTTTAGCCAAGGCTAGCTCGGGAGTAGACCCCGTAGATAATGAAGATACAGCGTCAAGATGAGTCTTGAAACCCGGATTACGCAGGCGTGGCAGCGACAAGCTTGGTGGCTGTGGTTATTTTGGCCACTGACCGGCTTATTCGCATTAGTGAGCCGCTTACGTCAGCTCAGCTATCAGCGGGGTTGGCGTCAGCAGTATCGAGCACCCGTCCCCGTTTTAGTCATTGGTAATATTACGGTGGGGGGTAGCGGTAAAACCCCATTAATTATGGCGCTAGTCGACTATTTGCAACCACGCGGTATTCAGGTTGGGGTTATCAGTCGCGGTTATGGGGGCGATGAGGCCGCTATGCCGCTGCTAGTAACTCAGCATAGTTTGCCCAGCCAAGTCGGTGATGAGCCTTGCTTAATCGTCGCGCAAACTGGGGTGGCGATGGCCGTGTGTCCGAATCGCCAACAAGCCATCGAGATCTTGCTAACAGCGCATCCGGATATCCAATTAATTATCGCGGATGATGGTCTGCAGCATTATGCGCTAGCCCGCGATATTGAATGGATAGTCGTGGATGCTAGCCGCGGCTTTGGTAATCGACAATTGCTACCGACCGGGTTTTTACGTGAGCCGATTAGCCGCCTCGAAGGGGCTACGGTGATTTGGCATCAAACTCCGGATACGGTGACGGGTAAAGATAAATCGGTTGCTAATCAGCAGCAGCGCCAAAACCTGCCCCACTATGCGCAAGTGGATAGCAATTTAGCGACCGCATTGACCATGACGCTACAGCCCAGCGGACTGCTGCCATTACTGCCACTAGACTACTACCTGCCCTTACTAGATAGCAATACTCCCGTCCATGCACTGAGCGGTATCGGCTATCCACAGCGGTTTTTTACCACTTTGCGCAATTTAGGCTTTACGGTGATTGAGCATCCTTACCCAGACCACCACGCTTTTACTTGGACAGAACTCTCAGGCTATACTGATTATCCTATTGTGATGACCAGTAAAGACGCCATTAAGTTTCGGGTGTTGGCTGAACAAGAACTACAACAGGCAGCCACCGCTCCGCAACAGCGCCAAGATTTAATCCAGCTATTGGCCAGACTATGGGTTTTACCGGTACAAGCCCAGTTATCACCGGTTTGTTACGAGACGCTGCAACGTCAACTTAAGGCAGTCGGGCTACCCTTGTAATGAGGTCATGGTGCTAGCATTTTCTTACTTGTTTATGGTTATTCAATAATTAGTGGCTCGCAATAATCAGTAGTTATGCGCTAATTCTAACCAACTCTTTATTATTTTTATCAGATAGGACTCTCTCTTATGCCAAAAAGCTCTATGTCGACTGGCTATATGTCAGCGGCGTCTCAGACTCCGGTGGCGCGTACTCATATTGTGATTCCTGCTCGTTTTAAAAGCACGCGTCTACCGGGTAAGCCTTTACTGCTAATCCATGGTAAACCAATGATTTTATGGGTGGCGGAGAAGGCCAGCGCGGCTAAGTTTGCAGATGACGTCTGCATTGCTACGGACAATGATGATATTGCCCGCTTATGCGAGGAGGCGGGCTATGAAGTGGTCATGACCAGTGGCGACCATGTCTCAGGAACCGATAGATTAGCAGAAGTTGCTGATGTAAAAGGCTGGCCCGACCATGATATCGTGGTGAATATGCAAGGGGATGAGCCGCTAGTGCCGGCACAATTATTAGAGCAGTGCCAGCAATTGCTAGAGCAGGATGAGGACAGTGTGATGGCGACGTTGTGTGAGCCCATCGAAGACCATGAAACCTTTATGCGACCCTCCGTAGTTAAGGTAGTCTCGGATCAAAATCAGCGAGCTTTATATTTTAGCCGCGCGCCTATCCCTTGTGACCGAGATCATGCGCTGGCTTTAGCCAACCACGATGGCTTGGTAGACAACCCCACTTTAGCTGTGCCTAAAAATGCCTACCGTCATTTGGGCCTATATGCTTATCGCGTGGGACTATTAAAGCAATTCGTCAGCTGGCCACAAAGCCCGTTAGAGATGTTAGAGAGCCTAGAGCAGCTGCGTATTTTAGAAAATGGTGGCAAGATTGCTGTCGCCCAAGCCCAGCTGCTGTTGCCCCCCGGTGTCGATACTCAAGAAGACTTGGACCGACTCAATGCCATGCCGCTCAGCCTATTTGAATAGAAATAAAAATAGATATAAATATAAGCGCGCACCGTAGGATATGCTATGACGACCACTCCCTCACAAAATGCTGCAATGGGTTCGCCATTAGAGAATAGTGGTCTGGACTTCTTTGCCCCGTTACTGCCTTGGCAGCAGCAGGCATGGACGCAACTGACGGCTCCGCAAAATCAGGCTGCTTTGCCGCATGCTTTATTGGCAGCAGGTATTGAGGGCATGGGTAAACGGCAGTTTGTTTGGCGGCTGGTAGCTTGGTTATTATGCCGCGCGCGTGCCAGCCATCCGCTTGGGGCGTGCGGAGTCTGTGAGAGTTGCGATTGGCTCAAGTCGGGTACCCATCCCAATCTGCAAGTCTTGCCGCTGCATAGCTTGCCAATGGTAGAGACTGAAGAAGAGCCAACGGGTAAATCTAAGGCGAGTAAGTCCACGACTAAAGATAGCTCGGATATTCCAAAGCGCACGATTAAGGTGGATGATATTCGCCAATTGATTTCTTTTGTGCATCAAGGCAGCCAAGGCATCCGCGTTTGTGTCTTTGATTATGCCGAGCAGATGACGATTGGTGCCGCCAATGCGCTCTTAAAAACTTTAGAAGAGCCGCAGCCTAAAGTACATTTATTATTAATCACTGACAGCCCAGCGCAGCTTCTGCCCACGATTAAAAGTCGGGTGCAACAACTGCCGCTACAGCGTATCCCTTACGAGCTAGCGACAGGTTATATTAAAGAGCAGTTGGGCGGGCAAGTGAGTGATGCTGAGGTGGCTCAGCTGTTGTCTTTAGCGAACGGGGCGCCATTAGCGGCAGTGGCTATGGCCAGTGCGCCGTGGTATGGCAAGCGCAAAGTATGGTTGACCGTTTGGCTGGCTTTACGGGCGGGCAAGCGCAGTGCATTAGCGGCCAGTGACTATTGGCAAAAAGAGCTCAGCCTAGCGGAATTTACCCAATTGACCGAGCTGATGCTGATTGATATTAACCGTATAGTTTTAGGGCTCGACAGCCTACAACAAGATTGCGATATTGCCGAGGCAGTCCCTGCAGAGTTTATGCCGTCAATAGCGGCTTTAGAGGAGCTGGCACGCGTCATTGCTAGCAGCAAACGGGCCATCCAACAAAACGTGCAGGAAAAATTAGCTTATGATAAGCTAATGCAAAGTATTGCTCAGACTTAAAATCAGCAAACTATACTTATTATTTACCACTTTATTACCTACTAATTATTGTCTATTCATCATTATCTATTCATCATATTTGGAGAGTCGCCGTGGCCATGCCGGGAATGGGCGGGATCATTACCTGCAATATCGAAGATGAGGCAACGCTGTATGCCAGTTATCTGCCCTTTGTCACCAATGGTGCTTTATTCGTGACCAGTGACCGCTTGCAAAAATTGGGCGATGAAGTGTTTGTCGCCGTGACTTTACCGGGCTCTAGTGAGCGTATGCCGCTCAATGGTAAAGTCGTCTGGATTAATCACAAGGCGCAAGCAGGTCGTCCGGCAGGGTTTGCCGTACAGTTTGGCCAAGACCCAGTAGGTCTTAAAGTAAAGAATGAAATAGAACGATTACTCGCCGGTAAGATTGAATCGGCGCAGTCTACTTATACGATGTAGCTGATATTTGTTATATTAAAAAAGCCCTGTTGATTATCAGGGCTTTTTGTTGAGTGATTAAGTAGCTTCTATAAGACAGGCCCGCTGCATAATTAGGCTTAGTAGCGTGACGGCACATACATATCATCGGGGATAGGCTCACGGTAGTATTCTTCACCACTTTTTCTCTCAGGCAGAGCGACTTCATCACGGGGGACTTCTTGGTAAGGTATTTGCTCGAGTAAATGGGCAATACAGTTTAGCCGCGCCCGTTTTTTCGTATCGCCTTCAACCACCCACCAAGGCGCTTCTGGGATATGGGTACGCTCAAACATGGTCTCTTTAGCCTTGGTATAGTCCTCCCAACGGCGCCGTGATTCTAAGTCCATAGGCGACAGTTTCCACTGTTTTAAGGGGTCATGGATGCGGCTGAGAAAGCGCGAATGCTGCTCCTCATCGGTAATAGAAAACCAATATTTAATCAGACGAATCCCAGAGCGCACCAGCATGCGCTCAAACTCAGGGACCGATTGAAAAAACTCCTCGTACTGAGCGTCAGTACAAAAGCCCATCACCTTTTCAACCCCAGCCCGGTTATACCAACTGCGATCGAACAAGACAATCTCGCCCGCTGCAGGTAGGTGCGAGACGTAACGCTGAAAGTACCACTGGCTTTGTTCGCGCTCTGTCGGAGCTGGTAGCGCAGCCACACGGCAAACAAGCGGATTTAACCGTTGGGTAATACGCTTAATCGCGCCTCCTTTACCCGCAGAGTCTCGGCCCTCAAAGATGACTACGATGCGCTCGCCGGTCTCAACGACCCAGTCCTGCAATTTAATCAGCTCTCTTTGCAGGCGCACCAATTCTTGAAAATAGGTCTGGCGATCGAGCTTCTCTTGCTCGCTCAGGCCTTGGCCGGTAAAGCGATAATCACGCACATAATCGTCAATTTCATTTTCAAGCTCTTCATCGTAAGTATCAATCAGGTCTTGATGCATCTTGCGGCGCAGCTCATCGTTATATATTTCTTTTTCCATGCGCTGGATAAAGATATCTTTTTCGGGGGCTGTCAGCTCGATATTTTCTTGGGTAGATAACGCGTCAAGGTCAAGCGAGGTAGGGGGTGTTGACATAATAGCTCCTGTAAGATGACGGCATAAGTGGCTTTAGTAAGTAAAGCTTTGATGGGCTCATAATTAATCATAACATGGCTTAATGACAGCAAATTGTCGTTACTATTATTTATTTTAGAGCAAAATCTTAGTTATTTTAGAGCAGAGTCTGAGGCTCGTTTACCCTAATATGCAGCCATAAAAAAACCCCCTCCAACCTTAGTGAGAGGGGGTTTACGAGAGGGGCTATTTTATTGTTAACAGCCTCATCTCTATTGATAAGCCTAATTTACCAAGGGCTTATTTTTCTAGGATACAAGTTACGCCTTGGCCACCTGCAGCACAGATAGAGATTAGGGCACGGCCTGATCCTTTTTGATCTAGCATCTTAGCGGCTGACGCTAGGATACGACCACCAGTAGCGGCAAATGGATGGCCTGCGGCTAGCGACGAGCCATTGACGTTTAGCTTGCTACGGTCGATTGAGCCTAGTGGGGCGTCTAGACCTAAACGCTCTTTACAGAAAGTCTCGTCTTCCCAAGCGGCTAGGGTAGACAATACTTGTGAAGCAAAAGCTTCATGGATTTCATAGAAATCAAAGTCTTGTAAAGTTAGACCAGCACGCTCAAGCATACGTGGTACGGCATAAGCTGGTGCCATCAATAGGCCTTCTTTCTCACCTGATTTACCGATGAAGTCTACCGCTGCAGTCTCTTGATGCACTAGATAAGCTAGTGGTTTAAAGCCGTTGGCTGCTGCCCACTCGTCATTCGCTAGTAATACACAAGACGCACCATCAGTTAGTGGCGTAGAGTTCGCTGCTGTCATGGTTGGGTTAGCATTTTTCTTACCAAAGGCAGGCTTAAGCGTCGCTAGCTTTTCTTTATTGGTATCAGGACGCAAGTTATTATCACGAGTCAGGCCTTTATATGGCGTGATTAGGTCATCAAAGAAACCTTCGTCATAAGCGCGCGCCAAGTTTTTATGGCTGTTAAAGGCCAACTCATCTTGGTCTTCACGGCTAATGTTCCACTCTAGCGTTGTGATGGCTTGATGATCGCCCATTGATAGACCAGTACGTGGCTCACCATTTTGCGGCGCATCGATCAACTCTTTAGGGTTGATGTTTAATAGCGCTTTTAGGCGGTCTTTGTTGGTCTTAGCTGCGCCCAATTGGATTAGGGCTTTACGTAGGCCATCACCCACAGCGATAGGCGCATCAGAAGTGGTATCTACGCCACCAGTGATAGCAGAGTCGATGATGCCTAAAGAGATTTTGTTCGCAGCAGCGAAAGTCGCTTGCAAGCCAGTACCACAAGCCTGTGAGATATCATAAGCTGGCGTGTGTGGGTCTAGTGCCGTGTTCAAGGCCGCTTCACGAGTTAAGTTTAAATCGCGGCTTAGCTTCAGTACAGCACCAGCGACGACTTCACCAACGCGCTTGCCTTGCAAGTCAAAACGCTCTACCAAGCCGTTCAATGCAGCGCTTAGCATATCGATGTTGCTAGCGTTGGCGTAAGGGCCGTTAGAGCGAGCGAATGGGATGCGATTACCGCCTATGATAGCTACAGGGATTTGACCGTTTCTAGAAGCTGATTTAGGTGCGGCTTGTGATTTAGTCGCGGCTGCAGGGGCTTTATCAGCGGCGTCTTTTTTAGTGTCATCTTTCATAGTGTCTTCTTGTTTAGTGGTGGGTTTTTTAGGGGTTTCAGTTTTAGTCTGTGCCTTTGTATCTGTTTCCGTAGTGGTCGCAGCTTTAGCAGCAGGCTTAGCAGTTTCTGGCTTTGCTTCAGTTGTTTTAGAATCTGTTGTTTTAGGTTCAGCAGCTTTAGTTACAGGTGCTTTGGTCACATTTGACTCTTTATCTGCCACTTTTTTGTCGTCAGCTTTTTTCTCAGCCGTTTTACTTTCACTGGCTTTAGCGTCGTTAGCTTTGCTATCTGCTGCCTTGTCATTAGTCTCTGGTTGTCCATCCAATACTTCAGCCTTTAGCTCTGCGATGGAATCAAAATGCGCTGTAGACTCATTGGGTTTTGACTCAGCAGTCTTAGCAGAATTTGACTCAGTCTTGGCAGTAGCACCGGCTTTAACTACAGTCGCTGCCACTATTGGGCTGTCTTTTTTATTACTCATGGTTATTCCTTAAGTAGTAGTGGATAAAATTATGGCTAATGAAATAGTATTCGAAAAAAAGCATAAAGCGTGGCTAGCATCGCTTTATCGCGGAGCATAGTACTTAAATAAAACTGACTTAGATCAAAGCTCTCTAAATAAACGATAGTTAAATAAATAGCCTGCTCCAAATATAAAATTGAAGCTTAATAACAGTGAGGCTTGATTACCGTGGGGCTTGACCACCAGCAGTGCTGTTCTTAATATTGCTGCACCTACCATGCGTTAATAATGACCCACTATGACCACGTAAAGTGACTAAATTAAGTCCAAGGTGCAATAAAATGTCACCGTCTTCAGCAATCCGTTGTCAGTATAAAGGCTAGTAGGATAATTTATTGCCAAAAAATAAGTTTGTAATTAATGAAAAAAACAAAAATAAACTGATAAGTCAAATAATATAAAGTTATTAGTGATAAAATCACTTAGAACTAAGAGTTTCATTTTAGCACAACTTCGTTAAATGGCAATTACCAGTTAGTAATTCTTATTACTATTAGCGTGTCTGTGCGGTAATGAGATAGTGACTAGCATTTTTGCGGCTTTACTGTTAGAGGGTTGGCGTAGATAGTTGTTATTTGTTAATAGCTTAAGTCTTTAATAAATAGCAACAGTCGCTACGCATAACACTGCGAAAAACCTAAACTATGCTACGGGCCGCTGCTAAGGAATATGTTTTAATAGCGATAAGTTGGCAGAGCGACTAGTGGTAGTAGTTTATTCGACTAGCAGTAATAGTCAGTCCGACTTACAAAGATGCCTTACTATGTGCTAGTGGCAAACAGGATTGACTATTATACAAGTTGCAGTACAAGCCGCGATAAAGTTGCTTTAGTGGCTTGAGGAAGGGGGCATAAATAGCCTGCAAGCTGTTGGGGTTTTTTTACAATATTAGTTTAAGGGTAGGTTGGGAATAGAGCGGTTTTTTTAATCCGTTAGCTATTTTGTCCACCGTGTTGTTGGTGCCAGATAAGGTTTGCGGTTTTACGTAGCCCTTATTATTCGTTATGATGCGTTATATTTTTTGACTATAAAGCATTATTTTTAGTCATTTTTACATTTTAATTTCCTAATTAATTCGTTAATAAAACTGCAAAGGAGCATTTATGTCAGATCGTTATGGTGATTTCATCCAATCTTCAATAGGCAAAAAAGTAGCTAAAAACTTAGGCCTACCGTTACCCGTTACCCTAGACCGTTTCGAGAGTGGTCAGCGTATTGTTCGTGGTAGCGTCTTGATAGGCAGCGCTGCTGGTGAAGACAACCGTGTGCGTGAGGCAGTGGCTCATGTGTTAGCCGACTTGCATGCCGAAGTGTATGTGAGCGATGATGCGACCGACACTGAAGCGCTAAACGAGATTGGCGTCGATGCCAAAGTCGCTAGCAGCACAGAAGATAAGTTTAAAGTATTGGTATTTGATGCCAGCAATATCAGCAACGCTGCTGAATTAAAGCAAATGTATGACTTCTTCCATCCGGTAGCGCGCCGCGTTGAGCAATCAGGCCGTGTGATCGTGATTGGTCGTCCACCAGAAGATATTACCGATATCGATACCGCTTTAGCCCAACGCTCACTAGAAGGCTTTGTGAGATCAGTTGGTAAAGAATTTAAGCGTGGTATTACTGCCCAGCTAGTTTATGTCGGCGAAGGCAATGAGAAAAACCTTGATTCTACCTTGCGTTTCTTTGCCTCAGCCCGTTCGGCGTATGTCTCAGGCCAAGTGGTTCGTGTGAAAGACGGTGAAGCTATCGATGTGGACTGGAATCAGTCGTTAGCGGGTAAGACTATGCTGGTCACTGGTGCGAGCCGTGGTATTGGTGAAGCTATCGCCCGTGTTCTAGCCCGTGACGGCGCGCATGTCATCTGCTTAGATGTGCCACAGCAGCAGTCTGACTTACAGAAAGTCGCCGGCGAAATCAGTGGTTCTGTATTGACCGTCGATATCACCGCTGAAGATGCGGGCAAGCAAATCACTGCTGCCGCTACTAAACGTGGTGGCCTAGACGCTATCATACATAACGCTGGTGTTATCCGTGATAAGACTCTAGCGAATATGGATGAGAAAAAATGGGATATGGTCATCAACATTAACTTGGCCAGTATCGCTACCTTAAACCGTTATTTACTTGAACAAAACGCGCTCAATGACAACGCACGTATCGTCTGTGTATCGTCTATTGCTGGTATCGCGGGTAACAATGGTCAGACCAACTATGCGACTTCTAAAGCCGGTGTTATCGGTCTAGTAGAAGCGACCGCTAAGCAGTTTGCAGCGAGTGGTTCTGGTATGACAATCAACGCTGTAGCGCCTGGCTTTATTGAAACTGAAATGACGGCTAGCATTCCTTTCGCTATCCGTGAAGCGGGTCGTCGTATGAACTCTATGAGCCAAGGCGGTCTGCCTATCGATGTCGCAGAGACTATCTCGTGGATGGCTTCACCAGCTTCAGGTGGCCTAAACGGCAACATCGTACGCGTCTGTGGTCAAAACCTATTGGGTGCTTAATTGCCCATGATAGTGTGGACACTATGAGAGGGGCAGGCAATAGCAAGCTGCTCTGGTAGTGGCCTAAAAGAAGTCGCCTACGGGCGGCTTTTTTATAAGGGACATCATGCCTTTATGATATGAATATGCCCTTATCATGTTTAAGAGTGGTCACATAAAGTAATAAAAATCAGCTTACAAACGTGTACTGAAATTGTTTATTATATTAACTAATACCACTATAGTGATTAGGGCTATTGCCACAATAGGCTGCCTTATAAAAATCTGTGTTACTGCATCTAGCAATTTTTTAGTAAGCAAAGTTTACAAAGACGGCTTTATCTTTGTCGCCGTAAAGCAATCAGGTAAGATAAAAGCCATTAGCTTACTACTAGGCTCAACGGATAGCTTTAAAGCCTTGGTCTGAAAAGCACTATGACAAAAAATTTGTTTTACCTTTCTATACGATAGCCTAGGGGATTCGCTCGTTACTGCCACTAGCACTATCGTCATTTGACTCGACTATCAGGACGTAATTATGTCAGATAAACATTATGACGCGCTGCCAAAAGCGCATACCACTTATGCCAATATCATCAAGAGCCTATTGCCGATTGGGGATAATAAAAAGGCAACTAAAGACCAGCTATCGGACGCCACTTATAGCGTGTCGAGCTTGCACATCGATCAAAATAATCTTGATGATTACCGCAAGATTTGTGGTTTCGCAGATGACGGTAAGGTACCAGTAACTTATTTTGCCGTATTATCCCAAGCCTTACAGATGAATATGATGGTCAAAGAGCCGTTCCCGTTTGCTATGCTAGGCATGGTGCATGTGAACAATAGCGTCACGCAATACCGTCCTATTGGTGAGCGTGAGACCGTCGCTATGTCGGTTAAATTTGCTAATTTACGTGACCATGACAGAGGTCAGCAGTTTGATTTTGTCACGGTAGTGAAGTCTGGCGAAGACGTGGTTTGGGAAGGCACCTCAACGTATCTTTCGCGCAGTAGCAAGCCTAGACCAACCGTCAAACGAGAAAAAACGGTCACTACCAAGCCTATCTTTAGAGAAGGCGGCGCCAACAGTGTCTTTGAAGCGCCCGAAGATATCGGCCGTCGTTATGCCTCAGTATCTGGGGACTATAACTTGATTCATTTACATCCTTTGTCTGCAAAAGCCTTTGGTTTTCCAAAAGCTATCGCGCATGGTATGTGGTCTAAAGCCAAATGCTTGGCATTGATTGGTGATTTACCAGACGCTTATACCGTCGATGTGGCTTTTAAATTACCTATCTTATTGCCTGCCGAAGTCGTGTTAGTAGCAGAGCCAGTCAGTGTCTTAGAAGATACTGATAGCCACTGCCAGTTTGCGCTATATAATGCTAAAAACGAAAAGCCACATCTTTCGGGCGATATCCGTTTAGTGGCTGAAGATAACGACTAACGCTAAGCGTAGAGTTAATTTTAGTAGAATAAACTTAAGCAGTGGGTGAGTCGATACTTGCTGTTGAGAATAGAAAAAAGGTTAGCGAGTACAATTCGCTGGCCTTTTTTTATAAGTTTTTAACCAACAATTTAGGCCTTGAAGGGTTTTAACGGTATAATTTCATGGCTTTTAATAAAACCCTATTATCCTATTAGCAGAATAAAGAAGAAAAGTATGAGTGAGACGAGCGCCAATACGAGACTAGACACTGCCGAAGTAACCCTTGATACAGAACCTACGCAGGAGCAAATTACTGCAGTATTAAACGAATATTTTGATACGCTATTTCATCCCGATGCCAATACTATCGTTTGCGGGGCATTGGATGAGACCAAGATTGCTGCTTTAGCCGCAGCTGGCGTCCAGCATATTATCAACCTGCAACCCGATGAAGAGTTGGCCTTTGATGAAGCTGAGGCCGCCAGTCGTCATGGCATGACTTACAGTCAGTTGCCTATTAGTGGGGCCGCGGATTTGAAGCAGGTCAATCTATTGGCGTTTGATCGACTGCTGCGTGAGCATCATGGCAAAAAAATTGCGATGCATTGTCAGACCGGCAATCGGGTTGGGGCAGCTATGGCCTTGCGGGCAGGGTGGTTACGTGGTCGTAAGATGGAGACGGCGTTAGAGCGTGGTCGGGCTCATGGTCTGACTACCTTAGAGCAAGAAGTCCATAATCGCTTATTGGTACCGCGCTAAAAGGATAACGTGGTTCAGTGCTGCAGTAAATATTCAATGATGCGGTAAATATTCAGATAAGTCATAAAACCCATAAAAATAATGCGCTTTAAGATAGGAAAAATACTGTGATACGGACGCCAGAGAGTATAACGAGTGATCTGCAAGACCTGCTAACTTTAGTATCTAGTGATGATGCGCCTTCTGGCGGCTCATTGGTCGTCTTCCGAGATGGCGAATGTATCGCTGAGGTCAGTACTGGGGTAGCGCAAACGCAGCAGCCTTGGACCGCCGATACCTTGTCACTCAATTATTCGACGGGGAAGGGGGTGCTCGCCACTTTAGTGCATGTTTTAGTATCGAATGGTATCTTGGATTACGACCAGGCCGTTGCTCACTATTGGCCAGACTTTGCAGCGAACGGTAAGCAGGACATTACTTTACGCGAAGTGTTATCGCACCAAGCCGGCCTGTTTAATATTGCTGCCCTTGTCGATGACAGTTTGGAGCTGCTAGCGTGGGACACTATGTTGGCGCGTATCGCGGCTATGCCTATTGCCGAGCCTATTCTCTTAGGCTCAGCAGCCAAGAGACGTTGGAAAAAGACGCATCCCGATGCGGATAGCTCAGACAGTCCAAACAATCTAGCTAGCCCGCCACAGTATCAGAGTGTCTATAGCGCGCTGGTGTATGGTTGGGTGATTGGCGGTTTGATAGAGCAGGCTACCCAATTAAGTCTAGCGGCAGCGCTGCGCCAATATCTCACCGAGCCCCTCGGGATAGCTGAGGCTTGTTATTTTGGTGTGCCGACGGAGCAGTTAGGACAAGTAGCGCGATTACCTAGAAATTTCACGGTGCCTTTAGATAAGTCTGAGCGGGCGTCTTTTAGCGAAGAAGAGAAGCAGTCACTGTTTAAGCAGTTTCCTGCTTATGACTGCTGGCAAGCTCGTGCTGAAGCCCTAGGGATTGCCAAGCAACATGACCTTACCGCTGCGCAAATTAATCGCTTGTATTTTGACCCTAGGCTGATGGATTTAGAGGCTTATAAAGCAGCGCTAAGCCCTAGAGGCGAGACCCCGGTCAATTATCATAGTATTGAAGTGCTGCAAGGTTGTATTCCTGCGGCCAATGGGGTGGCTTCTGCTAAAGCTCTAGCGACCATTTATGCCATGTTGGCTAATAAAGGCGTTTGGCAAGGTAAACAAATCATTGATGCCGCTACTTTTGCTGAGCTGTCGCATATTCATGTTACAGGTATGGATGCGGTCATGCCGGCGGTAGGTGCGCCTACTGAGCCTGCTATTGCTAGTATGCAGTGGCGCCTTGGGTACCATCGTCTGCCTAGCCCTTGTCATGATACAGCCTATGCTTTTGGGCATATGGGCTATAACGGTTCGGTAGCTTGGTGCGATCCTTCGCGCGGTTTAGCGGTCGCTTATGTGCATAATCATAATGGCACTATGTTTAGCGATATTCGCCAGTTTGCGTTAAATGAAGCTATTTTAGACTTATGTGATGACTGATGAATCAGCACTTTGACTTAGCTTAACCCTTTAATAAAAAAAGCGCTCAGCAGATCATTGCTACTGGGCGCTTTTTTGTGGGTAATACGATTAAAAATAAACTACAGATAATCTAAAGCGGAAGGAGGTATGGCGTCTGCTGGTTAACTGGGTCTAGGGGTTAACTTTAATAATTTTGACGCCGTCATACCATGTAAGACGATGGACACTAAAATTACTATAATACAGACAATCCATAACTTTAACGAATCGGCCTCATTAAAGAAGCCTTGGTTAAGCGCATAAGATAAGTAATAAAGCGTGCCCAAACCGCGGATACCTAGGGCAGAAATCACATATTTTTCATTACGCTGCATGTCCATGCCTGCCAAGGCAATCATACCGCCAAGCGGACGAATTACTAGCAAGAAAACAAAGCTAACAATATAAACCCGCCAAGTCAGCTCGATGCCAGACATTAAAGCTTGGCCAATTAAGATACCAAATCCTATGAGCACCACGGACATAAATAGCCCTTCGGACTGCTCAGCAAAATCATGCAGTTTGGCATGATAGTCATGGTCACGCTCAGAGCGGCGGAAGGCCAGTGCGGCTACAAATACTGAGATAAAGCCATAACTGTGGACGAATTCTGCTAAACCATAAGCCAGTAAGGTTAAGGCGATAACCATATAGCCTTGCGACAATGTGGTCTCGCTAGCCTTTTTAGAAAAGACAATCTTAGCCACCAGCTTGCCTACGACAATCCCTACCAACACCCCAACAATAATCTTCCATAACACATCATGGGTAAACCACTCCCACATTAATGAGGAAGTGATGACTCGACCTTGACTGTTGGCCTCAGCAATTTTGATAGCCAGATAGACGAAGGGAAAAGCCAAACCATCGTTTAAGCCAGCTTCAGACGTTAAAGCAAAGCGGGTCTTATCTTCGCCGCCGCTATTGGGCGGGCCTACCTGAATGCTAGACGCCAATACGGGATCGGTAGGGGCCAATACGGCACCTAACAATATCGCTGCGCCCAAACTTAAACCAAACGCATAATAGCCTAAGGTGCCCATGAGCAGAATACCGATAGGCATAGTAATTAATAGCAGTCGCACGGTGGGTCGCCACAGCTGCCAGTTCAAAGGCGTATCGAGTTTGAGCCCTGCACCTACCAAAGAGACCAAGACCACGAATTCCGTCATTTTTTCAATAACTAGGCCATTTTGTATAGGGTCTAAAAAGGGCAGCGATAACCACCAATAGCCCATGGCAATACCGAAGCCGACTTGGAGCATAGGTAAGGAGACCGGTATACGACGGAACAAAATAGGGAAAAACGTACCAAATAAAAAGGCAATACCACAAACTAATAAAAACAGATTGTAATTTTCAATCATGAGCTGTGCCAATATTAGTTAAGAAGCTCGTAGTTTAACTTAACAAGGGCTCAAAAAATAAACAGCAAGCGCAAAATACACCAAAGTTAAATAAAATATACACGCTTTGTAGACAAATTTAGCAATAAAAAAAGCAAGCCAGTAAAGACTGACTTGCTTCTGAGATTTTACTTTTTTAAAAATTATAGCCTTGCTAAGACTAGGCTCGCGTGACCCTAAGTCTAAAGCTATTAACGCTCGACTTGACTGACATCACGGACAGCACCAGTATCGGCACTGGTGGTCATTGCGGCATAGGCTCGTAGCGCAGGCGTGACATAACGTTCACGACTCACTGGCTTCCAAGCTTTGCTACCGCGACTCTCCATCTCTTCACGACGCGCGGCTAATTCAGCATCACTGACCTGCATGTTGATAGTACGGTTAGGGATGTCGATATGGATGGTATCGCCTTCTTGTACTAGACCGATAGCGCCGCCTTCAGCCGCTTCTGGGCTGGCATGACCAATGGATAATCCCGAGGTACCGCCCGAGAAGCGACCATCAGTGAGTAGCGCGCACTCTTTGCCTAAACCTTTTGATTTCAAGTAAGTGGTTGGGTACAGCATTTCTTGCATACCTGGGCCACCTTTAGGGCCTTCGTAACGGATGATGACCACATCGCCCGCGACGATTTGATCCGCAAGCACAGCCGCTACTGCATCATCTTGTGATTCAAAGATACGTGCACGACCGGTAAAGACTAGGATGCTGTCATCAACGCCAGCGGTCTTGACTACACAGCCACGCTCGGCGATATTACCGTATAATACCGCTAGGCCGCCATCGGTAGAATAGGCGTGTTGGGCGCTACGAATACAGCCTGACTCGCGGTTGACATCAAGGTTTGACCATTCTTGCGATTGTGAGAAGGCTTCAGTAGTACGGATGCCGCCTGGTGCTGCGATATAGCGGGCGCGTGCTTCAGCATTGTCAGGATTCATAATATCCCATTTATCAATAGCTTCTCTCATCGTAGCACTGTGGATAGTCGGCAAGTCCGTATGCAGCAAGCCGGCACGATCGAGCTCAGCCAATAACGCAAAGACGCCGCCAGCACGGTGCACATCTTCCATGTGATATTTTTGTGAGGCTGGGGCGACTTTAGATAAACAAGGCACATTGCGACTTAAACGGTCGATATCATGCATTTTAAAGTCAACTTCCGCTTCATTGGCAGCGGCTAATAAATGCAAAATAGTATTGGTAGAGCCGCCCATAGCGATATCTAGGGTCATGGCATTTTCGAAAGCGGCTTTGGTGGCGATAGAGCGCGGCAGTACCGAATCATCATCTTGCTCATAGCGACGTTTGGCTAGGGCTACGATGGTGCGGCCCGCTTCCAAGAACAGCTCGCGACGTAGCGAGTGGGTGGCCAATAGTGAGCCATTACCCGGCAAGGCTAGACCTAAGGCTTCGGTCAAGCAGTTCATCGAGTTGGCGGTGAACATGCCCGAGCATGAGCCACAAGTAGGACAAGCGGAGGCTTCGATAGCGGCGACATCTTCATCACTAATATTGTCATCAGCCGCGTCCATCATCGCGTCGACGAGGTCTAACTTACGGATGGCGCTACCATCACTGTCTTCACTATTATGGCTTTTACCGACGGTACTGGCTAAGATTTTGCCGGCTTCCATTGGGCCACCTGAAATAAATACTACCGGGATGTTTAGGCGCATAGCCGCCATCAACATACCTGGGGTGATTTTATCGCAGTTAGAAATACACACTAAGGCATCGGCACAGTGAGCATTGACCATGTATTCGACAGAGTCGGCAATTAAATCGCGACTCGGCAAGGAATACAACATACCGCTGTGACCCATGGCGATACCGTCATCGACTGCGATAGTATTAAACTCTTTTGCGACACCGCCAGCTTTTTCAATCTCACGCGCGACCATCTGCCCTAAGTCTTTTAGATGCACGTGACCCGGTACAAACTGAGTAAATGAGTTGGCAATGGCAATAATAGGCTTGCCAAAGTCGCCGTCAGTCATACCTGTAGCACGCCATAGGGCACGAGCACCGGCCATATTACGGCCGCCAGTTGAAGTTTTTGAGCGGTAGTCCATGAGATGTCCTTTCTGATAATGTTAGGGCTAAACAAGATAAAGCCAATGCAGCGCATGACCGTGTTATGCGCTTGAGCTGTATAATAATCTTAGGAATAAGATAACTATCGAGCGAGGTGGAGTTTTACGGTATAACCCTAGTTAATAAAAATAGGCTATTTAAAGACAATGCTAGTTAATAAAACATGCCATTTCATCAAATATTATATCTAATACCTTATTGTACCTAAGAACGGCGCCAAGCTATAGGTCTGAATAAATAACTATTTCATAATTAAAAGTTATACGGCCTAGGCAATCCGAGCTTGTATAGCTTTATCCAGTTCAGGTAGATCGGCTTTATGCGCTTCAAGTTCGCTCAATAAGGCGACGGCATAACGCGGTTGCAAGTGCTGATACTGATTTTCTCGTGGCAATAATAGCGCCGTGTTTTGCAGTAATGCGCGCTCATCCAACAGACCGGTAGCGTCATTGCTAGCACTATTCGTACTATTAACATTAGCAACACTATTGGCGTTATGAGAATAGCGACTAGAGTCGTGAGTCGCCTCAGTATTACCAGTTGTTTCAGTATCGATGGTAGCAGTGTTTATAGCAGCGGCTTGATGGTCAGCATCGTTAGCCCCTATGAGCGTACTAGCATAAGATTCCGCTGGCAATACTCCTATAGGCTTAGCGCATTTATTCAACACGAAGACATCGCTAAAGAAGTGCCAAGTCTGCATCGCCTGAGCCACCGCCTGAGTTTTATCGCTAATATAAATAGGCTCTAATGCCTTGGCGGTATTGGTAAACCTTAAGCGTACCGCAATTTGTAGCGACTCAGAAAACAGCACTAAGGTGCCAATGACCTTGACTTGCCATGGCGCGGGAATAGTAGCGACAGGCAGCTGCAAAAGGTACGCAGCTTCAGCGGCCGACATAGGCTCATTAAAGCGTTTTAAGAGAGCAGGGGTCAGCGGATGCGCCGCCTTTAAATCGGCACTTAAAGTATCATAGTGATATAAAAACGGCAATGTGGCATCTTGCGTCACGGTCTCATCAGTGATTTTGCAATTGTGTACTTGCCATTTAATAGAGGCATCAATTAGCAACTCGTTAAGCCATAGAGTGTTGGCAGGTATTGAAAAAGATGAAGGGGTTACGTCCGTGGTGTCTGCTGCAATCATAGTTTCGCTACTTTTATAAGAGTGGTCTGGGCGGTAACTTATATAATTAGGGCATCGACAGGCTTTATCAATGCAGTTTGGCTAGACTGAGCGACCGCATAGTATTGGTAAATGACTTGCGCCATTATTGGGTTTAATGGCCTATCTATGCTAGAGTTTGAGCTGTTTTTAATGATGATTTTTATCTTAGTTCTTATTCAGCTATTATTTAGCTCATATTTAGTGCTAATTCTAAGATGTAGGCAATATAACACAAGGAGTACGTGATGACCCAAACGACTAAAACTTATGAAGAAGGCAATATTTTTGCCAAAATGCTCAAAGGTGAGATCCCTTGCCACAAGGTCTACGAAGATGATAAGACCTTGGCTTTCATGGATATTATGCCGCAAGCCAAAGGCCATGTCTTGGTAATCCCCAAGCAGCAAGCGGTCGAGCTAAGTGATTTGGAGCCTGAATACGCCAGTGCGGTGTTTATGACCGCCAAAAAAGTCCTGCAGGCGCAGCGCCAAGTATTTGAACGTGATGGTATTATCCAGATGCAGCTAAACGGCTCAGAAGCAGGGCAGACGGTATTTCATTACCATGTCCATTTGATTCCCTCTAGTATCCATGAGCTTGGCAAGCATGCGGTTACGATGGCCAATCAAGACGAGCTGGCTGAGCAGGCGAAACAATTGGCCGCTATCATCAATGCTTAAATGCAAAATAATATAAAGCACTACTGGCAATAGACATTTCTCGGTAAATATTATCAATAACTATAAAAGAGGCAACTAACAAGTTGCCTTTTTTATTGCTTGGTAATAATGATGTAATGAACGTTAAAGTAATGTTACAAACCGGCGACATTTCTGGGGTTTATAAGGCGTTTGTGGTAAACCTTTCTTATAGCTAGCAATTATTCGCTAGTCACTGTCAATTATCACTCAGGGCGAATTTTGACCATACGGCTTATTGTCCGTAATGGCTCTGTACAGAGTCGTGTCTTTTATAGCCTGTTGCAAATTTGAAAAATACTTTAACACTTTGAGAATATAACTTTTTAAGCGACTGGGCTGCATTGGCCTGAATCGTCGCCTTAAGAGGTCTATTTTAATGAGAACATCTTTATGAAGAGTCAATCATCCCGTTCCACCATTTTATTACCGGTCTTTCTCCCAGCCGCCGCTGTTATGCTGCTATTGGTCATTGGCACCGCGGTAAATCCAGTCGCTGCTGGCGAACTATTCAGTCAGGTGCTGGCTTTTACCACCGATACTTTCGGTTGGTTTTACATGTTGGCGGTTGCCATCTTTTTAATGTCTATTATTGCCTTAGCGTTTTCGCCTTATGGCAGTATTAAATTAGGGCCCGATCATGCAGAGGCTGAGTATAAGTTTTTAGAATGGTTCGCCATGCTATTTTCAGCCGGTTACGGGATTGCCTTGCTGTTTTACGGGGTTGCCGAGCCCGTACTACACTTTGCCAGTCCCCCGTTATCCACGCCGCAAACTATTGCCGCCGCGAAAGAAGCGATGCAAATTGCTTATTTCCATTGGGGCTTTCATATCTGGGCGATTTACGGCGTAGTAGGTTTATCCTTAGCGTATTTCTCCTTTCGTCATGGTTTGCCTTTATCGGTCCGCTCGACGCTCTATCCTTTAATTGGCGATAAAATCCATGGCCCCATTGGCCATACCGTGGATGTGTTTGCGATTGTGGGTACCATGTTCGGTATTGCGACCAGTTTAGGACTATCGGTAGCGCAAATTAACGCCGGCTTAAATTACTTGTTGCCAGAGATGGTGCCAGTGAGCACTACCGTACAGGTGATTATCATCGTGTTAGTAACAGCCGCTGCCTTAGTCTCCGTGCTGGCAGGTATGGATAAAGGGGTCAAAAGGCTCTCTATTCTCAATATGGTCTTGGCTACTGCGCTAATGTTGTTCGTGTTTATCGTAGGCCCGAGCATCTTTATTCTTAATGCCTTTATGGAAAATACGGGTAGCTATTTAGGCAATATCGTTGAGCGTACCTTTAGCCTGCAAGCCTATCAATCGAGCGATTGGATTGGCAGTTGGACGCTATTTATCTTTGCTTGGACGATTGCTTGGGCGCCTTTTGTCGGCCTATTTATTGCGAAAATCAGCCGTGGCCGTACGATTCGCGAATTTGTCTTGGGCGTGATGTTAGTGCCCACCTTGTTTACTTTCTTTTGGTTTTCAGTGTTTGGCGATACCGCGCTACACATGATTATGGTGGATGGCTATACCTCGCTAATTAGTGAAGTGCAGAATAACCAAGCCATTGCTTTATTTAAATTATTAGAACAGCTTCCGTTTACGCAGATCGTCTCGTCATTGACGGTATTGTTGATTATCACCTTTTTTGTCACCTCGTCGGATTCAGGATCGCTAGTTATTGATGCCTTAGCCGCGGGTGGTCGTAGCGATACGCCATGGTGGCAGCGTACGTTTTGGGTGGTCACGGAAGGCGCTGTAGCGGCTGCTCTGCTCATCGCTGGTGGCCTAGAGGCCTTGCAAACGGCGGCTATCGTTAGTGCTTTACCCTTTGCTATCATCATCTTGATATCGACCTTTGGGATGTGGCGCGCGTTACGTATCGAAGGGCATCGCAACCAAAGTTTGGTTAATAATAACCACTTGCCACCGCATCTACTAAAACTAGAGGCTTGGCGCGATCGTATTGACTACATGACCTACCAACCGACCCGCGAGAAGGTGCTTAGTTATATCCAAGGCACTGTACTAACGTCAATGACTGAAGTCGCGGAGAAGTTTGCAGAAACTGGTTGGCTGCCTGATGTGAACTATGATGAGGTGAATAACCGCGCTGTGTTTGAGTTAAGACGGGGTGATAGCGTTGAATTCTGGTACGAAGTGCGCTTATCAGAGTACGAAGTCCCGGATTATTATACGGAAGACATGAACAAAGGCTTGCCAGAAGAGCATCATCATCGTGCGGAAGTCTATCTGCGCCGTGGTGGTCAGACTTATGATTTATATGGTTATCAATCCGAATCGGTTATTAACGATATTATTGACCAGTTCGAAAAATACCTGCACTTCGTTGACATCTCGCCCAATATCTTACCTTGGCGCATGCAGGAGCATGATGATGACATTACGCTGGAGCAGGGCAGTGTGTTTGATAAATAGCCCATGAATGTTGAATAAGTAATATGTACTTGAATAAGTAATTGAATAAATAATAAGGCAGCTGCAAAGGTTGCCTTTTTATTGGGCAAAAGGGCGGTTCTTATTTAACAAAATTTCCAAAAATTTGTTTGAAAAAATAAGAAGAATCAAGGAGTATTGCCGCCTATTTAAATTCACGATTTTTTGAGACCGTTTTATGAGCAAATTACCACGATCCACTATTTTGCTGCCCGTGTTTATCCCCACGGCAGTCATTATGCTATTGCTGGTCGTTGGCACGTCCCTTAATCCAGGAGCGGCTGGTGAGATATTCAGTGAGGTATTGAGCTTTACCACTGAGACTTTCGGCTGGTTCTATATGCTGGCCACCGCGTCTTTTTTAGTGTTTCTGGTCGCTATTGCCTTCTCCTCTTATGGCAGCATCCGTTTGGGGCCTGACCATTCTAAGCCCGAATATAATTTTGCAGAATGGTTTGCCATGCTGTTTTCGGCAGGTTATGGCATTGCCTTACTATTTTATGGGGTCGCCGAACCGGTCATTCACTTTGCTGCGCCGCCATTATCCGATCCGCAGACTATTGCAGCGGCAAAAGAGGCGATGCAAATTGCTTATTTCCACTGGGGCTTTCATATTTGGGCCATTAATGGGGTGGTGGCTTTAACGCTAGCTTACTTTGCTTATCGTCACGGTTTACCTTTGTCTATGCGCTCGACTCTGTACCCTCTGATCGGCGATAAAATCTATGGCCCTATCGGCCATGCGGTGGATGTGTTTGCTATTTTGGGCACGCTATTTGGGCTGGCCACCAGCCTAGGTATTTCTGTCGCGCAGATTAATGCGGGCTTGAATTATCTACTACCAGATATGATACCTGTGAGTAGCACGGTGCAGGTCATCGCGATTGTTTTGATTACCGCAGCTGCCTTGGTGTCGGTATTAGCGGGTATGGATAAAGGGGTAAAAAGGCTGTCTATTTTAAATATGGTGATAGCCACCTCGCTGATGTTATTCGTGTTTATCGTGGGTCCAAGTATTTTTATTCTTAATGCCTTTATGGAGAATACTGGCAGCTATTTAGGCAATATTGTTGAGCGTACTTTTAGCCTACAAGCCTACCGCAGTAATGATTGGATCGGCAGCTGGACATTATTTATCTTTGCTTGGACTATTTCATGGGCACCTTTTGTCGGGCTGTTCATTGCTAAAATCAGTCGCGGTCGCAGCATCCGTGAATTTATTTTAGGGGTCATGCTGGTCCCCACCATTTTCACTTTCTTTTGGTTTGCGGTCTTTGGGGACACGGCGCTACATATGGTTATGGTGGACGGCTATAACTCGCTGATTGCTGAAGTGCAAGCCGACCAAGCTATTGCTCTGTTTAAGCTATTAGAGAATCTACCGTTTACTGAAGTGGTGTCCTCGCTTGCGGTATTGCTGATTGTTACCTTTTTTATCACCTCATCAGACTCAGGCTCGCTAGTTATTGATGCGCTAGCCGCTGGCGGCCGTACTGATACACCTTGGTGGCAGCGTACGTTTTGGGTGGTCACTGAGGGCGCGGTAGCTGCTGTACTGTTATTAGCAGGGGGTCTGACGGCACTACAAACTGCAGCTATCGTAAGTGCTTTACCCTTTGCCATGATTATGATGTTGGCTATGTTTGGGATGTGGCGGGCGCTACGTATTGAAGGGCACCGCAATGAAAGCCTAGCTAACGACAACCATCTGCCACCGCATCTGTTAAAGTTAGAAGCCTGGCGCGATCGTATTGATTATATGACCGACCAACCGACCCGCGATAAGGTGCTCAGCTATATCCAAGGTACTGTGCTATTCGCTATGAATGAGGTCGCCGCTAAGTTTGCTGAGACCGGTTGGTCACCTGACGTGAATTATGATGAGTTGAATAATCGGGCAGTGTTTGAGTTACGCCGTGGCAGCGATGTGGAGTTTTGGTACGAGGTGCGCTTATCTGAGTATGCCGCACCAGACTATTATATCGATGCTCCTAATACTGCGAAAGGCGGTGCTGGCGCTAATAAAGGCGGTGCCAGTCCTAAGCGCAGCAGCGTGCTACAAAAGCATGATTACCGTGCCGAAGTGTATCTGCGCCGCGGTGGCCAGACCTATGATTTATATGGGTATCAAGCCGACTCTATCATCAACGATATCATCGACCAGTTTGAGAAGTATTTGCACTTCTTAACGATGTCGCCGGACACTTTGCCATGGCGGATGCAGCAGCATGATGATGATATTACCCTAGAGCAGGGCAGTGTGTTTGATAAATAACCCTTGAATTAAACTTAGCAATACTTACAATAACGGCTTGTTCACCATTGGCACAAGCCGTTTTTTATGTCTAAAATTTTAACGTCGCTTTCCCCTGCAGCACTTGCTGATAGCATCTCCGCTACCACGCCCTCTCATGATTTGCGTGGCGAGTCGCCACACCCGCTATTAACCCCATTAAATATTGGTGGGTTGACGATAGAAAATCGTCTGATAGTGGCACCCATGGCTGGCGTGACCGACAATCCTTTTCGCAAACTCTGCAAGTCTTTTGGCGCAGGGCATGCGGTTAGCGAGATGATCATTGCCGATACGGCGTTATATGCGCGTAAGAAGTCGCTATATCGGGCCAATTTTGATGGGGAGATTGCCCCTATCTCGGCGCAGATAGCGGGGGCTGAGCCGGATAAGCTCGCTGAGGCAGCCAGATATCAGATAGACAATGGCGCACAAATAGTGGATATTAATATGGGCTGCCCCGCTAAAAAGGTCTGCCGTAGGCTAGCGGGTTCGGCGCTGCTGCAAGACGAAGACTTGGTCGCTCGGCTGCTTGATGCTGCGGTCAATGCGGTCGATGCCCCTGTGACACTTAAGACCCGGCTAGGCTTTGAGAATGGCGCTGAAAATATCCTACGGATTGCCAAACGCGCAGAACAGGCTGGCGTTGCAGCCATCGCTATCCATGGCCGTACTCGCGAAGACATGTATACGGGCAAGGCGCGCTATGAGCTAATTCGCGAAGTAAAAAATAGCCTAAGCATCCCTGTTATCGCTAATGGTGATATCGATAGTGCGGAGAAAGCCCTAGAAGTGTATGAGATGACCGGCTGTGATGCAGTGATGATTGGCCGGGCAGCGCAGGGGCAACCGTGGTTGTTTCGAGACATAGCCCATTATTTAGCGAATGCAGAGCAATTACCTGCACCGACGGTGGCCGAGATTAAGCAGATTGTCTTGACCCACCTAGAGGCGCTATACGAGTTTTATGGGGAGTATTCAGGGTGCCGTATTGCCCGCAAGCATATTGCTTGGTATACCACAGGTATTCCCAATTCCAATGCCTTTCGCCAAGCGATGTATGGTGAAGAGAGTACAGCCGGGCAGTTTAGAGTCGTGGACGCGTTTCTTAGTGCCCATGAATGATGGGTCGCTGGCTACAAAAGTGTATGGTTGTACTCTGAGATATTTATATAAACAACTGATTTGTTTAAATATTTATCGAATTTTCTTGGCTTTAGGTTATACTTTTTTGTTATGCTATAACTTTATGTTAATAGCTTAATATTAATCCCTATCAGTCTAATGAAAAGGAAGTCATGATGGCCAACCCTTCAAAAAAAGCAATAACCCAAGCCGTTCAAGGTAAAAACATAATTATTACCGGTGCCTCAAGTGGTATTGGTGAGCATACAGCGTTTTTGCTGAGTGAGTGCGGTGCCCATGTTATCTTATTGGCTCGTACTGAGGACAAGCTCAAAAAAGTTAAAGACAGTATTGAAGCGTTAGGTGGCAAGGCGAGCTACTACCCCTGTGACCTTACCAATATGGATGCCATTGAGACCGTCAGTCAGCAGATTCTTGCTGATTTCGACCATGTCGATGTCTTAGTGAATAATGCTGGGCGCTCGATTCGCCGATCGGTGCATGAGTCGGTCAATCGCTTCCATGATTTTGAGCGTACTATGGAGATCAACTATTTTGGTGCGGTCAAAATGATTCTTGGTTTTCTACCAGTAATGATTGCTCGAAAGACCGGTCAGATTGTGAATATCTCCTCCATCGGCGTATTGGCCAATAGTCCACGGTTTGGTGCGTATGTCGCCTCAAAATCAGCGTTGGACGCCTTTAGTCGTTGCTTGGCTGCTGAGGTCAAAGGAGATAATATTAAAATTACCAATATCTTCATGCCTTTGGTACGCACCCCTATGATTGCTCCGACCAAACTCTACCGTTATATGCCGGCTCTGAGCCCTGATGAAGCGGCGATGATGGTCGCCAAAGCTATCGTCGATAAACCCAATAGTATCGCCAGCAATATGGGCAAACTGGCCTCGGCTACCTATTCTTTGGTGCCTGCATTTAACGTGGGGGTTCAGTCTATTGGTTATCGTCTATTCCCAAGCTCGACGGCTGCCCAAACCACAGATAAAAAGCCTAACCTGGCTCAGCGCGCCTTTGCCCGCATTCTACCAGGTGAGCATCACTAGGGCTAGAGATAACAATAACTAATAAGTACCTAATAAGCAGACAATAAAAAAGAGCTACTAAATAAAGTAGCTCTTTTTTTATGATTTTTATTCCTAAATACTACAGCGGCTTAGCCAAACGCCCGCCAGAGTCCCCAAAAGATAATCGCCATAACGATAAGAATAAGCGTCACGCGTTTGACCCAAGAGGGCAGCAGCGGCTTTTTATAGCCCATATCGTCCAAGCGATTGTCCAAGCCAGAGCTTAAAGCCGCAAAAGGTGAGCTGGTCTTGCGGGCCTCCAGTTGTTCTTCGGTTAGCCTGACCGGCTCGGGGTCATTACTAAAGTTCATCGCACCCGTCGGGATACCTTGCTTATTGGCGATACTGCTAAGTTTCTGTTGCTGCTTGGCTTTCAAATACAAATCGTAGTCATCGATACGGTCTTTTGCCTCGCCCATGCTAATATTTTCGGCGTCAGCCAACGACTTAATGGCAGCGACGAAATTGCCTTTTTCGACCAATTGAGCGACAGCTTTGGGCAGTTTAGGGCTAGACATGGGAGTGTTCCTTGATTAGTAGTAAAGTAAGCGCATACAGCAGGGTTGATAAGAGGGCGGGGCTAATGCGGTTATTTTACTATTTTTTGCCCCATAATCGGGTTTTGAAAATGTGTTATTAATATTTTAACCCTTTATAGCAGAATTCTCCCACCTCTTAGGTAGAGGGATGAATGCGGTTTATTGCTTGCGTCTCGTTTTGCGTAATGATAGAGTCAACAATCAGTCTTAATAATCACAAGATATATATGACATACGAATTAGAAACAAATGCACATTCAGTCTTTCTGCTGAACTACCATCTTATACTGGTTGTGAAGTATCGTCGCAACGTGTTCGATGATGATATTTCAGAACGAGCCAAAGCTATTTTTGAGCGCATTGCCCCCGACTATAAGATAGAGGTTGTTGAGTGGAATCATGACAAAGACCATGTTCATATTCTATTCAAGGCACACCCAAAAACTGAGATAAGTAAGTTTATCAATGCCTACAAATCAGCCAGTAGCAGACTGCTTAAAAAAGAATTTCCTAGTATCAAAGAAAAACTGTGGCAGGATAAGTTTTGGTCACTGTCTTTTTGTTTGCTAACAACTGGTGGCGCACCGCTTGCTGTTGTTAAGCAGTATATACAGAGCCAAGGCGAGCATGAGTAACCATAAACAAATACTTAAAGCCTATAAATTTAGGCTGTATCCCAATGCTGAGCAACAGATATTCTTTGCTAAGTCGTTCGGCTGTGCTCGTTTTATTTGGAACAAGATGCTTAATGACAAGATTGAGCATTATAAAACAGCTAAAACTGAATTAAAAAATACTCCTGCTCAATACAAAAAAAAGTTTGAGTGGCTAAAAGAGGTGGATAGCTTGGCATTGGCCAATGTCCAACAAAACCTACGCAGTGCTTATAGCAAGTTCTTTAAGAGCGGGGCAGGCTTCCCTAAGTTTAAGAAAAAAGGCGTGAGAGACAGCTACACCACCAACAATCAACAAGGGACGGTTGCTATTGTTGATTCGACAATTAAACTGCCTAAAATTGGTCATGTTAAGGCTGTGATAGACTGCTCTGTCAATGGTCTTATTAAGAGTGCCACCATCAGCAGAACATCATCAGGTAAGTATTATATCAGCATCTTAGTTGAAACCATCGTCAACGAGCTGCCAAAAACCAAATCCAATATCGGTATTGATTTAGGATTAACAGACTTCATCGTCTTGTCGGACGGTACAAAAGTTGCTAATCCTAAGTTTTTAGCGAAACTTGAGCGAAAATTAGCTCGTGAGCAAAAAATACTAGCCAAACGCAGAGAGGTTGCCAAGGCACAGCAGCGCAAGCTGTCTGAAAGTAGCAACTACCAAAAGCAACGCTTAAAAGTTGCCAAGGTTTATGAAAAAATAACCAATACTCGCAAAGACTTCCTACACAAACTCTCATTCAATCTTGTCAAAAACCACGACTTTATTGCGATTGAGGATTTGAACGTCAAGGGGATGGTTAAGAATAGAAAATTAGCCAAGTCAATCAGTGATAGCTCATGGTCTACATTTGTTACTATGCTGACATACAAGGCTGATTGGTACGGCAAAGAGGTCATTAAAATAGACAGATGGTATCCATCCTCTAAGACCTGTTCAGGCTGTAATCATGTCCTTGCCAAAGCTGAATTAACATTAAAAATGCGGGAATGGCAGTGTCCAAACTGTCAGCAAAAAAACAACCGTGACCTTAATGCCAGTATCAATATCTTAAATGAGGGATTAAAACTGGCAACACTCAAAACCGTCGGTGTGACGGAGTTAGCTTAGTCAATTTGCCTAACCGCTGATACAAAACATCGTATCAAGTATGGGTATTACCTAAGAAACCGCCACCTCTATAGGTGGTCGGTAGTTCATAACGTATTGCCCATAAAAAATCGCAACCATGAGACATGATTGCGATTAGGGAAAGTCGTCTTGAGACAGAGCGGTAATAAGGCTCTATGGACTATTTGTCTTTCCAACGCTGAATAGCTTCTTTAATCACTTCTTTAGCGACTTCAGTATTTTCCCATGATTCAACCACAGTGCTGCCTGGCTTTTTCAAGGCTTTGTAGTTGTTGAAATGGAACTCAAGCTGGCCGATAAGCTGTTTAGGCAGGTCTTCTAAGCTGTTATAAGCATTACCGTTGTTACGGTCATCAGCAGGGACAACGACTACTTTATCATCCACTTCGCCGTCATCGACAAACTTCATAACACCGATAACTTTCGCTTTTAAGAAGATACCGGTCGTTAGCGGATGCTCAGTAATGATCAATACGTCTAACTCATCACCATCTTCATCTAGCGTTTGTGGGATAAAACCATAGTTGCAAGGCTTAGCGAAGATTTTTGGCTCGATGCGGTCTAGTTCAAATACAGCAAGGTCGCGGTTCCACTCGATTTTCTGGTTGCTACCTTCAGGAATTTCAACAACCACATTGATAATACCGCCATCGACATCGCCTGCGTCTAGGATTTTATTGAAGTCTGCCATTGAATGCTCCGTTAATTTATAGTTTGCGTGTCATTAGGCTACTGCAATTTTGCGAAGTAGCCTCTAATAAAAAAGAGGTAAGTTTCGTTAAAACATCCGTTTTTACGCTGGAGGAGTATAACAAGTTTATAAGCGATTTGCCCACGAATCTTAAGTCAATCCTGGTGAGCTGATATGCAAAAAAAGACTCACACTATCTGGCAATAAAGACTCACGTTACTGAAACACAAAGTAGAGAGTTCTGTCTGAAATACCAGCTCTAAGACTTTACTTGGTTAGCGCTACTGACTATGCTGACTCAGGCACTCTTAAAGCAATCTCACCCCGATGCCTCGCCGCAATATTAGCCACTAAAGCCTCGGTCACTTCCTCATAGTCCATCTCGACGAAGTCACATAAGCGCAGCATGGTCATGCCCGCATAGCCGCAAGGGTTAATCGCCGTAAAGGGATCGAGATCACAGGTCAAATTCAGCGCAATACCGTGGTAGCTCATGCCATGTTTAATTTTGAAGCCTAATGAAGCAATTTTACCGAGCATAATGTCGGTATCCGTGGCTATCTCTGGCGGGGTTGTTAGGCTATCAAGACTAGCCCCGTCAGCCTTATCAGTGACCATAGGGCTATCGACTGCGCTAGTCTGGCACTGCGGACGACTATAGATATAGACGCCCGGAGCATCCTTACGGGCTCTGGCATAGTATTCATACGCCATGCCTGCCAACTCGGGCGCACGCAACTTAGCACATAGCTCCGGAGATTGCAGGTAGTTATTGAGCACATCCTCAATCGCTTGCTCGGCATGGGAGACCAGCTCCCGCACACTCCACCCTAAGGTTTTTAAATCAAACAGCCAGTAAATCACTAACTGACCTTTACCATGCCAAGTGACCTGACCTCCGCGATCAGTTTTGATAATGGGGGTATTGGTACGCGTCAAAATGTGACTTTCTTTGCCCGCCTGTCCCAAGGTATAAACGTCATTATGCTCGACGATCCACAGCTCATCGGGGGTCTGAATATTGTCTTCTTTAGCGAGGCGAATACGCTCAAGGATGTCCGCACTCATAGCAGTGTGCGTGGCCACATAGTCAGCTTGTGGTAGGTTTTTACGAGTGAGACGCTCGCTAATGCAAGTAGATGGGCTGTGGGCAAGGGGGCTGGCGTGGGTCATAACGGCTCTGCTAGATGATGGCTAATAAATGACGGCTAATAAATGCCGCTGCACAGTCTTTAGCTTGGGTTTGGCAAGCATTTGCTTTGCAGCATCTCAATGCTGAACTGAGCCGGCTGTACAACGCGGTTTTTTAAGTTAAGTAGCTATATTATATGAAACCTTTGGCTATCACTAGGCAGCATAAGCGTAGCTCAGTGCCTTTATTGTTAATTAAGCCATTAGGTAGACGGCTTTGCTAGAACTTTGAACCTGTACTTTAGCTAACAATAGTTGATAATAATTTTTATAACAGCCATGATGCTGCAGCTTAATTCAAAGATTTATACATATTTAGCAACAAAATAACGTGACGAGCCATGTAATAGATGAGGCTTTACTTACTAGGGGGTAATGAGCTAGATTAAATTCCCCATACGCCATTGTACTGACTATAAAGTCGTTGTTCGCATGGAAATTTGCAAGTTAAGTGGTTGTATTAGCAATATAAATAAATAGACAACTGTAAATGTACAAGTGTTAATTGACCGGTGACGTCGTTGAGCTAGCCGTCCATCATAACCTCATTGGTCTATAAAAGTTATATCTATCGCTTAGGTATACTCCTAAGCCGTCATCACATCAAGGATCAGATCATGACAACTCATGCTAACCCGAATTTTACGCCTCTAAGTATCGTTAATACGACAGATGAGCTTAGCGCCCAATTTGAGCATCTCTATACCCTAAGCCGTGAGCAGCCTATCTTAGACTGGTCAGAGCGCCGGGCACAGCTAGAAAACTTAGAAGCGCTCTTGATTGATAATAAAGAGACTTTTTGTGAGACGATCAGTGCTGACTTTGGTCATCGTAGCGCCAGTGAGACCCAGTTTGCTGAGTTGTTTACCAGTTTTCAGGGCATAAACCATGCCAAAAAACACGGTAAATCGTGGATGAAAACCCGCCGGATGCCTATCCCAGCTATCTATATGCCAGCGCATAACGAAATTCAGCCGCAGCCATTAGGGGTGGTCGGTATCATGGTGCCGTGGAACTATCCGTTAAACTTAACTATCGGGCCTATGATTGATGCGTTGACCGCGGGCAACCGTATCATGATCAAGATTAGTGAAGCGGTACCGACTTTCGCCAAAGCCTTTGCCGAAGCGGTAGCCAAATACTTCTCTGCGGATATGGTCACGGTCGCCCTCGGTGAGATGGAGATGTCACAAGCCTTTAGCCATCTGCCGTTCGATCATTTATTATTCACAGGTTCGACCAGCGTGGGCAAAAAGATTATGGCCGCTGCTGCGCCAAACTTGACGCCAGTCACGCTAGAGTTAGGTGGCAAATCTCCAGTTATTGTCCTAGATAATGCCGACCTTGAAGCTGCGGTCAATCGTATCATGATGGGTAAGACCATCAACGCCGGTCAGACTTGTATTGCACCGGATTATGTCTTAATTAATAAGCGCCATCATAAGCAGTTTATTCAATTGGCCAAAGATTGGGTGGCTACGCATTACCCTGATATTGCTAATAATAAAGACTATAGCTGTGTGATCAACGGTGCACAGTTTAAACGCATTCAGGGTTACCTCGAGCAGCTCGATAGCAGCTGTATCCATGAATTGACAGAGGTGCCGGCCAATGAGACTACCCAGTTTATGCCGCCTGTTGTCTTGGAGCAGCCGCCTTTAGATAGCGATGCTATGCAAGATGAATTGTTTGGCCCGGTTTTACCGCTGATCCATTACGATCAAGTTCGTGAAGCCGTAAATTTTGTCAATCAGCGTCCGCGTCCCTTAGCGTTATATATCTTTGGTCACGATAATGTGGATATTAATTATATTCGCGAACACACGGTTTCAGGGGGCATGTGTGTTAACGAAGTGATTATGCATGTGGCCCAGCATGACATCCCGTTTGGCGGTGTCGGTGCCTCAGGTATGGGGGCCTATCATGGCCAAGTGGGCTTTGAGCGTTTTAGCCATATGAAGCCTGTATTCGTGCAGTCACGTTTGAATGGCATGAATCTGCTGTTGCCGCCATACGGAGCCCTGTTCAAAAAAGGCATTGGATTATTTATCAAGTAAATAGCTATTAGCAGCACCAGTTTTCTCACTGAATTATGAGGCTCGAAAGTAATAAAAAAAGCAGTCGTTAGCGGCTGCTTTTTTGCGTCTGTCATTGGCTATAATCCTAAAATAGTTAAAGGCTTAATAAGCTGGCTGGCCGTATAACGCTTGTATAAACCGGCTAGGGTTTAAGCATATCTTCATAGCAGTAGCCCCTAAAGCAAAGTTTAAATGGTACACTTTTGCTGACTTGATTACTCTTGTGAGAGCTCTGATGCGCCAATGGCTTGCTGCTAGTTTATTAGCCCTGTTTACAGTCTTTTTAGCCACGCCGGCTATGGCCGCTTGTACTGCGCCGGTTAAATTTGGCTCCTTGACGTGGGAGAGTGGCCAGTTCATTACCGGCGTGCTCAAATACCTCACGGAGGAGGGTTATAACTGTCCGGTAGAAGAGGTGCCGGGAGCGGGACCTGCGCTTGAGACCGCGTTATCGCAGAATGACATTCAAGTCATTGGCGAGCAGTGGGTAGGGCGGTCGCCGATTATGGAAAAGGCGATTGCGGCTGGTGATGTGGCGGTGATTGGCGATACCTTAAAGGGCGGGGCGACGCAAGGCTGGTACGTTCCTAAATATGTGCTAGAAGACAATCCTGGCCTCAAGACTTATCAAGACTTGCCTAAGTATGCCGAGCTTTTCAAAGACCCGGAAGACCCGAGTCGCGCCCGCTTTATGAACTGTCCTACGGGATGGACGTGCGAGGTCTTTAATACTCGCTTGCTAAAGAATACCGGCTTAGAGAAACAGTTTAATAATGTCCATCCAGGTACTGGTGCAGCGCTCGATGCGGAGATTTCTTCGGCGTTTGAGCAAAGAAAACCTTTACTATTTTACTACTGGCAGCCCACAGGGTTGATGGCCAAATACGACTTTGCAGCGCTTGATTTCCCTCAGTATGATGAGACCTGTTGGAACGATTTATTAGAGGCCAATGGTCAAAAAGATTGCGTTTCGGGTTTCCCAGTATCGCAGCTCGGCGTGGCGGTATCGACGCCTTTTGCCAATGATTACCCCGAACTGGCAAACCTGTTTAAGCAGGTGCAGTTCAGCCCCGGTGCCCTCAACCAAGCTATTTTGGAGATGAGTGAAAATAAGCGCGATGGCGATGAACAGGCGTTATTGTTTCTAAAAGCACATCCTGAAGTCTGGCAGAATTGGGTAGAGCCAGACGCAGCCGAGCGTATTGCCAGTAGCTTAGGAATTACCTTAACGGGTGAGGTTAGTAGCGACGCTGTGGTAGCTAATCAGGCTTTTCAATGGTTCCCTTCTTGGTCATTAGAGCAACCACTCAATCAGACCTTGAGCAATGTGGTACAGAACTACGGTGAGATATTTCGCAGTCTTAGCCAACTGACCTTGACCTATTTATTACTCCCCATTCAGTCTTTATTAGGTCTGTTTCCCCCTTGGTTAATCATAGCGTTAGTGGCAGCGCTGGCGTGGGTAAGTACCCGTAAGATTTGGTTTGCTATCGCTTGTGCGGCCGGACTATTCCTCATCGGAGCTTTCGGATTATGGATAGCTCTCATTGAGACTTTAGCGCTGCTGATTGTCTCCGTCCTTATTACCATCGTCATCGGTATTCCTATCGGTATTGGGATGGCCAGTAGCAAATGGCTACGCCGCATTATCACCCCAGTGCTCGATGTCATGCAGACTATGCCCAGCTTTGTTTATTTAATCCCGGTGCTGATGTTATTTGGTATCGGTAAGGTGCCTGCGCTCTTTGCTACGGTTATTTATGCCTTGCCGCCGCTGATTCGTCTGACCATGCTCGGCATTACCCAGGTGAACCACGAGATGATTGAAGCCGGCCGCTCTTTTGGGAGTAATCATAAGCAGCTGCTAGTGTGGATCAAGTTGCCACAGGCACTACCCAGTATCATGGCGGGTATTAACCAAGCCGTGATGATGTCGCTGTCCATGGTGGTGTTGGCCTCTATGATTGGCGCCCCTGGTCTCGGTGAGGACGTACTGCAGTCTATTCAGACCTTAAATATCGGCCAAGGCTTGCAGGCGGGTACGGCTATCGTTATTGTAGCGATTATTATTGACCGGATTACCCAAGCCTTTGGTCAAGGTCGCCGTGCGCGTGCTAAGACGCTTAAGCATTAATGCTTGTTAAGGCTGTTAAGGTGGGCCGCGCCCTAAAAACGCTACCCTAAAAAAATGAACTATAAAGCTGTGAATTATAAAGCTATTAGCATCGATGGAAGAGAGGCCCTATGAGTCAGATTCGCTTAAATAATATTAGTAAAATCTATGATGCGACGCCCTCAGAGGCCCAAGCTGCGCTCGCTATGATGGCGCAGGGTACCGATAGTGTGCAGGTCAAAGAGCAGACCGGCTATTCGGTAGGGCTATACGATATTAATATGACCATTGACTCGGGTGAGTTGCATTGCATCATGGGCTTATCAGGGTCCGGCAAGTCCACTTTGGTGCGCCATATTAACCGCCTAATTGATCCTACGACCGGTGAGATTTGGATAGATTCACCAATGAGTGCGGATAATCAACCTATCAATATCCTGACGTTAGGAGACAAGGCGCTGCAGGAGTTTCGCCAGCAGACCGTCAGCATGGTATTTCAACATTTTGGCCTAGTACCGCATTTGACCGTTTTACAAAATGCCGCTTATGGTCTACGAGTGCGTGGTCTGAAAAAAGCCGAGCGTCATGAAATAGCGCGGCATTGGCTGAATGAAGTGGGCTTAGCGGGTACAGAGAGTAATTATCCTGATGAGCTATCAGGCGGTATGCAACAGCGGGTAGGGTTGGCGAGGGCTTTAGCGGTAGATACGCCAATCATTCTTATGGATGAGGCTTTCTCTGCGCTAGACCCGCTAATCCGCAATCAACTGCAAGACCAGCTGCTAGAGTTACAAGATAAACTGCAGAAAACTATTGTCTTTATTACCCATGATATCGATGAGGCAGTCAAGGTGGGTCAGCGTATAAGTATCTTGAATGGCGGGCGCTTGATTCAGACGGGTACGCCGCAAGCCTTGCGCGATAACCCAGTGGATGACTACATTGCCCAGTTTATGCATGCCAATCATTAATCTAAACTAAATTTATTATGTTAAGTTATTGATGGCTGTTAAATTAATGTACATAATTGCGTAGCATTGTTTACAAATTCTAATTGATAGCCTAGTCAAATTTCCGCATTATATAGCATAAGGGCAGGGCAGTAGTTGGCTTGAGCTAAATGGTTGTTGGCTTTCGATAACTGGCGGTTATTGCACGACTATTGTGGCAGTACTGGTATTGCAGTATGGGTATTACAGTATTGATATGGCATGAAGAGTACTAACGCTTACAGCTGCTCAACCTATAGTCTACTGAAATTATAAGCGTGCTAGCCTATACTAGACTAAGTTTATAATTGCCCCTTATGTTAGCGTCTCTCTTTTTCAGTATGCTCCCTTTCTTTCTTATCCCAGTATGAGTCTAAGCCGTAAATTCCAGTCAGCAGACCTTTGACGGCTTTAACAAGTTTCCTCCCGGTGTCTCACGTTAGCGTATTTATCAGGCTCTATTTTAAGCCTTGGTTTGCCTAACCTGTTGACGCAGTAGTGTACTTTCCAAATTTTATACGTCTCGTTATTTAACTGTCCGTATTCTATTTTTCATAGCTACCTTAGTAATAGTTGTTTTTGCAATGATTAGGCCCGCCTTGCCAACCTTCGCTGCACTCCGATCCAATCTCAGTGGACAGGTACTTTTTAGAGCGCGCCTAAATTACCATTTAAGTCATCGTCAGATAAGGAATCTTCATGATTAATCTACCCAAACGCCCCACTATTAAACCTGTTATAAAAAGAGCTAGCATGGTTAGCGTGACCAGTATTATGGGCGCTACCTTATTGTTGGCTTGTGGGCAAATGAGCAATGCTGACGGTGGTAGCAGTACGACGGCCAGTAGCAAACAAAGCCAAAATACTGGCGTGACCAAATCACGAGACATGCTGCCTGCCGCTATGAGCGAGCAATTAATGGCGCTACCGCAAATTACCAAAGGGTTAGGTGCCACTGGTAAGGATGTTATCGACCCATCAAAACCGACACTCATTAAATTTTGGGCAAGTTGGTGCCCATTATGTCTTGGTACGCTTGAGGAGACCGAAGCGTGGCGCAATGACCCTAAATTTGCCGATTATAACGTCGTGACAGTCGCCAGCCCTGGTCATCTGAATGAGAAGTCATCTGCTGAATTTAAAGCGTGGTATGCAGGCGTGCAGGCGGAATATCCTAACCTGCCGGTACTGACCGATGACTCGGGTGCGCTGATTAATAAATTGGGCGTACAGGTCTATCCAAGCTGGGCTATTATCGATAAGAAAGGCACTTTAGTCCGTCTTATTAAGGGCAATTTGACCTCTCAGCAAGCTTACGGCTTAGCGGCCAATGCCAATAATCTGGATGAATTAAGAAACAGCACAGAGCGTCCTGAGGCCGCTGCTAGTAGCGATGCTAAGAGTGATACACAGCAAAAAAATGGGGTGTATTACAACTCGCAAGGTAAGCCTATTAATACGCGCAGTATCTATTTAGCTGGCGGCTGTTTCTGGGGGCTAGAAGCTTATTTAGAGCGCGTGGATGGCGTGGTCGATGCGGTATCGGGCTATGCCAATGGCAGTGATAAAATCGCCAATCCAAGCTATGAGCAAGTCATCGCTGGTTCAGGCCATGCCGAAACGGTAAAAGTGACCTATGATGCGGATAAAATCGATTTAGACACCTTGCTGAAATACTATTTCCGCGTGATTGACCCGACCAGCTTGAATAAGCAAGGTAATGACCGTGGCGCCCAGTATCGTACCGGTATTTATTATACTGACACGGCTGATAAAGCAGTGATAGACAATGCTATCAAAACGGTTCAGGGTAAATATAAGCAACCGATAGTGGTTGAAGAGCTGCCGTTAAAGAATTTCACCTTGGCGGAGACTTATCATCAGGATTACTTAGCGAAAAATCCAAATGGTTATTGTCATATCGATTTAAGCTTAGCGGATGATAAAGTGGCGGATACGGGCAATCAGAAAAAACTCGCGCCTGCTACCACGCCAGAGCAAGCTTATGATCCAAAACGCTATGCCAATTATGATAAGAATGCGCTGAAGAATACTTTAACCAAGACTCAGTATGATATTACGCAGAATGCGGCTACTGAGCGTGCCTTTAGTCATGAGTATGATAATTTGTTTGCCCCCGGTATTTATGTGGATGTCGTAAGTGGCGAGCCGCTGTTTTCATCGACCGATAAGTACCAATCAGGGTGTGGCTGGCCGAGCTTTACTAAACCTATCACGCCAAAAGTGGTCACTGAGCATAAAGACCTAGATTTCAATATGGTGCGTATCGAAGTGCGCTCACGTGTGTCTGACTCGCATCTAGGCCATGTGTTCCCTGATGGTCCTAAAGACCGTGGTGGCCTGCGCTATTGTATCAATGGCGGTGCTTTACAGTTTGTACCGTTGAATGTCATGCCGCAATCGGGTTATGGGGCCTTAACACCTTTGGTAAAGCAGTCTTAAGCCAAATGCTAGCAGCATACGTTTAGTGGGCAACTCTATTTTTTGCCAAACGACTCGTTAAATAACCACCATTCTTTGAACCACCATGCCGTTAACCAATAGCATGGTGGTTTTTTTAGGGCACAAGTTCGCTATATTAACCATATATCCTTATGAGCTAATCCTTGTTATTATTACTTATATTAATAAAGCCTACTATAACTTCGCGACCTACTAGCCGCTTAGTCGCCACCATTTGAGTTTGCCACTTTAGAGTATTGTAATGACGCCACATAATGATCCGATTATCACCTCCTTGCTAGACAACGATTTATATAAATTCACCATGTTACAGGCTATGCTGCATCAGTTTCCGCAGACCCATGGGGTGTATCGTTTTCGCTGTCGCAACTATCAAGACACGACTTATCCATTAGCCAATATCAAAGAGGCGCTAGAGTCCCAGCTAGACAGTCTCTGCGAGCTAACCTTTTCCCAAGAAGAATTAAGCTATTTGCGGACACTGCGCTTTCTACGTTCAGACTTTGTAGATTATCTAGAGCTGTTTCGCTTAAAGCGCCGCTTTATTAAAGTCAGTGTCGATGACAAGAATAGACTGTGCGTCGATATCGAAGGCCCAATGATTCAGGCGATGTTCTTTGAAGTGTTTGTCCTCGCTATCGTCAATGAGCTGTACTATTGGCAGCTGCAGACGCCTGCGGTGTATGAGGAAGGGGAGCGCCGCCTGCAAGAAAAGGTCGCGATGTTGCACAGTTATGCGGACAAGCAGCCTAGAAATGCGCCACCGTTCATCGTGGCAGACTTTGGGACGCGCCGTCGTTTTAGTAAGAGCTGGCAGGCCCATGTGGTAGAGACCTTACACCGTGCCGCCCCTAATATCGTGCGTGGTACCTCTAACGTTTATCTGGCTAAGACTATGAAGATTACGCCCATTGGCACGATGGCGCATGAGTTTATGCAGGCTTTCCAAGCGTTAGATGTGCGTCTGCGCGACTCGCAAAAGGCGGCGTTAGAAGCTTGGGTACATGAATATCGGGGGGACTTGGGGATTGCTCTGACCGATGTGGTCGGCATGGATGCGTTCTTACGCGACTTTGATTTGTATTTTGCCAAGTTGTTTGATGGCTTGCGTCATGACAGTGGCGACCCGTATTTATGGGGCGATAAAGCCATCGCGCATTATCAAAAGTTAAAGATTGATCCTAAGACCAAAATCTTAACCTTTAGCGATGGTTTAAATATCCCTAAAGCCTGGCAATTGCATCAGTATTTTAAAGACCGCATTCAGACCAGCTTCGGCATTGGCACTAATCTGACCAATGATATGGGGCTAACTCAGCTGAATATCGTGCTAAAACTGGTCGAATGTAATGGTCAGCCTGTCGCTAAGCTGTCCGATAGTCCGGGAAAGACTATGATTAATAACGACACCTATCTGGCTTATCTGCGCCAAGTCTTTGAGGTGGAAGAGGTCGAAGAGGAGCAGATAGTACCGCTACAGCCGTCTGCACAGTCACAACCTTAGCCAACTTCATGACGACAGCAATCGATTTATCCCTAAAAAAGGCTCCTAATAAGAGCCTTTTTTGTCATGGTCAGTATTTGCTTATGGCTACTGCTAAATCCTCTAACGCTAATTCATAAATTTATGAGGGAGAGTCGGTTTCTGCGGCTGTTTCTGTTTTTGCCTCTGCCTTCTGTTCGCTGACCGCTGCTTCAGGGTTTAAGGCCTCGTCAGAAAAAGCAGCGTCTAGCGCTTGCTGTACCGCATCGATACGGGTTTGGCAGACTTTATAGGCGCTGATGGACTCTTCAACGATAGTCATTAAGTCGTCGATATTGGGCTCTTCTTGCTGCTGCAGGCTGGCCGCATTGTCTTTAAGAATATGATAGGCCGCTTCAAAGGTCTTTGGGGCGGCTTTTTTACGTTTGCGCGGAGTCGTGGTCATAGTGATTTCCATTATTTAGACTTAAAAAACGGGTTTATTAAAATTGGAGGGTAGCAAAGAGCAGGTTTTACTCAAGCTTTGGCTACTCAAAGGGTATGGCTATTTAGTGTGCAGCTCTTCGCTGTGGCTTATATCATTAGGGGCTAGCTGTACACCAGTAATGCTGGCATTCGCCTGACCATCTTTGAGCAATAGCGTAATGGTCTGGGTCGGCTGTAATTGTGCGACACTGGTCACTAGCGTATCGCTCTGGGCATCTTTGAGCATCACATAACCTTGCTGCAATACGCGGGCTGGGTGCTGCAGTAATATCATATCGCGCAGGTGCGCGCAGTTTTGCCGGCTTTGATTTACGCCGCGTTGGGCTTGCTGCTCAATACTGCTTCTATAGCTTAGTGTCTGCTGGCTCGCTGTAGCCACTTGCGCCGTAGCGGCTGCACGGATTTGGCCCATAAAGTGGGCACAGTCTTGCTCAGCTTGGCGGGTATGGTAGCGCGCCGCTTGTTGGATAGTGGCATAGGCGTGGTCGCTTTCTTTTTTTATAGCGGTCAGTTGACTGGCGGTATGGGCTTGTACCCGGCTGAGCTGGCGCAGACTACTTTGGCGCGCAAGGTTAATTTGCTGCTGCACGAGGGCGTCAATCTGTTGCCGGTATTGGACAGCTTTCGTGGTTAGAGTGGCTAAGTGAGCAGCGATAGCCGCAATAACCTTAGACGGCGTATCAAAGCTAGTATGAGCGACCTCATCTAAGACCACTCTATCGCGCTCATGACCAATGCCCACCCAGACGGGCACCGGTTGTTCAGCGACCAAAGCGGCTAGCTCATAATCGTTCAGATACGCTAAATCACCTACAGCACCACCCCCACGGATAATCACGATTAAGTCAGGTAATCTTGCAAATTTTTTATCAAAAGTCTGCATGGCAGTGATGATGGCGGTACGAATCTCAGCGGGACCATGATTGCCTTGAAAGGTGGCATGGTGATAATGAAAATGACAGGCGCCTGTTCGCGCTAGTCTGTCTGCATCCGCTCTAAAGTCGCCCAAGCCAGCGGCTTTTTCGGGAGCAATGACGATCACGTGTTCGATGTCAAACGGGGCAGGCAGTTGCGCATTGAGTCGCAAGAGTCCTTCACCGGTCAGCCGATCAATCATAGCGGCATACTGCTGCGCCAAATCCCCTAGTGTATAGCTAGGGTCGATATCTTCAATATTGAGTGAAAACCCATACTGTGGATGAAAGGTGGGCGCAATCTTTAACAGTACTGTCAAATCACGGCTGAGCAGCATACCGGTCGCCCGCTCAAACTTAGCTAAGACCCGTTCGGCTTTAAAGCGCCATAGGTTACCGCGGCAACTCGCTACCACTTTGCCGCTGTCGTCTTTTTCAGCCAACTCAAAGTAGTAATGGCCGTTTTTACTCGATAGGTTGCGAATCTCGGCCTTGACCCAAACGCTGTGGTCAAAAGTATGTTTGATGGTCATCTCTACTGCAGACAAAAAGTCGCTTAAGCGCAGTACAGTCGACTCAAGATCAGCCGCTTGCTGTTGCTCAGCGAGCTCGGCCTCTAAGCTATCGAGATGAACGACGGGGTCGCGAGTAGGCTTTTTGGCTTTAGCAGTGGGCTTGCCATCTGAGAGGTTATCTAGCTGGGAGAGATTGGGCTTAGACATGATAATCGGTAGCAACGAAGTAGGGGTGAAACGATATCATAACTGGCTGTATGAAGGCTAGCGTCCCAGTGCAAGTGTCTATAAAATGAGGGACGATTATAGCTGCGATAAGAGTCGGTATAAAAAGTGGAAGCAAACGCAATCCGCTACAATCGAGCTGCGACAATCTAGAGTAAAAAAATGACCCTATAACACAGAATATAGTATTCGCATTATAAGGTCGTTTTTACACTCAACATGGCCTAACGTAACTGCCTAGGCCGCCTGCCAGTATCTATTGGCAGCGGAAGTTGATGGTATATTCGTAGTCGTCATCACGTGATAAATTTGGTGTGCGGGTACCGAGGACTGCACCGAGCACCGAGCCAGCTTGCTCTACCATACGGCCGGTACGCTCATCCAACATACCGTTGAATTTCACACTGTCATTAATAATAATAGGCTCGCGCATACCACAAGTTTTCTTAGCACTATTTAGAGCGTTTTGTTGGGCTTGGACTTTAGTTTTGCCTAGACCCGTAGTCTCATAAGTCGAGTTGGCGCGCTGCATGACGGGTGAGGTAGGCGTCGTCTGACAAGCAGATAACCCTAGCGTGCCTGCCAATAAAGCAAAGATAGCAAGGTGCTTACGCGGAGTAGATACAGTACGATTCATCATATGGAGCTCCTAAAAGAGATAGCTACTGAAATATATAGTTATTGACTATAATCATTATTATGAGGGTATGGTGAATAAACCCTAAACTAGCTTGAATTATATAGGGGCTAACCATTTGGTCTACAGAACATTTGTGTGAGATGTTGCCAAAACGTTACAAATTTTAAGATAACCTCATACTGTGCGCTAAGCTTTATTGTTATTTGAGCATAAAGATCTTATATATCAAAGGCATGCGTATATATTAGTCACAATAAGCGTTAGTAGAAAACCAGTAGAAGAATAGGAGCAAGAGCGAAAAAAACGTCCAGTAATCGCTCTGTTAATCCTAATTAGGCACGAAGGGACTAAAGTCTATTGCACGCCGATAACAAGGCCAAGTATTCAGCCGTGATAGTATAAGAGCAAGATGCTATAGTAGCGGCCTAAAATTGATCAGTGGTTTAGAGTTGGGCGCGCATTGGCAATCTTTAAGGCAGTAAAATTTAGGCCAATAAAACTTAGGCCAGTAAAATTAAAATAAATAAACTTGCCACAAGACATGAACCAACACATAGACCAACGAATAAACAGATAAGTAGGCATTATGAGCAATAAGCAATTGATTAAAGGGCCGGCAGGATTATTAGAAGTCGACCCGCTATGGCAGCAGGGCAACCCCTTAGACCCTAATACGGATACGGTTGCCCTATTGTGTCACCCCAACCCTTTGTTTCAAGGCACAATGACCAATAAAGTGGTAACGACGATGTACCGCTTTGCTAGAGACAATGGCATGCATGCGGTGCGGTTTAACTTTCGCGGGGTAGGCGGCTCTACCGGTGAGCACGACTATGCTGTCGGCGAGATTGCAGATACCCTGAGCGTGTTACAATGGGTAGCTGAACAAACGTCTGCACGTAAGCTGTGGTTAGGCGGTTTTTCTTTTGGGGGCTATGTGGCCGCCCGCGCCGCTGAACAGTTAGAAGTCAGTCCGCATATTTGGGGCTTAGAGGACTTTGAGCTCACTCGGCTGGCCTTGATAGCGCCCTCAGTGGTGAATAATGATGCCAGCGATATCAGCCTGCCCGTCGAGCGCAGCTTTGAGATATTTGGCGATGTGGATGAGGTGATTGAGCCTGAGCTGATGCAGGAATTTGCAGAGCGCTTAGCTATCCCTTTTACCATTATCGAAGGTGCGAGCCACTTTTTTCATGGTAAGTTGGGGGAATTAAAAGAGACTTTAGAGCAGCAGTCTGCCCTTTAAAGAGCCCGTGTCTATACTAAGAGCCCATGGCCATATAGCTCGGTACACCGCCATCGATGACGCCATTTATACTGAGTCTGAGGCTGGCTAAGATAGTGGTCTTGGCAAAATAGACACTAGTAAGATAGACAGTAGCAGCGCTGTACCGACATAACGTTTTAATATTGGTCATTAAAATTTACTCACTACATGAGCACCCTTATGCCGTCCTCAAACCTATCTCCGTTACAACGTTACGAAAAAGCCGTTACGAGTGGTGACTTTACTCGTGATGAGCAGCAGTACCAAGCCATGAGCTATTTGGATGCTATTTATCATGAGCTCGATCACAATAGGCAGCAAAAAAAGGGCTTTTTTGGGTTTCTGAAAGCACAACCTGAGCCGCCAAAGGGCTTGTATATGTGGGGCGGCGTAGGTCGTGGTAAGACCTGGATGATGGACATGTTTTATGAGTCTCTCACCATGCCGCGCAAGATGCGCATGCATTTCCATCATTTTATGAAACGGGTACACAGCGAGCTAAATGCCATACAAGGTCAGGCCAATCCTTTAGAGAAAGTTGCTGATATTATTCATAAAGAAGCGGTGGTGATTTGCTTCGATGAATTTTTTGTCTCCAACGTTTCCGATGCGATGATTTTGGGCGACTTATTTACGATGCTGTTTAACCGCGGTATCACCTTAGTGGCGACGTCCAATATTGAGCCTGCAGGCTTGTATAAAGATGGCTTGCATCGAGATCGCTTTATGCCGGCTATTGCTGAGGTGGAGCGCAACACCACCGTGATGAATATCGACTCAGGGATTGACTACCGTCTGCGCGTCTTGCAACAAGCAGAACTGTACGAGTACCCACTCACCAAAGAAAACCATCACTGGTTGGCCAACCGCTTTGCTACCTTGTCAAATAATCAAAAAATTAGCAAAGAGCCGATTGAGATTAATGGCCGCGAGATTAAGATTAATGCACGCACAGAGACGATGCTCTATTGTGAATTCCGTCACCTGTGTATGGAAGCCCGCTCTGCTGGAGACTTCATTGAGCTTGCTAGTAAATTTGCCACGGTATTGATTGATAGCGTGCCGGCGCTGACCGATGATTTACGCGATCCAACGCGGCGCTTTATTTACCTAGTCGATGAGTTCTACGACCGCCGAGTGAAGCTATTGGTGCGAGCTGAGCAGTCCATTTTAGAATTATACCAAGGTGAAAAACTGGCCTTTGAGATCGAGCGTACGCGCTCACGTTTGCTAGAGATGCAATCAGAGGACTACCTCAAGCTTGAGCATAAGTTGGATGGCGAAGAAGAGGGCATGGCTATTTAGGGGGCTTGTCCTTTTATGCCTTTAATATAAGCCTCCTAATATCAAAGCTAATACAAGCAGTACAGTCAGTTGCCTTACCCATAGGATAGTAATAATGAGTCAGCCGTTAGACAGTCGTAATTTAGAGAATAGTACGCTCGATGATACCGCCACTGAGCCAAATGCCACGTCAAATAAAGCGCAGGACAGCGGCGACCACGAGCAAGGTTTTGGCAATGCTCAAGTGACGGATGAGCAATTAATCAATTGGATTAATAGCCGCCGTAGTATCGGCAATCTGAATATTCCTGCGCCCAATCATAAGCAAATCAAAGCGGCAGTGGAGTGTGCAGTGACGGCGCCAGATCATAAGAAATTACGGCCGTGGCGCTTTATTGTGACAGAAGGCAATGCCCGTCATGACTTGGGTCGTGCATTATTGGCAGCAGCAGAGGCGCAAGCCCATGCTGAGGGTGAAGAACTCACGGATAAAGCCCGCCAAAAAACTTATAATTTACCGCTGCGTGCGCCGGTCATCATCACAGTGGTCACGGCGATGCAAGAGCATAAAAAAGTGCCTGAGTTTGAGCAGATGCTGAGCGCAGGGGCCGCCGTACAGAATTTAATTTTAGCACTACAAGCCCAGGGCTTTAGTAGCGTATGGCGTACGGGCTTATTGTGTAATGAGCCGGCGGTAAAAGACTACTTTGGCGTAGCAGCTGATGATTATGTCGTCGCCTTTGTCTATACCGGCAGTCGCGGCTGTGAGATGCCACCGCGTGGGGATATCGAAGTCGACGATGTGTTGTCTTTTCGACAGTAGGCAAGCCCTTATAAGGCTTCGTTAATACAGTTGGCGTAAAGTAGCCGACAAAATATTAGATAAATTACTGACGAGTACCGTCAGCTATGATTTGCTATAAACTGTGCCATAATAAAGCTGAGCTAGATTGAGTCGTCATGGACTGCAACCCAGCTACTAATAATCCAATATCAACAATAAACCACTGAACTGATTCAGACCACAAGGAAGCGCAATTGCTATGAATACTGACCATCCTAAGCAGAATGATACCCCGAGCAGTGATGAAGCCAGTAGCGCTAATGTAGAGGCGCCCGGTTTGCTGGCTGGTATTATTGATAAAGCGACTAAGGCTCGCCTAGCGCGCAGAAAGTTGGATCCTAGTGTGGTTGAGAGTGACGTGGCGAAGTCCATGGACAAACTGTCCACTAAGGCTCCTGGCGCCTTGCGTTTAGTCTTTTTAGGGGGTGGTAGTTTTGGCACAGCCATGGCCAATTTAGCCGCTAAAAATGGTTGTGATTCAACGCTATGGGTGCGCAATAAACGCACGGTCAAGTCGTTGAATAAATTGCGTATGAATAAGAAATATCTGCCCAATTATCAATTAGATGACCGTCTAAAATTTAGCCATGACCTAAAAGAAGCTGTGTCGGATAAAGACATCATCTTTGTGGCTGTACCCAGCTCAGCCTTTCGTGAGACTTTACAGAGCATCAAGCCGTTCATCACAGGCCAGTCTATTGTCTCTTTGACCAAAGGTATGGAAAAAGATACCTTTGCTATGATGAGTGACATCATCACGGATGAGCTGCCTGAGGTAAATTTTGGCGTGATGTCTGGCCCCAATTTGGCGGTAGAGATCATGGACAACATGCCGTCGGCTACTGTGATCGCCAGTGAGTCAGAGCCCCTGCGTCATGCGGTACAAGCGGCCTTACACAGTGCGTTCTTCCGAGTCTTTGCGAGCGATGATGTGCGCGGTGTTGAGCTTGGTGGCGCCCTGAAAAATATTTATGCTATCGCGATGGGCATGGCTGCAGCTTATGAAGTCGGCGAAAACACCAAAGCTATGCTGCTCACCCGAGCGCTAGCTGAGATGAGTCGCTTTGGCGTCGCTGAAGGGGCCAACCCTTTGACCTTCTTAGGGCTATCTGGGGTAGGTGATCTCTACGCCACATGTAGCTCGGAGCTTAGCCGTAACTTTCGCGTAGGTAATATGCTGGGTAAAGGCATGACGATTGAAGCTGCGGTAAAAAAGCTGGGTCAGACGGCTGAAGGCGTGAACACTATTCAGCAAGTGCATGAAAAGGCTAGTAAGGCTGGTATTTATATGCCTATTACCCATGCTCTATATGCGGTCATCTATGAAGACCAAGCCGCGTTAGGCGTGGCACTAAACCTGATGGAAGCGGGTTTTCGCAGCGATGTAGAGTTTGTTATGCCCCACGAGCATAGCAATGAGTCGTTAAATGCGCAGATTCAGTCGGCGAGTAATGACATCGCTAGTAATAATACCGCTAGTAAAGACACTGACAGTGATGAGCCTGCGAATAATGGGGCAAATAAAAAGACTAAGCCTGCTAAATAGAATAGGTGTGGGCATGAGCGGTCTGGTTACTGATAAGCTGATGCCAACACAATAATAAGAGCACCCTGCAATGAAAATTATTCTTATGCGTCATGGTCAGGCTGAAGGCTACCGTGATGCAGACAGTACGCGACAACTGACGGCCTTTGGTCAGCAGCAAGCTAAAGAGACGGCTGACTATATCATGGCGACTTATCAGCCCGATTGTTTTGTGGTCAGTCCTTACGATAGGGCGCAGCAGACGCTCACAGCTTTGACAGAGCAAGCGCCTGAGGTGCCCGTGCATGTTTATGAGGGCATTACTCCGGCAGATGAGGCTCTAGCAGCGATTAAGGGCTTGGCTGCCTTTGACGCGGAGTGTTTGGTGGTCGTCTGTCATATGTCTATCGTTGCCTATATGGCCGCATTACTCACTGGTGAGACGCCAGAATCATTTCAATTGGCCGAAGCACGAGTTTTTGAAGTTGCCTTTGTGGCGACGGATATGGGTAAAGAATGTGATCGCTTTGTGCCAACGCAGCCCTAGGCAGACCGCTTCCATTTAGCTGTTGTTTAAAAAAATCATGCCGCTATTAATAGCCCTATCGACAATCATAGTTTAAGGATATCGCACTGGTGTTACATGTTTGGTTGAGGGGTCAACATAGCCCACTATTGCTGTGGCAGGCTGCCCAAAAGACTTGGCAGGAATATGCCGATTGGCAGCAAGTGCGTGATGCCACTAGCAAGCAGTCCGTCTGCCTCTATTTTCCTTCGCAATATGTGCAGCAGCTGCATACTGAGCTGACACCGACCCAGCTTAAGCAATTGGGGGAGACGGGTAAGCAGTATTTATTCGAAGAGATTTCTTTAATACCGGCTGAGCAGCTCAGTATCCGTGAAATCCATAATGGCCCTAGCAATCAGCCCCTTACAGCCCCGCTATACGCTATGGGACGCAATGATATTGCTGCTTGGCTACAGAGTGCGCAATTGGGCAACTTCTCTATTGTTGCGCTATTACCCGACTTTTTATTATTGCCAGTTCCTGTCGATGGTATAGGCCAACAGCTGAATCTATATCAAGACCGCCAAACTACCCTGATTCGCCAGTCTGAAGTACAAGGGATGGCCGTCAGTTATTTGCCGTTAGTGATTGAGCGCTTGCCACATCTAAGTGAAATATGCATTATCGCAGCGGTCGATGCAGTTATTAATAGCGACAGTGCTATTGATAGCGACAATGACAATATGGATGCGGTAGCAGCAAGCTTAGCTGCTCTTAAGAACAGTTTGCCGGAGCAGGCAAGTGCGGATATTATCCTGACGCCTTTAGCGGTGTCACCTATGCCCGTGGCTAATGCTGAGCGCCATTCCCTAAATTTTTATGCCAAACCCTCTAGCCTTAAACTGTCCCCTTATCTCAAAGTCACTATGATGGTGGCGGTAGCGGCGCTAGTCTTTCAGCTCAGTGCTGATGCCTTGCAGTGGTATCATTATAAGCAAGCTACGGCAGCGACGAAGCAAGCTACGGCCGCTCAGTATCAAGCTTGGTTTCCTGAAGAGCGCTTATCACCCAAAAATTCGATTCAACTGAGCCTAGAGCCAAAGCTCACCACCAATAATGCCGCAGAGTCGCAACATATTGCCCTACTGAATCGTATTGCGCCGTTAATTAAACAGTCTGCATTGACCGCTCAGGCTTTAGAGATTGAACCCACTACCCTAAGCTTTACCGTAGTAGGGGACAATCGCGACAGTCTAGACAAGTTTGCTAGTACGCTATCTGCGCAAGGGATTGAGGCCAGCCTTGGTAGTGTGAATAATAGTGAGCAAGATAAGGTGGCGGGTCAAGTGACAGTGAATATAACGCCGCCCTCTACATAAGCCCGTAACAATAGTATTTAACAGGTCAGTCACTGATATCCGGCGGCTACCATTACCTAGCCCTAACGACTATAAAATACTCCTTATGCTAAAAAAAAGCGCCTTTAGAAAAAAGACTTTAGCCAGCCGGGCTACTAGCAGTGATGCCGTATCTGCAGCAGGGGCGACTGTGGCCCGCTCGAGCAGTCCCTTGATGCAGCGGTATGAGAATTTGCAGCAGCAAATGGAGACGCGCTGGCAAGCCTTGCCGCCACGTGATAGGCTAGCTTTATCAATATTAATTGCCTTCTTACTGTTGTTCAGCGTGGGCTATGGCGGCTATACCATTCATAGTGAAGCGAATAAAAGTAAAGCGGCCTACAATACGGCGGTAGCGGATTATTTTTGGTTGCGGGCGCAAGCGGGCAATATTGATGTCAATGCCAGTAGTGGCCAACCCGCGGGCGGCAATGAAGACGCCTCTAAAGCAATGAGTGAGGCTTTACTACAGGCAGGGATTCAAGATGCTCAAGTAGCGGCCGTGGGTACTGGCGTGCAGATGAGCTTTAGTAATGATAGCCAAACCGTGGTCGCAAGGGTATTGGGACAATTGCAGCAACAAGGTTGGCAGTTTGACCGCCTAAATGTTCAGCAAAATGCCACCACCAAGCAGCTACAAGTCCAAGCCACTCTAGCGCGTTAAAGCGGTTGATCAAAAAGTCGTTAATTAAACAGCCGCCTGCTAATTTTACAGTGTATTTTTCACTATCTTATGTCAATAGGGGAACGCTATGCTGCCCAATGATCGCAACAGCACTACTAGAAATAATAGCCATAATACTGCTCCTGCACACTCAATGGCACAGCCGCCCGCATTGGCCCCAGGTGAGCGCGCGCTAATTTCGTACAATCACTTGACCTACCTTTTATATGTGCTGAGTTATTTTACAGCCGGGTTATTGTGGATTGTGCCCATCGTTATGAACTATGTAAAACGGCGTGATGCTCAAGGCACCTGGCTAGCTACCCATTTTGACTGGCAAATCAAGACCTTTTGGTACAGTATCGTGTTTTTCGTCTTAGGATTAGCGATTGTTATCTTTTCGCTAGGGGGCCTCGGGGTGAGCATCTTTGCCGAAAGCGGCCATATTGCTACTGGTTCTTTTGGCTTGCTGGCGCTCGGCTTCGTTATTCTGGGCATTACCGCATTGTGGCATTTATACCGTATTGTACGCGGTTGGATTGCTTTAATAGACCAACGCCCGGTGCCGTAGAGCTGTATTGGCCAAGGACTGACTGCCGAATGATTGGGGCGCTGCCTCATCGTATGGCGCTGCCCGTAGAGAAAAAGGCAATTGAACCACTTTGATTTTGCCTAGCCCTTTATTTACCTGATATAATTGCCGCGCTTAAGCAGTAGGCGCGAGCACCAGCAAGGGCATTGGTCTGTAATAGCGGCTGCTTGCAAAGTTTCACTACGGACCCGGCGCCTAATGTTTTACACTGGTGTCAGCGAACGCACCCATATTTTGCTATTTCTTTCCTTTATTTTCTAAACAACTTAGGTATCCTCCGAATTATGTCCTACGCTTTGTTTCGCCCTTTATTGTTTAATATGGATCCAGAACGCGCGCATGACATGACTCTAGCGTTACTAGATAAAGCCCACAAGGCGCGAGCGCTAGGCTTTGTCTACGGTCAGCAAGCTTTGCCGGTGGATAGTATGGGGCTGCGCTTTTCAAACCCAGTAGGGTTGGCAGCAGGCTTGGACAAAAACGGCGACTATATCGATGCCTTAGCTGAATTGGGTTTTGGCTTTATCGAAATTGGTACGGTGACCCCGAAGCCGCAAGCCGGTAATGACAAACCGCGGCTATTTCGCATTAAGCAGGCCGAAGCCATTATCAACCGTATGGGCTTTAATAATAAGGGCGTCGATCACCTGGTTGAAAACGTAAAACGCTGCAAATACAAAGGCAATATTGGCATTAATATCGGCAAAAATGCGGTCACGCCCGTAGAGAATGCAGCAGATGATTATGTCTATTGTCTAGAGCGTGTTTACCCACATGCCTCTTATATTACGGTCAATATCTCATCACCGAATACCGCCAACTTACGTGACTTGCAAAGTGGTGAGGCGCTAACGGCACTATTGGACACGATTAAAGAGCGTCATAATCAATTGGCGACCGAATACGGCTTTTACGTACCGCTAGTGCTCAAAGTAGCGCCAGATTTAGACGAGTCGCAGATAGACTATATCTCTCAGCAGTTAATAGACTTCGAAATAGATGGTCTTATTACCACCAACACCACCTTGAGCCGAGTCGGTGTCGAGGACTTGCCCGATGGCGATCAAATGGGCGGCTTATCGGGTCGTCCGGTCAGCCATCTAAGCACATTAGTCTTGCAACAGTTTGCTGAGCGTCTGGATCATAAAGTCGCGCTAGTGGGGGTCGGTGGTATCGATAGTGGCGCCAAAGCCGTTAAAAAGATAGAAGTCGGTGCCGATCTCGTACAGCTATATACTGGGCTAATCTATGAAGGACCCGGTTTGGTGCAGTCATGTATTCAGGCTATCGGCGGCTATTACGATACCTTAGGTGAATAAGGTAAGACTAATAGTCTAAAAGTTATAAGCTATGGTGAGTAATTTAAGCTGGACAGTCTAAGGAGAATAAGCGTAGGGGAATAACTCAGTTATTTACCTATTAGCATTATTTCCTTAGTAAAATGCCGCCATACTAGAGCGTGTTTTTAACTGGATAAGTGTTAATTGAATTAGTGTTAATTGAATTAGTGTTAATTGAATTAGTGTTATCCCTTCAAAATACCTAAAGATACTCTTATTGAAAAGTCAGCGTTATCAACCAACCGATTTGTTAAAAAAAGCAGCGGTCTCGCAAAACCAACTATACTAGAGGGCAGTAAATGAGCGGATTGGATATTCTGATTGCTATCATAGTCCTTATTGGCTTATGGCGCGGCTTTCAGGCGGGTCTAGTAAAAGCCGCGTTAGGGCTAGTAGGGTGGTTTATTGCCCTGATTGCCGCCTCACGTCTAGCGGATAGCTTTGCCCCGCAAATGGCCGGTTTTGTGCAAAGCCCCGTATTGCAAAGGGCTCTTGCATTTTTACTCGTTGTCCTCATTGTAATTGCTAGTATGCACTTGATAGCGGCCGTATTTTCTAGTGCTCTAAAAGCGCTCAATCTCGGTTTTATCGATAAGATTGGCGGCGCTGTAGTAGGGGCTGGCAAGAATGTGTTGGTGGTGTTGGTCATGCTGAGTGTGGTAGCGCCGTTATTGATACAAATGCCGATTTGGCAACGCTCGGTCCTAGCTCCCGAATTAATGCCTTTTGCGCCTGTCGCTCAAACTATGACCAAAGAAGTGCTAGGCGTGGCTTGGAATAAGGTTAATGCGCCTTAAGCTATATGCTATTACTCACTGACTATTCATATATAATTCAGCACCTAATCTTCTCTAAATTTAAGTCGTAAAAAGTCAATCAAACTATTGATTGCAAAGGGTATCGTTGGTGACGTCGCCTAATAGCGGCAGCCCATGGTGCGCTTTATGTTTAATCCGTTACATTAACCGTTAGCTAAACATTAAGGTATAACTATGTGTGGAGTCGTTGGGGTTGCAGCGCATGAGCCGGTCAACCAAATCTTGTATGATGCATTAACGATGCTACAGCACCGTGGCCAAGACGCCGCTGGTATTGTCACCCTGCAAGATGGCCGTTTATATTTGCGTAAAGAAAACGGCATGGTACGCGACGTGTTTATGACCCGTCATATGCTCAGACTGGTCGGTAAGTTCGGTATCGGCCATGTGCGTTACCCCACTGCAGGCACCTCAAGCAGTGCTGAAGCGCAGCCATTCTATGTCAACTCACCTTATGGCATTACTTTGGCACACAATGGCAACCTGACCAATGCAGAAGCCTTAGCTAAATCATTGTATGAAGAAGACCGTCGCCACTTAAACACCGACTCTGACTCTGAAGTATTGCTCAACGTCTTAGCGCATGAGATGCAAGCGCTGGGCAAGACACATGCTAGTGCTGACGATATCTTTACTGCAGTCAAATCAGTTTATGAGCGTTTAGAAGGCGCTTATGGCGTAGTCGCGCTGATTACGGGCCATGGCTTATTGGCTTTCCGCGACCCCAACGGTATTCGCCCGCTGATTTTCGGTGAGCGTTTGGCCCCCAATGGTGGCACTGAATATATGGTAGCGTCAGAGTCGGTCGCTTTGACCGGTTCAGGCTTTAGCATCATCCGTGATGTGCGCCCAGGCGAAGCCATCTTTATCGACTTAGACCATAACCTGCATACTCAGCAGTGTGTCGAAGCGAAAGAATATACGCCTTGTATCTTCGAATACGTTTATTTCGCCCGTCCTGATTCGATTATGGACAATATCTCTGTCTATAAATCACGCCTGCGTATGGGTGAAAAATTAGCACAAAAGATTATGAAAGAATGGGGTGAAGATCACGATATCGATGTGGTCATTCCTATTCCAGACACTTCGCGTACCTCAGCGATGGAACTGGCGCTGAAGATGAATGTTAAGTACCGCGAAGGTTTTATGAAAAACCGCTATATCGGCCGTACTTTCATCATGCCAGGGCAGCAACAGCGCAAAAAATCAGTGCGTCAAAAGCTCAGCGCGGTGCCTTTAGAATTCAAAGGTAAAAATGTACTGTTGGTCGATGACTCTATCGTCCGTGGTACCACTTGCCACGAAATTATCCAAATGGCGCGTGATGCCGGTGCTCGTAAAGTATTCTTTGCCAGTGCAGCGCCACCGGTGAAGTACCCGAACGTCTACGGTATCGACATGCCAGTGCGTAGCGAGTTGATTGCCTCGGGTCATAGCGTCGAAGAAGTTCGCGATATCATCGGGGCGGATCGTCTGATTTTCCAAGACTTGGATGATTTGATTGATGCGGTCAAAGATACTAAGCATAGCCGCGTAGAAGGCTTTGATTGTGCGGTATTTAATGGCTGCTATATCACCGGTCAGATTAATGAAGCTTATCTTGACTATCTGCAAGAGCAGCGTAGTGAGACCGCTAAGACTGGCAAAAAAGGCGTGCAAGTGGTGGCGGACACCCCAGTTGATATGACCGGTGTTACCGAGCAAGGCTAATTGATTTTTAAAAGCATTCTATTATTAAGTTTTCATCATAAGTGACGGGGACTTAATAATATTCGTGTTAATTAGCCTAATAAAAAAGCCACGATCCTAATCCGATCGTGGCTTTTTTATGGTGAAATTTTAGTCTAAGTATGTTTATCTAAGCCAATAACCACAAGATAGCATTCAGCGCTGCGATACCTGCAATCATGCTGACCAATAACTGCCGGCTCCAATGATAAATAGCTAAGACAATGACTAAAGCCCCAATCTGTGCGGTCAGCATGGCGACTTGCCCAGCTTCTGCAGTGAGCGTAAAGCCAGTAAACAAGCCTTGATACGAGAGGCTGGTCAAGATTAATAATACCAACACGGCTAACGGCAAGCGCTCATTGAGACGGTGGAGCCAAGGGGTGTTTAACAGGCGCTGGGGAATAAGTGCAGGTAGGGCGCGGGTAATAAAAGTCACCACCGCCATAGCGATAATGGCATACAGTAAGTAGCTGTTCATGTTCATCATGTCGGCCATTAGCGCTCTCCTTTAGCAGATGAATGGGAGAAGTGACTGAGCATAGTGGGGGTCAAAATCATTAAGATACTAATAAAAATAGCGACGATTAGCAGCCAATCAGTGCTGAAGAAACTGGCTATTATCAAAGCGATAGCGCCAACGATTATAGGCCGGCTGCTGTTAATTAGACGGTACTGCTCATACGCTAAGATGGCAAACAGACAGACAATAGCGAAATCTAAATGCGGCACCCAATCATTCAGTACAGGACCTATTAAGACCCCGAGCGCACTGGCGATAATCCACCAGCTTTGATTGAATAAACTCACCGGTAGAATTAACGCTTTCCGCTCTTGCACAGGCAAACTGGTCAATACCGAAAAGGTCTCATCGGTTAAGGCAAATAAGCAATAGGTACGGGCTAGCTTTTGGGTTGGCAGACTCTCGAGGAGCGGTAAGGCGTAAAACACGTGACGCAGGTTAATGGCGGCGATATTCGTCGCTATGTTCCCTATAGGCAGTCCTGCGCTCAACATGGGTAAACAAGCATACTGTGCGGCTCCGGCATAGAGCAAAACGCTTAATAATAAGGTCGCCCAAACGGGCAGTCCTGCAACGCCAGCCAAGACCCCAAAGGCGATGCCAGCAGGCAAATAGCCCATCGCCACGGGCAAGCTGCGCTGCAGACCTGCCCGCCAATCATGATTTGTCATACGGTTATTTCCAATCTATTTTAATTGCGAATGTTATTATTTTTTCAGTTCAGTTCAGTTCAGTTCAGTTCAGTTCAGTTCAGTTCAGTTCAGTTCAGTTCAGTTTTCACTAAATGGTTGTACTAGATAATTTGCTCAGGCTGATCAGCCAACGTGATGCGGGTCAAATAAATACTGAGGATTAAAAGCCGCAGCAGCAGTAAACTACAGACACTGAGCCAAATGCCATGCATACCAAATTGGCTATATAGCAAGAAACTTAACGGGAAGAATATCACCGCCAATATTAAGGCGGCATTGCGAATCACATGACCCGCTGTCAGTCCGAAAAACACCCCATCTAACCAATAAGCACCGACCCCAATGACCGGCAGTAAAATCGCATACCAGCGATAATCAGAGGCTAGGGCGATAACGTCTGGCAAATCCGTCATCATAGGTAAGTAGTAAGGCATACCTAACCACCAAATCATGGTCAGCACCGTGGCTAAGCCATAACTGACGATGCCAGTACGTTTAATAATTAAGCGAAATTGATCCCAGTCGCGCCGGCCTGCCGCTTGCCCACTGAGGGTCTCGGCGGCCACTGCAACCCCGTCTAAAGCTAGCGCTGAGATAGTTAATACCTGCAATAAAATCGTATTTGCGGCCAACACCAAATCGCCACTCATAGCAGATAACCGCGTGACCCAAGCAAAGCTGATGGTTAAGACCAAGGTGCGAATAAAAATATCTTTATTGAGCAAAAATAGCCTAAGCATCTTATCGCGAGTAAACTCCCGACGGTCTAGCGTGAATAACTCACGTAACGATATCTGCAAATGCACTTTGACCAGATACATCGCAATGATAAAGCCAATCCAATAGGCGATAGTCGTGCCTAAGGCCACGCCTGCCAGTCCCATATTCGCCCCATAGACCAACGATAAGGTCAGGATGATATTTAGGGCAGCGATAGCGCTTTGTTGATAGAGCAGATAGCGGGTACGTCCTTGGCCGGCAAACCAACCAATAAAGGCGAAGTTCATCAGCTCCGCCATCACACCCCAAAGACGTACATCCAGATAGGTCTTAGCGGCTTCACCACTGGCCGGATTAGCAGCCAATAACTGCAGGCCAATATCAATAATCCAAGGCTTTAATAGCAGCAGCACAGCCCCAATAGCCAAGCCGATAAGTAGGGCGCGTTGTAATATCGATAGTAGCTTTGGTGCAGCAAGTTGGTGCGGACTTAGCGGTTTAATTGGCTTAACCGTGGCATCAGATGTGCTAGCCAAGTCCTGAGTATTACTAGTAGGATTATCACGAGTAGCATTGCCCAAAGCCTGTGCAGATAGCCCTGAAGACGCATATTGCAAGAAGTTAAAGCTGACCAGTAGTAGCGTTAATAGTTGAATCGCTAAGCCCATTCCAGCTAGGTTCGCCGCCTCTGGCATATGCCCCACAATGGCCGTATCGATAACGCTTTGTAGGGGCATGGCTAAATTAGCCAGTACTACAGGGACAGCAATGGCGACGATATAACGATAGCGACTATCCACAGCAGGTTTTGTGGTAGCAGCTTGGGAGGAGGACATATCAGACATAGAGATATCAGGCTTGTAATCAATAGGCAAACGAACAGCAAAGGGGTGAGTGAGCGTAGACGAATGCGTTATAGCTTACCGTCTAAAATAGCATCTAGGGCAAAAATTATAGAAAAATACAGGTAATAAACAAGTTTTGCCGTATACCCTATATTTACTCTAATAAAATAAAAAGAAATTTGCTCTAATAAAATAATAGAAAAGCACCTAAGGATAGGTGCTTTTCTAGGGAGTGACTCAACTAAGGGACTAAACCAAGCTACAGCAACTTCTGTTGAGCTCTAGTTTAGGTCTCAACCTAATCTTTAAACACCTTAGTCTTCAAACATCTTAGGATCATTAAAGCTGACCACTTCTTCTTCAAACTCAGGCTTCACTTTGACGACGAAATCATCACGCGATAGGCCCATGCGCAGCGGGATAGAGCTGGCGATATAAGTTGAAGAATAAGTACCGGCCAATAGACCAATGAATAGCGCTACTGAGAACCAGTATAGGCCATCACCGCCTAAGAACATCATGGCCAATACCACCAATAATACGGTAGTGATGGTCATGATAGTACGGCGTAAAGTCTCAGTGAGCGATAAGTTCAAGATTTGACGAGGGGTAATACCACGGACGCGGCGGAAGTTCTCACGGATACGGTCATAGACCACGATAGTATCGTTTAGAGAATAACCGATTAGGGCTAATACCGCGGCCAATACCGTTAAGTCAAATGGCCAACCAAATAGCGCAAACACACCCACGACGACAATAGCATCATGAAATAGTGAGACTACCGCACCTAGTGCCAGTTTGAACTGGAAACGCAGCGCCACATAACCTAGCATAGAAATCAAAGCTAATGCCAATGCCATGACTGAGTTCAGGTAAATTTCATTACCAACCTGACTACCAATGATGTTGACATTACTGATTGTAACTTTGTTATTCGGTAGCGTCAGAGCAGAGGTCAAATTAGCGTTTAAGCCATCGACGTTATCCGACTGCGGCGGTAGGCGGATCAGTAGCTCTTCACGGGTGCCTAAGTACTGTACAACTGCATCATCAAAACCATCTTTTGCCAAGGCGGCTACGACTTCTTTCTGTTCGACTGGCTGCTCATATTTCACATCAGCAGAGACCCCACCGGTGAAATCAAGTCCTAAGTTCAGACCGTTTACAGCAATCGCAATGATACTGCCGATGACCAATAGGAATGACAGCCAAGCCATTGGTTTCTCGATTTTCATAAAGTCGATAATGCGCTGGTTGCCGATGGCTTTAATACCACCTTCAGCCATAGCTGCGGCATCATCCGCACTGTCAGCGGTCTCTACTAAGTCGCTAGTAGAGGGGGTAGGCGTTTTGCTCAAACTGGTGCTGCTAGCCGCCTTATTTAGCGTGGCGTCATTGGTAGTGGCATTGCTGCCCTTACCATCACGACGCGGCTGGCCACGACGTCTACGGCGACGCTCAGCCGGGGTTAGGTTGGCATCGTCAGTAGGGGTACTCGAGCCACCTGTGGAGGTGCTGCCTGAGTTCGGGTTATTTTGTTCAATAGCCATGATAATCTCCTAGCCGATGCTCAATTTCTTGATGGATTTGCGTCTACCATAGGCCAGCTGCACTAAAGCGCGCGTGACTAAGATGGCGGTAAACAATGAGCAGATGATACCAATCGCTAAGGTGATGGCGAAGCCTTTAATGGGGCCGGTACCAATCGCAAAGAGAATAAAGGCCACTAACAAGGTCGTGAGGTTAGCATCAAAGATACTACTAAAGGCACGGTCGAAGCCGGCAGTAATAGCAGACTTTGGCCTGACCCCATTGGCGAGCTCCTCACGGATACGCTCAAAGATTAGCACGTTGGCATCAACGGCCATACCAATGGTCAGTACGATACCTGCAATACCCGGTAGAGTGAGCGACGAGCCTAAGATAGACATAATCGCAATCATCATCACGACGTTGATAGCGAGCGCAACGTTCGCAATAACCCCGAATAGACGATAAAAGATAATCATGAATACGAAAACCAGCAGATAACCGATACGCGTCGACGTTAAGCCTTTATCGATATTATCTTGACCCAATGAAGGACCAATGGTGCGCTCTTCAACAAAGTACATCGGCGCTGCTAGAGCACCTGAGCGTAATAGTAGGGCAAGCTCAGCCGCTTCTGCATTGCTATCTAGACCCGTAATACGGAAAGAAGAGCCTAGTACCGCTTGAATATTGGCACGGTTAATCACTTTAGTTTCAGCATAAGGGGTACGGACTTCGACCGTCTCACCCGTAGTAGCATCTTCTTCAAAAGTGACACGCTGTTTATTTTCAATAAACAATACCGCCATCTGATCACCAACCGCTTGCGCTGTGGCGTTCTGCATCAGCTTACCACCCGCGCTATCTAGCGTGATGTTCACTTCAGGACGGCCATTCTCATCGAGACTGGTTTGGGCATTGGTGACTTTGTCACCGGTCACAATGGCTTGACGCTCAAGTAGTACAGGCGGGCCATCTAGGCTGCCGAATGGGAAAGCTTCTGTCCCTGCTGGCGCAATACCACCCGTATAGTTTTCGCTATTTTTAGCGACCATACGGAACTCAAGGTTCGCAGTACGACCGAGGACACGTTTAGCCTCTGCAGTATCTTGCACCCCAGGCAGTTCGACGACAATACGGTTGGCGCCTTGCGACTGTACTAGCGCTTCAGCTACGCCCAACTCATTGATACGATTGCGTAGCGTGGTCAAGTTTTGCCCGACCGCGTACTGATTAATCTCATCAATGGTGGCGTCGTTATAAGTCATGATTAGCGCAGGGCCTTGCTTGTCTATAGAAGACTGCAAGTTAAAAGTCGTGCCCATACTGCCTTGGAGTATATTCTGCGCGCGATCACGAGTAGTCGTATCCGCAAAGTGCAGGGTGACGCCTTTAGGGTCCGTCTTGATCCCTTTCACGGCGATACGCTCAGTGCGTAAATCACGACGGATGTCACGACTGGCACTGGTCAAACGCTGCTCTAAAGCCTTATTCATATCGACTTCAAGGACAAAGCGTACGCCCCCTCGTAAATCGAGGCCGAGCTTCATCGGACGCGCGCCCAGATCACGTAGCCACTGGGGCGTAGTCTGCGCTAAGTTTAAGGCGACGACATAGTCATCTCCCAAGTCTTTTCTCAGGACTTCTTGAGCTCTAAGCTGCTGCTCTGGATTGTCGAGACGCAGTAGCGCACTATTGCCTTCAAAGCTGCCACCATGATAGTTAATATCGGCGGCTTTGAGCAAAGCTTGCGCTTCGGTCAGCACATCTTCCGTCAGCTGTGTCCCGGCAGATTCACTGGTAATCTGTACCGCGTCTTCATCAGGATAGAGATTGGGAAGGGCATACAGTCCGGAGAAGAACAGCACGATGACAATGAGTATATATTTCCAAGCTGGATATTGCATAATCACTTCTTAATATTGACTAGGACAGGCTAGCTAGGACAGAAAAGCGTCTGATTCATTGCAAATAATGCAATAAGAGCAGACGCCATGATCGCTAACAACAGAGTGTACTCCGTTTATATTGCTAGACCTTAAGCCGGTACCAAACTACTATAAACGGACAGTCATACTCCGCGCTGGCGACTTTAAGCTGCGCAGCTAACGGCGATTATTTAGAGACTGTCGATCGTACCAGCTGGTAATACAGAAAGTACTGAAGCGCGTTGTACTTTGATATCTGTATTATTATTTAGGCTTACTACGGCGTAGTCACCTTCTAGCTTTTTGATACGACCCATCAAGCCACCAGCGAAAATCACTTCGCTACCGACTTTCAAGGCTTCAATCATAGCGCGATGTTCTTTAGTACGCTTTGATTGTGGACGGATAATTAAAAAGTAAAAAATAGCGAAAAAGGCGATAGGTAATAATAGTTGACCGAATAAACCTGTGATGCCACCGGCAACTTCGTCAGCGGCATGGGCAGATTGAATTAAAAAGCTCATAATTGTCTCATATTGATTCAGGGATAAAATATGACGCATAGTAACAAAAATTGCCGCACTTGGTAACTGTTAATCCATGGGCATAAGTATTTTTGTGCACTAGCTTGTCAGTACAGGGTGTATGATTTACTATGGCTAAACTTGTCGACTTAGATAAATGTTGAGGGATAACAATAATAGAGGGCACTAGGCTATATAGTCAAAGGGCTACTTTGGGCCTGTCTCATAAAAGCCGCCAGCCTTTAGTAAACCAGCCCTATAGTAAAGATGAACGCGGCAGTATGCTAGTGGCTAGTAGTCCCCCTTGATAGTTTGCTACGATTGCCCAATATAGTCTGCCTAGCGCTTATCCTTTACGCTATCATAATCCCTTTATTTTATTTAGGTTACCCCCCTTTTTCAACACAGTTGTGTATTGTCACCCTATGAGTAAATCTAAAAATTCTGAACCTCCGCCGGCCAGCGCCGGTATGCCATCTGACCGTTCGTTATTAGGGGAGAGCGTCTCTCTTGATACCGCAGTCGTGCTTCCACTATCAGGGCTAGCGAAAGTCCTGGCTGTGCTCGCGGCTACAGCTATGCCCATGAGTGTATGGGCAGCGGACAGTGTCGTAGAGCCTACCACCAGCAATATCCTGCTGTTGGTATTCTTTATTGTGATGGCTATCGGCATCTCCTTTATCTGCTCTATGGCGGAGTCGGTACTGCTGAGTATGACCCCGTCATTCATTGCGGATATCCGTGAGGAAAATCCTGCTAAAGCGGATATGTTGAAGCGCCTGAAGGTCGATAATGTTGACCAGTCGTTGGCCGCTATCTTAACCTTGAATACCATGGCCAATACTTTAGGCTCTATTGGAGCAGGGGCGCAGGCCACGATCGTTTTCGGTAGTGCCTGGTTTGGCCTATTCTCTGCGCTAATGACCTTGGCTATTTTGACGTTTTCGGAGATTATTCCTAAAACTTTGGGTACGGTCTACTGGCGTCAGTTAAGCGGGCTGGTGGCGTATTTTGTCCGTGGCATTATTCTGTTGCTGTACCCGCTCATCTGGTTGTCAGAGCGTCTCACTAAGATGTTGGTACGTGGCAAAGACTCGAATGTCTTTAGCCGTCGTGAATTTGCTGCTTTAGCGAGTGTGGGCGAAGAGTCGGGACAAATTGATCCTTTAGAGTCGCGTATTATTCGTAACCTATTAGCGTTTGGCGCCATTAAAGTCGAAGATATTATGACTCCGCGCTCAGTCATGTTGGCATTTGAAGAGTCCATGACGGTCGCAGAAGTGTTAGCAGAACGCCCCAAACTTATCTTTTCACGTCTGCCCATTTATGACCAAGAGCTAGATAATATTATCGGTTTTGTACTCAAGACCGATATGCTACTGGCCAAAGCCAACCATGCGATGAATAAGCCGCTCAATCAGTTTAAACGCGATATTACTTTTGTTTTCTCAAAAATGAAGCTATTTGACTTACTAGACTTGATGCTAAAAGAGCATATTCATATTGCTATCACAGTCGGCGAGTATGGTGAAGTCAAAGGACTGGTCACTTTAGAAGACGTCTTAGAGACACTTTTGGGGCTAGAGATTGTCGATGAAATAGATAAAGTAGAAGATATGCAGGCCCTAGCACGCCAGTTGATGGATAAGCGGGTAGAGCGTCTCGGTATGAAGCTGCATGACGATGATATTTACAACGAAAGCATGAGTGATTCATAGGGTTGGCAGTCAGTTAAACAAGCCCTACACCGGTTGTTACATCACTGTTATATTAACGTGGTAATCTAAACTGACAACGCTTGCGTTTAGCAGTCCCCAGGCCTAGCCATTATTTAATAATAAAACGACAGCTATACGAATTCAGCGGTCCAGATTGAAGGAAGTATTTATGAAAATCACGAAAAAATTCCACAATAAAAAAGCTATAACCACAGCATTCCGTATGCTATTCACAGCGCAGTCGGCAAAGCGCGCCCTATACGGCATGAGCATTGTCACAGCAGGGGCATTAGCGGCTACCACTATGATGAGTGCGCAGGCAGCTCCTATTACAGAAAGTGCGGTTACTGGGTATGCGTCGGCTATGAAGAACGCGGCCAATAGCCAAAACATCGCCCAAGTGGCTACCTTAGTCTCTGATGATGCTTTGATTTCTTTATCGCGTAAGGGCAAGACGACAAGCTTAGATAAAGATGCTTACTTAAAGCTTTTACAAAGAAGCTGGGAGCAAACGCAAAACTATCGTTACGATATCTCGATTAGTAATATTGTGACTTCAGGCGATCAAGCTAAAGCGGATGTCAAAACTGTAGAAACTTGGACTAGAGATGGTCAGAATGTCTCGTTTGTGACCTCATCACGCGTGACGCTAGCTTCAGGTAGTGGCAATGCAGTACTATTGCGAGCCGTTTCGCAAGTGACTATTAACTAATAATTAAATAATCAATTAACTAACTTGTAATAATCCAAGCGCTTAATAATTTAAGCACTCACCAACTTATTGCTAGTTAATTTTTTATGGTTGTTGATACTGCTAATCGCCTTTACTGCTGTTGAACGGCCCACGTATTGTGGGTCTCTCGCTTTTATTTACTAATGAATTAGGACGTCTCCTATTATTTATTGTAAGTGAATTGTGAGCAGGTGGGTTGAGCTATTACTTGGCTAACGAGCTAAACTAGTAATAACTCACCAGTAAATAGCGGTTGAAAGTAGAGTGGTCTTCATAATATAGTCACAGCTATGCCACTAAAAATCTTAAGAATTAAAAGCTTAATGGTTTCGCAGTAATAGGGTAGCAGTAATAAAGTGAAGGGTCGTTGGACCAAGCGCCTTATTAGCAGTGAGCCTTATTAACCCCAATTTTATGCTGTAATGCTATGGGCATTAACTTGAATGCCCGCTGGTCAATTACTTATCCTCTTTCAGTCATTTAGGAAGTCTTACCAATCATGTCAACTGTCTCATCTACCCCTCGTACGCTAGCCGTGGCACCTTTAAAGCAATTGACGCTCGCTGTCTCAGCGATTTTACTGGTTAGTGGTTGTAGTAATACCAGCAGCATTAAAGAACCTATTGTTACTAATAAAAGCCCTGTGGTGACTAAGGGTCCTGCGACTAAGCCCGTGCCGAATACAGCCGGTGACTTTTCCACAGCGTATCTAGATGCTGATAGCTTAGATGAGTTGGCCGATTTGCTTGAAGCAACGGACATGACTATCGTAGAAGATAATAAATTGGCCATTCAGAAATATGGTGATTTGTGGAATCGTCTGCGTGCCGGCTATCGTATGGATCATGGTCAGTATGGCTATAACGCACGTATTGAAGCCCAGAAAAGTTGGTTCTCTTCGCGTCAAGATTATTTAAACCGTCTAGCGGCTCGCTCTAGTCGTTATCTCTACCATACCGTTCGTGAAGCTGAGCGCCGTAATATTCCTACCGAGTTGGCGCTATTGCCGGTCATTGAGAGCTCGTACGATCCAAGTGCTACCAGTAATGCGGCGGCTGCGGGTCTTTGGCAGTTCATCCCAAGTACGGGGCGTATCTATGGTCTAAATCAAAGCAGCAGCTATGATGGGCGTCGTGACGTCATCGAATCAACTCGTGCCGCTTATGACTTCTTAACCGCCTTGCACAACCAGTTTGGCAGTTGGGAATTGGCACTGGCTGCCTATAACGCAGGACCAGGTCGTATTCAGAAAGCCATCGATGCGAACGCTGCTCAAGGGCTGCCGACAGATTTCTGGTCACTAAAACTGCCGACTGAAACGCAAAACTATGTGCCGCGTTTCTTAGCAGTAGCAGATATTATCGCGCAACCGCAAAAATATGGGGTGTATCTGCCGGCTATCGCTAACCGTCAGCATTTCCGTAGTGTGCCTGTGAGCTATGGCACTACCTTGTCGCAAGTCTCGCAAGTGACTGGCGTGCCTGTAGATGAGCTACAAAAGCTGAACCCTGCCTTATTGGCCTTGCGTGTCGATGCGGCCGGTCCACAGCGCGTCGTGATTCCTAATGATGTCAATGTCACTATGGATGCGAAGTTGACCACACTGGGCGGTACAGGTGCCGGCACAATCATGGCCAGTCAACCGACCCCAGACTATAACACTAAGCCGTATCCTAATGGTTCACTACCGTCTAGCTCTTCTGCATTAGCAGAATATGCAGCCAGTGCCAGTGTGCCTAAGCAAACGACCAGCTATATTTCGCCTACAGTCTCACCGACCAGCAGCTCGGTCTATAGCAGCCAAGCCAATGTCGTCAGTGAGCCACCAATTAAATCAACTGAAGTACAAAAAATTAATGCGGAGTTGAAGAGCAGCAATAGCCTACCCACGACCTCGGCTCAAGTGACGCAAAACAATACTATCGTGCAAGAGCCACCACTCAGCAGTGCTGAACGTGACTTTATTGCCAAGCAGATTCAGCAGCAAACCCCAGCAGTCTCTGATGTCATCAGTTCTGTCGATGGTAATATTAAGCTATCTGCGGTACAGACCCAGCAATCGGTACTCGAAGCGAAGGGTCAAGAAAAGAAACTCAGCTTTGCTACTCCTGCCAATACTACGGCCAGCAAACCTAAGCCACAAGGGACCCGCTCGACTTATACGGTCAAGCGCGGTGATACGCTATCTAACATTGCTAGTCGTGCCGGAGTCAGCTGGAGAGATATCGCTGAATGGAACCAAATCGATGCCAATGCAAGCTTGCTAGCGGGTAGTACTTTATATCTTTATAACGCCAAGCCTATTACCGCTACTAGTAGCAATACGCCAACGGCGCCGGCTATCCCAGAAAGCTACATCGTACAATCCGGTGATACCCTCATTGGTACCGCCAACCGTTTTGGTATCTCAGTCAGTGAGTTGGCCAGTTATAACAATATTAGCAGCTCTTCTGAATTGCTACGTGGTCAGCGCTTATGGTTGATCCCAGGTAAAGTTAGCAGCAGTAAGCCTAGTCCAAGTGCTAGCAGCAGCTCCAGTTCTAGCAGCCCAAGCCGTGCTCCTGCTGCTAGCAACACCAGCAGCTATTCAGGCAAGACCACCACTTATACTGTGAAATCTGGCGATGGCCTGATTGCTTTAGCGCGTGAATATGGCGTGTCTACCGAAACTTTAGCCAGTTTAAACGGCTTAAGCAGCACCAGTAATCTTTTCGTCGGTCAGCGTTTAAAAGTGCCTGCTACCACACCGACTTCTAGTTCTACGACTGCTACTTCGTCGTCTAGCAGCGCTGCAGCGTCTACCAGCAGCTATTCAGGTAAGACCACTACCTATACGGTAAAAGCGGGCGATGGCTTGATTGCCTTAGCGCGTGACTATGGCGTCTCGACCGATACCCTAGCGAGCTTAAATGGGCTGACGCCTACGAGTAATTTGTTTGTCGGTCAGCGTTTAAAAGTACCGGCTACTAGCACTAGCAGCTCATCGGCAGCAGCTACCAGCTCGACCAGCAGCAGTGCCAAGTATTCTGGCCCGACCTCGAGCTATAAGGTCAAGTCTGGTGATACGCTAATTGGTATCGCTAATGAGATTGGCGTAAGTGCTGAGCAGGTTGCTGCGATTAATAACTTTAATGCCAATGCTCGCTTGCAACTGGGTCAGACGATTAAGCTACCGGTTAGCCAAGATAAAGTAAGCGTGCAATTGAATGACGAAGCCATTAAATATAAAGTGAAATCAGGCGATACCTTAAGTGGGGTAGCAGCGCGTCATGGCGTTTCTATCAGTAACTTAGCGGCTGCTAATAATATGTCTACTTCAGCCAATCTTATCTTAGGCCGCACTATTACTATCCCAGCCAAGGGCGCTACCGTCGCTCCGGCGGCTAGTAGTTCTTCTAGCAGCAGCTCAAGTGCCAGCACGCCAGCCCCAAGCAAGGCCGCGGCCAGTACAGGTAGCAAACTGTCGAACACTGAAAGCTATAAAGTGCAGTCAGGAGATAGTCTCATTGGTCTAGCGCGCAAACTTGGTGTCAGCGTAGATGATCTAGCGGCGACCAATAATATCGCTAGCAATGCCCAATTACAAAGAGGGCAGACAATAAAAGTGCCGAAAGTTACGGTCACTTATACCGTACAGTCAGGGGATGGCCTTATTGCGTTAGCGCGTAAATATGGCATCTCAACCGAAGAGTTGGCTAAGATGAACAATATTTCTGCAGATACTCAGTTGCAGCGTGGTCAGAAATTGACGGTACCCAATCGTTAAGCTACTCTGACGGTCTGAACTGGCTGCTAATAGTGCTGTTAGCTGACTTGATTATTCACTGATGTTTAGCTGATGGCTAGCCAGTGCTAGTAGACAGCCGCATAATAAAAAGCCCTGCTTAATGCTAAGCAGGGCTTTTTTATGGCATGAAATAAGCGTAAGTTTTAGCCAGTCTACAATGTCATGAGGGCAACGTCGCCCTCTATAACCTAAACCGTTTGCGTCTTAATAGACTCAAGGTAGCTGCGGATATTACTCACGTAATGCATGCATTGCACATAACGGCTATTGGAGGCCGCATTGTCCGTTAAATAAGCATAGACGTTAGACCAGCTATTGGGATCTCGGCCTTTTTTGTCAATCTTAGCTTGAATACGTTTGACCGCATTGGGGCCCATATTATAGGCCGCTAGAGCAAACCATAAACGATCGGCATCAGGCACATCCGCAAACTGCTCTTTCATCTTTTCTAAATAGCGTGCGCCGCCACTGATACTTTGCATAGGGTCGACACGATTGGAGACGCCCATGGCCTTGGCGGTGCTATTCGTCAGCATCATTAGGCCTTCGACGCCAGTAGGTGACACGGCATTCGCATTCAGATGCGACTCTTGATATCCCATAGCGACTAGGACTGCCCAATCGTGATTATATTGATCGGCTTGCTCTTTAAAAGACGACTGATAGTTGGGCAATTTGTCGGTTAAAGCTTTGGCAAAATGCTCTTGATTATAAGCATCTTTGAGCAAGTTTTGGTTATAGAAGGCCGCTAACTTTTGAGTATTGGCCAGCTTGGCGTTATCGCATAAAAAGTGGCTGGCTTTCTGCGATAGCGGATCATCCGCAGTCGCAAACGTCCAGCTGACTTTTGGATGTAGACCGTTAGCGGTTAAGTTGGCGTCTTGACCACAGCTTAAATTCATCGAGGCCATGCCAAACTTGGTGACTTCTTGCGTGCTAGCCGTCGTCAATGCCATATCAGCGTCGCCTCTTTTGACTGCCGCCAGGGCCGCTGCATCAGAAGGGTAGGATTTAAGATTTAACGTCACGCCCAACTCATTGGCATAGCTGCGCGTTAAGTCATAGCCGAAGCCATGCTGAAAATTATCGATAGCAAAAAAAGTGCTGTCGTTAGGCGTAGAAGCAATCGTCAGAGAGTTCTCTAACATGACGTGAGCATACGCAGGCGCGTCAGTATTGGTAACTGTCAAACTCTTGGCCGGTAATGACAATAGCGCAATACTGGAGAGCTGGATGATTTTTTTAGTCGTTGCAAATTTATTAACAGTAAATTTATTCGGGGTATAGCGATTGCATACGGCAGGTTTACTTGTTGTGCTCATACCACCACGCGTCTTGCCAACGAACTTTCTGATGCGGCTACGGGCGTTTTTCGATGATACTTGGACACGATAAGTAATACGATGCATGTATATCTCCTAGGTATAGCCATCTACTTACTATGCCGCACATAAAAACGAACCAAGGACAATAACTGCCTTTTAAGGTTCGCTAATATAGGCAGATGACCGAGATTGGTGAAACCAGTAAGCTCGGTCAATATAGGCTGTGCCCGCTATCGCATTTAGGTTATCTAATAGACAGACACCTGATGTGACAGCAGCAAATCTCATGGTTTAAAAATATCTCAACCATGAGCAACAGCCCTTGTAGTAAGGTCATGAGTAAGCTAACTACCAGTAAAGCACTCTTAACCTGCACTAAAATTAGTACCCAACTGGACTATCGTGGCCATGGCTCGTTTTTTATCAAAAGCTATAAAAAGCGAGCTGAAACAGGCGCTCGACAACATAGCAATACACTATGCAGTGAATGGCCATGTCCGTCATTGGACTAAAATTTAGCGACTAAATTAAGAAAGGTTGGCGCTGAATGGCTAAAGCTACCTATCATCTTAGTGATAGTTTTTGAGTAGCTGCTTAGCACAGGGTCAGCACTATTTACTTGTCAGCAGGTAGGCTTTATTTTTGTGGCTAGCGACTATCGAAATTCGCTATAAAAATTCAGCATTACCACTGGCGCATAAACTTACTGGAGGCAGAGTGGCTCAGATTAGCGCAATGTTGGGATAAAACACGGCTAAATCTATTTGGAGGTCTCTGCAACGATGATTAGCATAGCTATAGCTCTGGTTAATAGAAGTAATATACGTATTAACTCAAGAGAAAAGCGTGATAATAGGCCGCAATACTGTAAGCTTTTTCGCAAAGGGAGCTAATAAGGTCACAGCATTTACACTATAAACAGTATTGACACTATAAATCGTTTAATCAACGTCTTAGCCGATGGCCGAAAGAAATGGAATGTTCATGACAAAACAATTTCTTACAACTTTTAGCTAATACCAATATGCGATTTATTGGGTCTATATTCAAGAGAGGTTTATTAATTGAAGATGAAAAGTAGCAAAAACCGTACAAAAGGTATAATAATAGTATGTTTTAGCGATGATTTACTAGACATCAGTCCAAAGGTTACCAATACACCTGTAGGACTGCTGCGTAGTAACTTGACAACCAATAGCAACCAATTTTTATAAACGTGCTATTCAGTGGCGGATAATTGCCCTAAGTCGGACTTAACCTGGTATAAATAGCAAGGTTGCTGACTGCTTTAAGCCGGATTATCTATATCAATAAAGGTGACTTTGAGCGAGGGCATCTTTTGCTGTAGCAGCTCACCTAAGGCCATAATCCCGCCACGCTCAGTGGCATGATGGCCGCAAGCGAAGTAATCAACGCCTAGCTCGCGAGCACTGTGGGTAGTCCGTTCAGAGATTTCGCCAGAGATATAAGCATCACAGTCCATGGCCGCTGCTTGCTCGAGCATATCTTGCGCGCCGCCTGTACAAATACCAATCTTTTTTAGCACTCTATCGCCACCTTGCTCATTCCCATAGATGACTAATGGCGGACGATTCAGCACCTGCTCGATACGCGCTTGCAGCTCAGCAGAGGTCATAGCCTCGCAAGTGGTGATATTGCCTACAGGATGACTTTCTTCCGGATACAAGGCGCCTGTCACCTGCAAACCTAAAGCGGCTGCTAATACTGCATTATTACCACTGTCAGGATGGGCGTCTAAAGGTAAATGATACGCCAGTAAAGAAATGCCATTTTGCAGCAATTTGCGGATACGGCGGCCTTTCATACCCACCAAGCTCTGCGGTTCGCCTTTCCAAAAGTAACCATGGTGCACCAAAATAGCGTCAGCGTTTTGCTCGATAGCGGCATCGATTAGTGCCTCACAAGCTGTCACCCCCGTGATGATATGACGGATAGGGCGGTCGGCATCGACTTGCAACCCGTTTGGGCAATAATCTTTAAACTGGCTCGCCTGCAAGTACTCATCACACCATTCTGCCAGCTCATTCGGGCTTATTGTGCCCTCTAGCGATTCAGTCGTGGGCACAAGGGTCTCTGCATTAAGGGTGGCGTTGCTGGTCATAAAATATCCTATATCGGTAAAAGGGGCATTCGTATAAAAAAAGGGTGGTTAGTATTGGTAATTAATATTAAAACAAGGCAATTTTATAATAAGGGTCTAACTAATTTTAACAATACGGTGGCCCATTAACCATAACGCCTCATTGCCATAATAGCTACCGCCTCTACACAGTTGCGTAGGCCACACACGTCATGTAATGATTCTGCAAAACAAACTTAACAAAAGCCATTAAAAAAGACGGGGCTACTGTCTGCGCGGATACATGGGAGATGGTAAACTATGTGCCCGAGATACCGCAATGGTTGCGCCCAGTCCAAGGGCGGGCAATAAACTGTTCAGTCAGACTTATGCTACGCCTATCCTATACCAGTAGCTAGGGGGACTTAGGGTTTATATACTGTTTGCGCAATAGCACTTAGCACTTTATGGATCACCTGTCACGGCCAATAAAGTTATTCCCAAAATTGAGGGTAACTCCCCAGAGGTAAATATATGTCGCGCCCCGTAAATACTAAAAAAACGTCTGTTTTGACCTGGTTGCCATGGCTATTGCTGGTGGCACTTTTGGTGGCGTTTGCTTGGTTGTTCACCAGCTACCAAAGTGAACAAGATGCCGCGTGGCAGCCACCACGAGCTGAGCCAGTACAGCAAGAGACGCAGCCGCCGACCGATACTCCGGCACCTGTGGTGTCTTATCATGATGCTGTCGCTCGGGCGTCACAGTCTGTCGTCAATATCTATACCACCCAAGTCGTGAACAATCACCCGTATATGGACGATCCGGTGTTGCGCCGCTTCTTCGAGTTTCATGGCGGGATGCCAGAGCAAGAGCACGGCGAGACCAACTTAGGCTCAGGCGTTATCGTATCGCAAGATGGCTATATCGTTACTAACGCTCACGTGATTGAAAAGGCGGACGAAATTACCGTCTCATTTAACGATGGTCGTCGCAGCCGCGCCTTAATCATTGGTACCGATCCTGACAGCGATTTGGCCGTGATTAAAGTAGATATGACGGGGTTAACGCCATTAGCGTTTCGCTCGAAACCTATCGAAGTGGGCGATATTGCTCTCGCTATCGGCAATCCATTTGGGGTAGGCCAGACAGTTACCCAAGGGATTATTTCAGCGACAGGTCGTACCGGTCTGGGCGTGAACAAGTTTGAAGACTTCATTCAGACTGATGCTGCTATTAACCCTGGTAACTCAGGCGGTGCACTAGTCGATGCTTATGGCCAGCTCGTGGGCATTAACACCCTGATTTTCTCACGCTCGGGAGGCTCAATGGGGATTGGCTTTGCTATTCCTACCTCTCTAGTCGAGCAAGTGATGAATGCGCTTATCAAAGATGGTCGAGTGCGTCGTGGCTGGCTAGGTATCGAAATACAATCGAAACTCCGTGATCCAACTCAGCTCGATACTACGACTGGGGTAGAAGTGCTCAATGTCATCCCAGAGAGCCCTTCTGCGAAGAGTGGTCTACAGGTTGGCGATGTGATTCTAAGCATTGATGGGGTAGAGATGACCGATGCCAATACTCTCATCCAATATGTGGCCCGCAAAGCGCCTGATACGGTATTGAATGCGCAAGTGTTGCGCACTATGGGTAATAAGCAGGTGAATAAGCAAATCCAAATCATCTTGACCGAACGACCTCCGCAAGAAACGGTTGAGGCGCCACTCATTGACCAGCCTTATTTAGAAGAGCCTAGCGCAGGTGAGCGAATGGACGACAGTGGTAACGGCACGCCGATGACGGAAGAGGAGCGTTTGCGTCTCCGTGAAGAGTTGATGCAGCTGTTTGAGAAAGACGCAGCACGCAATCAGCCATAATGGTTTGAACAGCTTGAAACGAAAAAAGCAGAGGCTATAGAGTCTCTGCTTTTTTTATGGGTAAGGATTGGCTTAATAAATAAACACATGATTTGCTAGAGCTAACGCTAGTCTTTAATACGCTCATGACAGATATGAATGACGCCTTGTACTCGGCAGCAGCAGGGTAGAATCTCATCCTCTTCAATCATGGCCAGCGGTGTGGTGGCGTAATCTATGGGATGCGATCCTGACACTAAGCGCACTCGGCAACTGCCGCAATAGCCTTCTTTACACTGAAACTCGACTTCGTGACCGGTGCGCAGTAGGCCCTCAAGCAAGGTCTCGTCATCATGTAAATAAAACTGTGTCCGACTGGTTTTCACCCAAGTCATAACTCACCTTTATAATCTACGGTTCTCTCATTTACTAGCGGGTCATCACACTATATAAGACAGTTAACGCACTCACTTTATAATAAGAAAGCTACAGTGTGATGACGGTTTTGCAGAATCTAAATCTGGCAACTTTAGACTTATAGCTTAAATCTAGCCTTCAGATTTATAGCGCAAATCTTATAGTTCAAACCTATAATTCAAAGTCATCAAAGTCGCTGTTTGATAGGTCTGAATCAATCTGACCGACCAAATAAGAGCTAATCTCGGTCTCTTGTGGTGCTACCTGAACGTTATCTGACGATAACCAAGTGTTGATCCATGGGATAGGGTTAGACTTTGCATCGGGGAAGATGGCTGGCAGGCCAACCGCTTCCATGCGCAGATTGGTAATATATTCTACGTACTGGCAAAGAATGTCTTTATTCAAGCCAATCATTGAGCCGTCTTTAAATAGGTAGCTTGCCCACTCTTTCTCTTGCTCAGCAGCCTTGCGGAAGATTTCTACGCTGTCTTCAAAGCACTCTTTGGCGATATCGACCATCTCTGGGTCATCTTTACCATTGCGCATTAGGTTGAGGATGTGCTGGGTACTGGTCAAATGTAACGCTTCATCACGGGCAATCAGCTTAATAATCTTCGCATTACCTTCCATCAGCTTGCGCTCAGCAAAGGCGAATGAGCAAGCAAACGAGACGTAGAAACGGATAGCTTCTAATACGTTCACCGCCATGATGCACAAGTAGAGTTTCTTCTTCAGAATTTTTAAATCTACTGTGACTTCTTTACCATTAATCGTGTGCGTGCCTTCACCAAATAAGCTATAAACTTGCGAGTGCTGATACAGGTCATCGTAGTATTTTGCGATGTCTGAGGCGCGGTCTAGGATGTTTCTATTCTCCATAATGTCGTCAAATACTAAGCTTGGGTCATTGACGATGTTACGAATAATATGGGTATAACTGCGCGAGTGAATGGTCTCAGAGAAAGACCAAGTCTCAATCCAAGTCTCTAGTTCAGGGATAGAAACCAATGGCAATAACACGACGTTAGGGCTACGGCCTTGAATCGAGTCGAGCAGGGTCTGATACTTCAAGTTACTTAAGAAGATATGCTGCTCATGCGAAGATAGATTGCCAAAGTCGAGACGGTCGCGTGAGACGTCCACTTCCTCGGGACGCCAAAAGAACGACAGTTGCTTTTCAATCAGCTGCTCAAAGATGGGATGCTTTTGTTGGTCGTAGCGGGCGACGTTGACCGGTTGACCAAAAAACATAGGTTCTTTGAGGGCATTGTTTGGCGTTTGGCAAAAAATTGAGTAGGTCATTGAGCTTACCTTGCGAATTACGGTTATTGAATGGGTAGCGTGGGTGAGCGGAGTATATCCCACAATGCTTTATTAAGTTTGGAAACTGTTTTTGGTGCTTGGGTTTTATTCATTATTTAATTATAGGGAGAAAACTAAATCCAGTTTTCAACTCTTAGATTGGGTACACGGTCGAACTCTTTAACATTGTTAGTGACTAATGTGGCATCTAGGGCTAATGCGTGCGCTGCTATTAACATATCGAGACTGCCGATGACTTGGCCTTTAGCTTGTAAATCATGACGTAAATTGGCGTAGTGCCACATACTATTGTCATCAAAAGGGATAATATCAAATAGCGATAAAAAGCGAGTCAAGTTGGCTTTATTGTTTGATCTGCCACTTTTCACCACACCAAAAGCTAGCTCTGATGCTACGATACTTGATATGGCGCATTGACCCTCGCCTATACTTATTAGCTTAGCTTTGACTTTTGTAGGATGATTATTAATCGCATAAATACAAATATTGCTGTCGAGCATATACCGATGTGTCATTGATCCCAACCCTTAACCGCCCAATCATTGTGAAAGACCAGAGCTTCACGCTCCTCTGGTGGTGGGTCTTCAATGTCTAGAAGTAGGTCAAGATTCGTCAAAGCATCAGAGTCATCATGAGTTGCCGCTAGATCATCGAATACGGCATTGACTCGGCTCTCCCAAGCGCTGCTTTGCGATGTTTTAGGGGTCAGTACCAGACTGTCACCCACCTTTTGAACTTCTAAAGTGTCTATATCAGCGTCAAAGCGATAAGCTTTAGGTAGACGCACTGCTTGGCTGTTGCCAGACATAAAGACTTTAGCGGTGTCTGATTGTATCTGACTATCAGGTTTGCTCTTACTGTCTGCATTATCTTCTAGCTGTTGCACTGTTTCCATGAGTATCCCCTTAATCGCTTATTTGGATAATGTATATACGATAGCATATATACGTTACTCTAATGTGGTGAATCTAGGGTAATCAAGTTCAGGTACTGGCTTTAAAGTAGGGTGGGTTAGTTTTGCCGAGTTCTCGGAAAGAATGAAGGCTAAACGTAACCCACCTTTTAATATAGCGATTTTTTATATATCGTTGGTGGGTTATTAACCCACCCTACAAATCTCGTAAATTTTGGGCGTAGGCTGTGGCTTTAGCCCAGCGTATTTATCAGGTTTATAATGCTGGGCAAGATGCCTATCCTACGTCTTAAACCTTCTGATAACTCATCATGCATTTTTACAGAGAAGTCCAAAATATTTCTTCATATTCATTACCGTTCTTATCTTCCCAACTCAACTTAGATTGGTATTTGACAGAACTATTCATATGTAGAGAGGCTAAGAGTTTAATTCTTGAACTCGGCTTCATCTCTTGATAAGGGAACATATCTAGTAACTCAGAAGAAAATAAAGGGCTATCTTCGCAATTAATTAACTCAAAATTAACATTGTATGCGCTGCCTAGACCCGTATTAGATATATAAAAATTATAAGATGCACCTATTTTTGTTAGGCTAACATTAAAATTAGGTTTGGCTTTATTCGTTTTTTCCTCAGCTATATTTTCTATCTGAAGCCTCGATAGCTCAGCTGTAACTTTTTCAAGCTCTAGTTGTTCTTTAGCTAATTTTCTTGTACGAACTAATGAGACGGTTGAAATTACTACTGCTAAAGTAGAAATAAATAAGCTTAATGCTTCAAAATTACTCATTTTAAATCTTTAAATATATCTTTAAATATTTTCTCAACCTCTGCTTTTATTTCAGGTATGGCTACTGCTTTCGCTTGCTCAAAACCTACTTCTTTTAAATCAGCTGACATGATTTCAAAGTGACAATTATTACATTTAATAAAATCATTATCTTTCAAGTTATCTGGATATTCAAATTCATTATGCCCACATTGGGGACATTGAATTTCTACTTGGTCAGTTTTAATCATTTTAATTCCCCATCAATTGAGTGAATTATTATTTAAATTTCACTTTGCAACTTAAAGTGTTTGAATAAGAGACGTAGCGTGTGGTTAGCGAAGCGTAACCCACGGAATCAGAACACAAACCTAATCATTGAAATACAGTGACAAATGATTGAATTTTAGTCTTAATTAAACTCAACGCTTTATCCTCTACCCAAACCGTGGGTTTAAACCCACGCTACGGTTCTTGCTAAAAATAGAGGTGGTGGGTTATTAACCCAACCTACAAATCTCGAAAATATTGACCGTAGGCTGGGCATCTTGCCCAGCGGATTTATGAGGCTCATAAGGCTGGGCAGGATGCCCAGCCTTGTATCTTGATTGATGATAAATCTCATGAGTTATTGGTACAATTTATCATCGAATCACGAGCATTGTGAGCGTGACCGCACCCTTAGTGCTTAGACACTGTGACGTAGATAACGCCCAATGCTCATCCTTCATCTTCATACTCTGAATGGTATCCAAGTGCCTCGCCATCTCTAAGATGCAATGAGTGACACTGAATGAACAAGGGAAGACGACAAGATGACTCACTATGTTGGAATCGATGTTAGTAAAGCTA
>NZ_JBVGQI010000040.1:0-288 GCF_058189395.1 Psychrobacter sp. CoH-33_TS_01
ACCGTGTACGGCATGCCGGCCTACACCGATCGTGCTGCCGCCGTGGGTGAAGTGCATGCGCGCCCGCATCTGTTGATTCAGGCCCCGCGCGGCATATTGCAGCTCGCTTTCATGACCGAAGGCGACCAGGCCAAGGATCAGATGGCGATGAGCGAGTTGTCTCATCGCTTCGGCGTTGCCGAACCCGACCATGCTACGCCGCTTCACGGCGTGACATGGGACGAAGGAGACCTGCACTGTGAAAAGCACACCGAGTTCTCGACGTATCTCTGGTGCGCTTCGCTGGAT
>NZ_JBVGQI010000041.1:0-284 GCF_058189395.1 Psychrobacter sp. CoH-33_TS_01
GTTCGAGGTGGCGGACACGGAGCCCGCTGCAAAATCGCAGCTGGGTCGCCGTCTTTTGAAGTTTGGATTCGAGATGGGGCAGATGGTGCGGACCGGTGAAATTCGGCGCATCTTCGACACCGTTATCGAGGAAGTGAAGACCGGTGACTTGCAGACTGACGAGATCGGGGCAGTCCGTCGCGTGGATGATCTGCTGTTCATGCTTGTCTCAAAGGAGATGGAATGAGCACGAAGCCACTTGTTGACGGAGAAATCCGAGAAATCAAGGCCGGTCGTGGTTATTC
>NZ_JBVGQI010000042.1:0-280 GCF_058189395.1 Psychrobacter sp. CoH-33_TS_01
GGCTGATGCATTTTTGCATTCCCCGACCGGTAAATCGCTGCGTGCCCGCCAGCGGCATCGCCCATAGACTGGCTTCACACACATGGCGATGCCGCGATTCGAGGATGGCCCGCGAATCGGCCGCGCATCGACGAACGTTGAGGATCATATCGTGATTGATGACGCGAACCCCCTTCCCACCCACATGACCGCGATCGAAATCGTGCGTCCCGGCGGCCCCGACGTGCTCGTGCCGGCGACCCGCGCCGTACCGGTGCCAGGCCCCGACGACGTGCTGATC
>NZ_JBVGQI010000043.1:0-278 GCF_058189395.1 Psychrobacter sp. CoH-33_TS_01
GTGCAGTGGGTGTCGGTGAAGAGCGGCAACTACTACAACGAAGCCGGCTTGCAGCGGAAGGTGACCGACAAGGATCAGTGGCTGACCAGTTTCCTGTCGTCGGGCAAGGCGTACGACGTGAACATGGATCGCGAGGTGACCGTCGGCGGCTACATGATGTTCATCAACAGCCGCGTGGAACTCGACGGCGTGCCGATCGGTGCGGCGTGCATGAGCCTGTCCGTCGATGCGCTCGCGAAGGGGATCTCGGCTTACCGGATCGGTGACACCGGGTTTGC
>NZ_JBVGQI010000044.1:0-278 GCF_058189395.1 Psychrobacter sp. CoH-33_TS_01
GGAACGCATCACGACCGAAAGCGACCGTGCGGGATCGGCGCTACGCGTTCATGATCTCCTGCAGGAAAATCCGTTCCTTACCGCAAACATTCTCGTTGATCGTACGGGGCTATCGGCCCCGACCATCAACGCTGCACTTGCCGATCTCGAGCGGCTTGGCGTTGTGGAGGAAGTGACCGGTCGGCGACGCGGGCGCGTGTTCGGTTATCGCCGGTATCTCGCCATTCTCGGCGAGGGTACTGATCCCCCCCCCGCGCCCAACGCGACCGCCGACTAGG
>NZ_JBVGQI010000045.1:0-277 GCF_058189395.1 Psychrobacter sp. CoH-33_TS_01
GGTTCTCGCCGGGTTCGGCACCGACGTGCAGAAGCAGCAATGGCTGCCTCGCCCCGCTGAGGGCGATGTGGCCTCGTTCGCGCTCATGGAGCCCGGCGCCGGCTCTGACCCCGCCGGACTGCGCACGACCGCGACTCGGGACGGCGACGACTGGTCATCTTGGACTGACCCCGTCTTGTAGGTCCAGTCGTTGTGTGAGTCGTCCTGTCGCCCGAGGGTTCGGGCAGGGAGACTGGTCAGATCATGACGAACAGCAGGAAGCGTCACACCCCGGAGC
>NZ_JBVGQI010000046.1:0-277 GCF_058189395.1 Psychrobacter sp. CoH-33_TS_01
TTCATCAGCTTCGTGCAGGCCGACGCCACGGCGCTGCCGTTCGACGACGACACCTTCGACGCGGTCACGATCTCGTTCGGCCTGCGCAACATCGTCGACCCGCGGGCGGCGCTCGCCGAGTTCTACCGGGTGACCAAGCCGGGCGGCCGGGTGGTCGTGTGCGAGTTCTCGCAGCCTCCGCTCGCGCCAGTTCGGGTGGGCTACGGTGCCTACTTGCGTTACGGGATGCCGGTCCTCGCCCGGTTGGCGAGCTCGAACCCGGCGGCCTACGAGTACC
>NZ_JBVGQI010000047.1:0-276 GCF_058189395.1 Psychrobacter sp. CoH-33_TS_01
AGCTTTGCTTATATTAAGCGGTATGACTGAATCAAGCTTACATTAGCAAGTATGATATAAAATCGTTATAACTATCACAATACAAACCACTTGGGTGTTGTATGGTCAAGCCGATCGAGCAATTAGTACAGGTTAGCTACACACATCACTGTGCTTCCACACCCTGCCTATCAACGTCCTAGTCTTGAACGGCTCTTAAGGGAAATCTTATCTTGAGGTAGGCTTCCCGCTTAGATGCTTTCAGCGGTTATCCCATCCGAACGTAGCTACCGGGCA
>NZ_JBVGQI010000048.1:0-275 GCF_058189395.1 Psychrobacter sp. CoH-33_TS_01
TCTGGAACGAGGTGGGCCGCATCAAGGGGTTCTCGCACGCAACGATCCAGCTGTTGGTGAATGGCGTTGCAGAGTTCCGAGCGTGGTATCGTCCTCTTAAGGGCGTGTTCAAGATCGATGGCGAACTGCCAGTGCGGAAGAAGGCAGCAGGCGCGAAGCTAGCAGGGGTCAATGTGGCTTGGACCAGTTACCGCTCGGCTGACGAAGAGGCGTTTGTCGAGGCTCAGGGCGGCACCGTTGTCAAGTACAGCGCGAAGATGAATGTGCTACTATAC
>NZ_JBVGQI010000049.1:0-275 GCF_058189395.1 Psychrobacter sp. CoH-33_TS_01
CACCTGGAGTCCATAGGACACGGACACGGTGGTGCCGCCCGGGCCTTGGGTACCAGCAACGAACTGGTTCGCGGAATTCAGAACTTGTTCGTGGATCGTCGCGATCGTTCCTGAAACCAGAGCGTCCGCCGTATTGGTATATGACACGAGGCTGGAGCTATGGACTTGGTTCCAGCTAGCCAGTGTCGTCGGCGAATAGGCGGAGCTACCGGCCGACGCCGACATCGGTACTGCTATCGCCATTATCGCGCCAGCCGCAGCCGCGATGATCGGAT